>NZ_CAJRAM010000018.1 GCF_907164965.1 Coxiella endosymbiont of Ornithodoros maritimus
TCGATTCTTTGTCTGTCGGTAGGCAGCCTACGCACGGAAACGACAGACATTTTTTCAACTACTTGATATTCCCTCTTTACCTCGCCCCCTTAAGTTGAGCTCTAGGCGCCTGCGCGGAAAGGACGTTTAAAAAAACGAAACCTTGATATAAATTTTCCCATTCTAGGTTGTTTTTTCTATGAGACTAATTTCAAAAAAACTTCGTCGTCGCTGCGGAAGGCGGGGATCCAGCGCACTGCGTGCGCAGCGCGCTTGGACTCCTGCGCGGGATCACGAAGCCCAAAAATTGGAAATGGCCGTGAACTTTTGTAGGCAACGATATGAAATCCTCTCCTAATCCCACAAGCGCAGGGTTAGAGTTAATTCATTAAGCCATTTAAAAGTTGCTGGTAAGCACGACTGGCGTTGTGGAAAACACGTTCAGCTAAAGGTGGTTTACGTTTATATTGTATCTCGAAGAGGTCGTAATTTTGGCTAGCAGCGAGTAAGTAATCATCACTTGTTTTGAGTTCGTCAACGAGTCTGAGATCGAGTGCTTTCGAAGCATACCAATGCTCACCCGTCGCGATTTGTTCAACGTCCACCTCCTGACGGTGTTCTTTGATAAATGATTTGAAAAGCATATGCGTTTCTTCAACTTCCTCTTTTATTTTTGCGCGGCCTTTTTCAGTATTTTCACCAAAGAGGGTAAGGGTCCGTTTATAATCACCGGCCATGATCTGTTCAAAATCAATATATTTTTTTCGTAAATAACGGTGGAAATTGGGTAGTTGCACGAACACGCCGATCGATCCAACGATAGCAAAAGGCGCAGCAATGATGCGATCGGCCACACAGGCCATGAGATAACCACCGCTCGCTGCCACTTTATCAATGGCAATCACTAATTTTATATGAGCATCCTTGATTCGTTGTAATTGAGAGGCGGCCAAACCGTAACCATGCACAACCCCCCCACCGCTTTCCAGCCGAAGCAGCACTTCATCGTCGTGAGTGGCGGTCGTTAGAAGGGCCGTGATTTCTTCACGCAATGCACAGACTGCGGAGGCCCGAATATCGCCCTGAAAATCAAGGACAAAAATACGTTTTTTCGCTTCGCTGGTGTTAGGTTTCTTTTTCTTTTTTTTTTGAGATTTTAAAAAACGTTTAAGCTCATATTTACCTTTAATCGCTATTGAAAGCGTACGATGATAGCTTTTGTATTTGTCATTTAATTTGTGAACATCCAGCTTACCTTTTGCTTTGTTTTTGGTGTGGGCGATTAGGCCAAAGAATAGGCCAAAGAAAATAAAAAGAAGCACAGCAATGGCTAGGAGTAAGCTGGTTAATTTTGCTAGAAATAAACCGTAGTTTGCCAGAAAATCCATAAGCAGCCATCTTAACATCGCCCACTACTTGCTGCAAAGCATTCTCGGTATTTTTGTTTGCTAGTATTCGCTGCGTGAAAAACTACAACTTGATAAACTGGTTATAATTTGACTCAATTAAAGTCATGACTACTCATTTTTTCGGTTTCCTTCCATTCCTCCTTCCTGCTGGCCGATAGCAGCTAATCGTAAAGCTTAACTCATTCTGAAATAAAATTTAATTTAAATAAAACTAGGAAGGAAGTTATTATGAAACGATCGGTTGGAGCCCTTGCTTTATTATTTGCTGCAATTGGCGGTATTGTGGGGTCGGGTTGGGGGGCTGTTTGCTCCTTATTTTGCATCCCGTTTGGCTGGGCCTCGGCCATGCTTGCATGGGCTGTGGGCGGGGGCTCATGATGTTGATCGCGCTGACGTTTGCGGAGTTAGGGAGTAGTTTTTCTTTCATGGGAGGTTCCGTACGTTATCTGCAATTGAGCCATGGACCGTTGGTAGGTTTTACGATGGGCCTGGATTGCCTGGATTTCTTCGATCGCTGTGGCGCCGCTCGAAACGCTGGTTTTTCTGCATTACGCTAGTAATTATTTGCCGTGGCTAATGCATAGCATAATGTGGATGGATAGTCTGTTTTAACTTTATCGGGGCTGATTGCAGCCTGATTTTTATTGGCGTTTCTTTGTGTAATTAATAGTATCGGGGTGCGTTACCTTACGAAAACCAATGCGATTATTGTCTGCGCTAAATTGGCGGTCCCTATATTTACGGCAATTGTGCTGCTGTTTTTTTGATTTTCACACCACCAATTTTTCTTCTCATGGGTTTGCTACTCAAGGAATAAAAGGAATTTTAACGGCTTTGCCTTCAGGGGGAGTGATATTTTCATTTATCGGTTACAGCACCGTTATTCAACTGGCTGGTGAAGCGAAAAATCCCCAACGCTCCATCCCCAATAGCTATTATTGGCGCGCTTATTATTTGCATTGTTTTGTATATCTTATTGCAAGTTGCTTTTATCGGCGCTTTAAATCCCGCTTTCGTTACAACATGGCTGGCAAACACTGAGTTTTGAGGATGATACGGGCCCCTCTGCCAGTATTGCCATGACATTAAGAATGCTGTTGGTTTGCTAAATTACTTTATTTAGACGCGGCCATTTCTCCATTTGGAACGGCGTTAATTTACACTGCCTCTACCGCTCGATTAGCCTTTGCAGTGAGCGAAGGCGGTTATTTACCTTCTTCTTTAAGGAAGTTAAACCGTCTCGGTGTTCCTCATCGAATGATTTTACTTAATTTCGTTATCAGTTTATTTTTGTTTTTACCCTTTCCGACATGGCAGCATATGATGAGTTTTTTTGGTATCGTTATTGGTATTCGCTTATGCGGTAGGGCCGTTATCATTAGTTGTATTGCGAAAAACGTTACCTGATCACGCTCGCCTCTTCCGCTTACCTATGGCCAAGACGATTAGCTTCTTAGCATTTTATATCTGTAATTTAATTGTATATTGGTCAGGCTGGGGTGTGGTTTTCAAAATGGTAATAGCAATTCTGGTGGGATATGTGTTGTTGGGTACTTATTTGTTATTTAAACACGATAAATCTTTGAATTGGCAATGGCGTCCCTCTTGGTGGATGGTCTGTTATATTGCCGGATTAGCACTAATATCATACTATGGTTCGTTTGGCGGGAATCACCTAATTCCCTTTGGTTGGGATTTTATTGTTATTGCATCCTTTAGCGCCAGCATTTTTGGACTCGCATTGTATTACGGAGTCGAAGTGCAAAGGGGAGAAATTGGCGTTGCAGTTGTGTAACAATATTTACTTTCTAAGATTCTTTTAATTTTATCACGTCATGATGTTTTTCCAACTGGAGTGAAGGGGAGAGGTTATGCCTAAAAGTGAGTTACGAAAATTAGTCATTGAGCATTTTAAACTTTTTAATGCAAAGATTCTTTTCCATTTTTTTAAGGAAGAGTGTGTCAAAGAATTAGGAGAAGACTCGATTATTTCTTTCCCACCTTTTTAGCAGAAAAAGGTTTGATCCTTAAAAATTTTTCGGAAGAGTCATTGAATTCGCTAGAGTCGTCGGACAAAAATTTTTATTAATTTATAATGAGAACACCCGAAGAAAAACTTCGTCACGATAGCTGGTTTAGGGATTTGCCACAAGGAATGATGGATTTTACCTCTAGTTATTTAGATGTAAAAAATTCAATTAGCCTTTCTCGTTGTTCATCCTTCTTTAATATTCATGCAAAAAATTATTTCATTTGGAAAGAGCATTTAGAGGCCATTGGTCTTAAACCGGTGTTAGGTAAGATAAATCTATCCGCGATTACCGATTATCAAAAATTATATCGGATGTTGGTAAAAATACCCTATGAAGACAGAATTAAACTTTTTTCATGGGAGGTTTACTGTTTAAGTTGGGAGCTCTATGCCTTAGAATACGCGATTGAGCAGGAAAAAATAACTAATCAAACTACTAACCGGTGAGGCACAAACGCGCTGCACCATGTTGCACGCAGTGGGTCAAAAGAAGCAGTGGAATATATCATTGAAACTTTGAATATCGACTTCAGAAGTACGGACAATAAGAACACTAACGCACTGCATAATACCTCGTGGAGTGGATCAATTGAAGCCATGGCATATATGATTGATATTGTGGAAATTAACCCAAACAGTCTCGGTGGTTACAACACTAACGTTCTGTACTACGCTGTGCTCAGTGGTTCGATTAAAGCAATGGAGTATGCCATTAAAACGTTGGAGATCGACACAAACAATACAGGGTAATGGCAAAAGTATTCCCCACTATGCTGCACAGAGTGGGGCGGTAGAGGCCATGAGATATGTAATTTATGTTTTGGGTGTCAATACTAGGGAAATAAATAATAATGGCGGTAATGCATTTCATTGGGCCGTCAAGAGCGGGTCGATGAAAGCTGTGCGTTTATTCATAAACTCAATCACGATCGTAATCTACAACTCAATATATGTGATTTTAGAGACCGTTCTGCTTTTTGGTATGTGGATCACTCGAATAACGCCAGCCCAATTAAAAGGATATTTGCAATCCCTTTTAAAGAACTAATGCTCGAAAACGAGCATAGAAGAAATAAAGCCTTCAGAGAACTGTTTGGTTATGTAAAAATCATTGCGCACGGTGTGCGCTAGGTCCCTGCCTTCGCGGCGACGACAAAGTTTTTTTAAAATTAGTCTCATAGAAAAAAACAACCTACAATGAGAATATTTATATCAAGGTTCCGTTTTTTTAAAGGTCATCCCCACGCAGGTGGGAATCTAGCGCGCTGTACGGTATCCAAGATGGTTAACTCTTGATAATGGTCCTGTAAAAAAGGTTGCCGAGGTTTGCTTAAGAAATGCAGCGGCGGTGGGGGATGTCTGGTTCAGGAATAAGCGCGTAGATGTCATCAATATAATTTTCATTTAAAGTCAGTAAGAGTGCCGGCAGTTTTGTGACGAGAGCGAGTAAAGTATCGCAATGGTTGGTGGATTTAAAAATTAATTCCTTGAGTTTCATTAGTGGCTAAAAATCCAGAGTGAACCAGCTAATTGCAGTGGCACTATTTAATAATATTTTTGAGCCGAGTGGGTAATCTCGCTAAAGTTCCGTATTCAATTCGAGGCGTGGATAAAAAACTGCTGGTCGTAATAATAAGCGATGCAAAATAGCACCTGTAGACGAAATATTATTTCCTCTGCCTCATAATAAATGACTAATATGAGTAATGCAGAAGAAAAATTTATCGCAGGCAAAATCGACAGCATAACCGACAAAAGTAGAAAACATCAACATCGCCAAAACAGAAAGCGGCATAGCCAGGCTAAAGAAAGTTTGTAAAGACATTCCCAAAAATTGAAATTAATTAGTGAATATTTCTAGCGATAATTTCCGCATCGTATTAGTCGATGCCAAGCTAATAAGCGCAGCCGTTATTCCGCGAATAGAGGGAATAATATCCCACATGCGGTTGAGTACGAAGGTAATCAGTGGTTAATTTAATAATTGGGGAATCGCTTCGGAATTCCATTTATCACTGCTCCTAATAGTAGTAAATATTAATTCTATATCGCTATCGGTGAGTCCTTTTAAAAGCCTTTCAGTTTTTTCGAGTTGTCGATCGATGAGATAGATTTTTTTTGCGGAATTGGACAAGGCAGGGAACTGACAGCGGTTATTTACCTAGTGTGCAAAAACAGTGATTCGAGGTAATGAAGTATTGATTGAGCAGTGAAATAATAAAATCTGGGTTAGAAGCACGAGTATGTTGGAAGCAATAGCTACGCCTTGCATTCTTATTTCTGGTATTGATTTCATTTCTTCGTATGAGAGCGACGTGATAGGAATGGTAACGGTTAGTGATAACAAAGCTACGCCGACTGTTTTACTCCATTCTTTCCATCAATCAGGCAGTTTTGTTTGCTATTTCATAAATTAATCGCGTATTTTTGAAAATGTAATGGATAAAGACGTCCCGGTTAATAAGGTGTAGAAAATAACAGCAGGGACAGGCCAATGACGCCGCTTTGCAAATTTACCCCAAGCACACCCAGATAAATCGAAGCAACGAAGCCTAAAAGACCGCCTATATCTCCGATACGCTTTGTGGTTTGTGCGCGGGAATTACTGTTAAGCTGGTTAATAAGCTATTGTAATGTATTGTAATTTACTGTTGTTAAAGTAGAGTCTTCCTTTAACGGGTTAAGTTAACCCAAGAATTTCATCCAAAACCTTAGACGTATACTCATCCTCAAATTTAAATTCAAATTCTTTTTCGAGACAATGAAGATCATTAGCTGTAAAGAAGCCAGGAGAGGGAACGAAAACATTATAACCATCAGAGGTGCAATTTTTATAAAATGAAAAATCTTCTAATTGTTTAAAACGATGCAAATAAGCTTCGTATGCTCGAAGAACTCCTAAACCTAACGAGGAAAGCAAAATAATACAGATCCTGTTTGGAGCACCGATCTCTTGATTATGTTTACCGTACGTCAAATCCATGAGTGTAAAAATTAAGTGGTCGATTGGATGGAAATTACCCCCCCAAGGATCTCATAAATTCATTGAATGTATAAATCGTTTTACGCGCAATTCCTTTATATTCAAATAAAACAGCATAAAACATATAAAGGGGGCTATGGTGGCATGTACAGTGAACGGGATTCTGCCGCTTCCCGTAATAATCCGACAGTATTCCAAGAAAGTGGTTAAGCCAAATGCGGAAATGCCCGCATTAAGAGCCGAAAAGCTTATTCATGCTATGGGGCTTCGCGGATTTAAGCAAAGGAAGTTGCTTAAAGTTTCATTATTGTGGATAGGATTTCAATTTAGATATTCGCTAATTGAAGAATAAAGACCAAATAGAACAAAAAGAGGGAGCAATTTAAGAGGCATCATCCCTCGGGATGAAAGCATGCACGCAGCATCCGATTGATATTGATCTTGACTAATGTTAACCGGCGGACAAATAGTAATTAATAACCCAGCCACTTTTAATAGAACATTTTCTGGAAATTGAAAAACTGCATTGATTTCCGTGAGAAAGCTACTATTTTTTTAGGAAAAAATGCCAAAACAGATTCAAGAAAACCGCCACCAATAAATGTAAGCAATAAGCAAAGCGCGTAAGATAGTTTATCGGCGGTTTCGATGGAGAGGCCTTGATAAGATTCCAAAATAAAAGTCAGTAGAGCGAACCAGTTTAGAGATTTTGAAGTGCTAAGGAGATAGCGTCGCGTGAAGCTATAAATAAAATTAAAGTCGTAGATAATTTTTCTTGATCATCATTTCTTCGATAGCTACAAAAAAATCCTCTTGGTACCAAGTGCCATCGATTGCAGAATTGAGCGTATCCGATGAGGGGAATCTGTGTAATCTGTTGCGTCTTATTTCCGTAAAAGATTGACAACCATCTTCTACCAGTTCCACGGAATAAGTTTCAAGACTTTCCGGTTCCTTTTTCCATAAGCGTAAAAAAATTTCTCAATTTTCTATCCTTACTTTCCTTTTAAAAAGAAGGAGTAAAAGTAGAAAATTTAGGGGGAATTTATGAGGTTGATAACGAAAAGAGATTGCTGTTGAGCAGTAAACTTTCTGCTTTTTCTTAAATTTTTCTTAGATGCTTATGAAATAGAAAGACTTTCAAAAATTTCGGTGCCGTGTTTCTTAGAAACTGGCGACTGCATTCTTAACGAGACTTCGCAGAGAATACAGGTCGCAACAGGAATGCCGTCATCACAGAAATCATAGGTGCTGGTGTGGACCATAGAGAAATTTTCACCATTGCCAATGAGAAAATAACAGGGGGGATTTTATTTGTGAAATGGGCAAAAAGTCGTCATAAGTTAAAATGACATTTTCTTTGCCCAGTTGTTCGCTACCTACTTGTTGGAGGATGGCCGTTTTATCCTCATCGTTGATGATAGGTATACAGTTGAAATTTTCTTTCAAGGTGATAGTTGCATCGTAAATAGCGGTCCGTTTTTTTATGAGTTCGTTGATTTCGGGTTTTTAATTTCTTTATTTACAGCACGAATGCTACCATGAATGCTAGCAAGGCTAGGAATGGCATTGTTATCTTTAACAGTATGAAATTGATTGATAGTAATAACAAGATTTTCTGAAGATAAATTTAATCTCGCAGAGAGCTGAGTGATTTCATTGATCATATCATCGCCGATATGGATAGGATTGTAAGTTTCCGAAGAATGATGTCCATAGTCACCTTGGCTTTTAATTTTGATAGCAAATCGACTTATGCCAGCGAACATTGCGCCCGGTCGTAAATCAATTTTGCACACGGCCAACGTAGGGTAATTATGAAAACGAAAGAGATAGCATCTATATTAAAATTTTTTAAGCCACCTTCTTGGATCATTACTTTTTTGATTTTCCCAATTTCTTTGGCAGGTTGAAAAATTAGCTTAAATTTTCCGTTTAAATTTTCCTTGTGAATAGCTAATTCTACAGCAATGGTTAAGAGAATGGCGGTATGCCCGTCATGGCCGCAGGCATGCATGACATTTTTGTACTTCGATTTATGATAAAAAGTATTTGTTTCAGGCAGCGGAAGAGCATCCATGTTGGTATGGAATCCAAGGGTTTTTCCTGGACCTCTAGTACCTAAAGTCGCAACGACACCGGTTTTCCCGAAGCGTTCGATGGTTTCATAGCCATGGGCACACAAAGTTTTTATCACTAAAGCGGCTGTTTTTTTCTTTGAAAGGCACTTCGGGTGATCGTGAATCTCGCGGGGAATCGCTGTTATTTTTGGGACTAACTGCTTGATGGTCTTTTTCATTGCGCAGATGCCTAACAGACCCTAATGATTCTGAATTTTTTAACATTCTATCAGATCCAATTTGCAGAAGACACCAATGCTTTGAAAGATAAGACATTTCTTTGACGGCTAAATTTGATTTTTTAATTTTTCCACTCCCAGTAGCAGTCGTTTGATACGCTTTTTAAGCATCCCCTCGCTGACAGGGCTATAGAGATACGCCTGAATGCTCGCACCTAATTTAAGAAAAATCGGCGATGCGATTTGTAAAATTTCCGGAATTTCATAATAACGAATGAAGCTGTTTTTAGTTTCATAAGTATCAATGGGTGCGCTCAACGTTACGGCGGAAGATAATAATCGACGCATGTTTTGCAGAACGGAAAGTCCGACATCATGCAGCGTGACTATTTAATCACTGCCTAAATTTGCAAATACACTTGTCGCGGTGACGGAATTGCTAATGCTTCAGTGTATAGAGACGAGTATAAGATCATTCAGCAGCACTTGCTTTGTTCGCATCTCGTTTAATATTTTAAGGAGCCCGAGATCGTAGTTGTTGAGGTGCCGTCCTTGTTCGATGAAAAACTAACTTCGCTAAAAAGTGGCCTTCCTGTCGTACTCGGGGCGAGGGCCGGGCAAAAATATCATGTCAAAACCCGCTTCAGCACAAAAACTCAGCATTTCTTTAATTTCGGAATCGATTAATAAAAAAAAAGAGCTATGAGTTTCGCCAAGAACAGCCTTTTCAATACCCGCCGCTTTTAGCAGTCGATGGATTTACAGGCATTTTCGAGCTCTGGCTGCGCTTCCAATAATATGATTGTCCATTTGAATCGCTTCCTACGTAGTTCCTTTTATAAAGTGGCCGGTGGGCCGGTCTTTTGAGGCTGGCACAAAATGAACAACAATACTACTGGGGTTTTTCCAGAGAAACCCCTTTCATTTCAAGCACTAAAAAAGTTGCAAAAATACCGAGAAAGGAAGCGATTGCTACGACCGCCATTGTGTAGACCAGCCCCATACCTTTTAATAACAAAGGTAAAAAGAAAGCGCCGATAAACGCGCCTGCTTTACCTACAGAGGCGGATAATCCGTGTGCTCGTGCACGCAGGTGAATGGGATAAATTTCGGAAGGAATCAGAAAAGTTGTTGCATTAGGCCCGAAATTGATAAAAAAGAAACTGATTCCAAAAATTCCCACAAAGAGAGGTAACTGATCACTAATATGCGGAATTCCGGCAATGAGTAGATAACATAAACTCATCATGCCAAAACCCGCTATTTGAAGCGTCTTTCGCCCAATCTTATCGACATAGGTCGCAGCGAAAAAATAGCCGGGGACGGCAAAACACAGAAAAATAAGAGCAGAAAGAAGGGTATGTTTTAATAATGAGGCGTGAGGGCTAATCGCTTTCATGATAAGCACGGAGGAGACACCGTTGCCATAAAGAGCGACGTCTAGCAAAAACCAGGCACCAGCAGTTCCGATCAAGCATTTAAGCCATTTCGGGGAGAAGAGTTTTTCAACAGGAGTGGCGGCCGCCGTGTCAGAGTGACCCGCCAGGTCACTGACCACACGGCTTACTTCCAGTGGTGATTTGTTTAATAAGAATCGTGGCGTTTCCGCTATTCTTCTTCGTAAATAAAAAACAGAGGCTGCCGGCAGCGCTCCAAAAGCGAGTAATAGTCGCCATACAACCGCATCGGACAGATGAAACGCCATCAATAAAGAAGCAAACAGCGGACCTATAATCAACCCCACCGCCTGCATCGCAAACACGAGCAACACTAAAAAGCCACGATTTTTTCGATTGGCATATTCACTCGCCACGACAGCACTAGTTGGATAATCGCCCCCGATTCCAATGCCTACGATAATTCGAGAAACCAAAAGCCAATCAAAAGAAGGCGAAGCAGCCGAAAGCAAAGCGCCGATAAATAGGATAAACACTTCAATACCATACATTTTCTTTCGACCAAATTTATCGGCAAACCATCCAAACATTACCGCCCCTACAGCTGCCGAGGCAAGCGAAGCACCGTTTAACAGCGCAATTTGAGAGGCGCTAAGATGCCATAACGGCATCAATAATGCCGTGACAACGCCGATAACAAATAGATCATAAGCATCCGTAAAAAATCCTGTCCCAGCGGTAATTACTATACGCCAATGCAGGTGATTAAGTTTCTGTTCGTCTAAAGATTCTAGCGTAGGGTTTTGAACCTGATGGGTCATAAGCATCCTTTGACAGTTTCTTTTGGCATTACGATATCAAGTTATTGTGACAATTTGATGACAATTGCTATTCTGTTTTTGAAATAGACTAAACTAAACTTAGCCTGGGGAGAAACTAATAAGTACGGTGAACATCCATACGGCTAAAATAAACTTTTCTAAATTAGTCGATGCTGTTTCGCATGGGGAAGAAGTGATTATTGCCAAAGCGGAAAAACTTACCGCGAAGTTGCTTCCTATTGAAGCGGTAAAGCCACAACGCAAAGCAGGAAGCCTGAAAGGTAAAATAAAAATTGCGGTTGATTTTGATGCTCCGCTGCCTGATGACATTATTAATCAATTTGAAAGTAAGTAATTCGTTTATTGCTCGACACGCATATTCGTTTGTTAACCCTTGATCGCGTCTTACAGCAGTATTCCAAATTGATTTAATCGTTTAGAAAGTTAGTGGAAATCGGCAGGTAAAAATGCTCCCTTTACCCGGTTCGCTTTCAATATGTAATCCAGCATTGTGACGCATTAAGACGTGTTTGACAATCGCAAGTCCAAGTCCCGTCCCGCCGCTTTCGCGTGAACGGGCTTTGTCTACCCGATAAAAACGCTCGGTAATTCTGGGGATATGGACCTTGGCGATGCCAATGCCGGTATCTACGACACTAAATACAGCGCGATCGTCATCTCGATACCATTTCACATTAATCCGGCCTTTGGATGGCGTGTATTTCACGGAATTAATGATGATATTGGAAAACAAACTTTTTAATTCCTCTTCTGAACCGCTAATGTATAAGTTAGGTTCGGCTTTTAATTGAATGAGATGTTGCTTTTCACCGCTTATTCGTTCGGCATCCGCGCAAAGCATTTTTAAAATTTCAGAGACATCAACATTTCTTTTTTCTTCGGTAGGATGATCGTCGCTTTCCAGCCTAGAAAGCAACAAAAGATCGTCAATGATCGTTTCCATTCGCGTGCTATGTTGATACATTTGCTGGAAAATTTTTTGATAGGATTTCGTGTCTCTTACTTCTTTTTTAAGCAATGTCTCTAAATAGCCGCGAATTACTGTCAATGGTGTGCGAAGTTCATGAGAAACGTTGGCAACGAAATCGCTACGAATACGTTCAAGTTGGTTAATATGCTCTCTGGCTGCTTTAGGTAATTTTTTTAAATTTAATTTATGTGTTCTTTGTATCATCGGTTGAAAGCTGGTAACCAGCGCCTCTAATGGTTTTAATTAAATGATGATGATCGTATTTTTTTAATTTATCCCGTAATCGACGAACTTGAACGTCAACCGTACGATCATCGATATAAATATTCCCGCCCCAGATATAAGTAATCAATTGGTCTCGGCTATAGGTTTTATTTGGATGTTTCATAAAAAAATGAAGCATTTTATATTCCATGGGTGAAAGAGCAATGCGTTTCTCTCTAACAGTGACGAGATGTTTTGCTGTATTGATTCTAATATCACCCATTTTAATTTCATGGTTGGAGGAAAGTAATGGCCCACGACGAAGTATGGCTCTTATCCTAGCAATTAGTTCATGGGGGGAAAAAGGTTTTGTAATATAATCATCAGCACCGCTCATTAAACCTCTGACTTTATTTTCTTCTTCCGCTTTGGCAGCTAACAAAACAATAGGAATATCTTGCCAAATTTCTTTTTGTTTTATCCATTCGATAAATTCAATGCCGCTTTTGCCGGGAAGCATCCAATCCAATAGGATGAGATCGGGGATTTGAGTGGTCAGTTGTTTAATCGCTTTTGCCGTATCTTCTGCGTCGAGAAGTTCAAACTCATCCGGTAACGAAAAGCGGACCATATCTCGGATAGCGATTTCATCTTCGATAATTAACAATTTTATTTTTCTCACTGTATAAACCCATCAACTCTATGAATTTCACTATTATAACGCATATTCTTTTTTCGTCATTCCAGCAGACAGCAGGAATGCAAACTCTAAGGACGGCGACTTTTCCCTTAGCGTTTATCCAGATTGAATTTAGAAGTACCCGTTTTAATTCAATCCCTTTCGTAGCAAAGTTAAAAATGTATAAGTAAATACCTTTATGAAAGAGTCACAGTTTTTATTAATTTTTTTGGTGGTCCTGGCAGTAATTGCCATCGTATTGGGCTTGTGGAAGCCATTGGAAAGAAGGTTTCATTCTAATCCGAATTCAAAATCGCTTTCCGTTGAGAATAATAGAGCCAGCGAAGCACCATCGGTTTCTGTCCTCGTCAGTGCTTTAGAGGTTCTTAGAGGTTCGCTGGTCGCTGATTTTTTTGCCCAATTGAAATCTTTTAGTCACCGAAAGAAAAGGCCGGCTTTTATTAATCAATTTACAGTCAGAGAAACCGGTGATAAAGGTGGTCGCTAAAATTGATGAAGTTGCTTCCGTTGCCGAAAGTGGTTTATTCGGGATAACAGTTCACCCGCATTTTCAACAAAATCATTGGGGTTACCTTTATTACACTTAAAGGTCTGATGGGCGTTATGTTAATAAAGCGCTTCGTTATGAAGTAATGAATAATCAGCTTATTAATCAAAAAGTTATTCTCGATAATATATCCGCTGCCTGCACGCATGACGGAGGCAGGATCAAATTCGGGCCCGATGGCTACCTGCTACCTGTACATTACTACGGGGGACGCCCAAGTAGCCAAGGGCGCACAAAATCTGAAATCTCTTGCAGGAATAATTTTACGAATTAAAGACGATAGAAGCATACCTGCTGACAATCCTTTTCCAGGCTCTCCTGTTTATTCTTACGGTTATCAAAATTTTCAAGGTGTTGCTTGGGATAAAGCTGGAAATCTCTGGTCAACGGAACATGGGTCTGATGCGCATGATGAAATTAATCTAATAAAACCTGGCAAAAACTATCGTTGCCCAATCATTCGAGGCAATGAAAAACGAGGCAGCATGGAGTCGCCTATTCTTCAAAGTGGCGAGCCCACGTGGGCCCCAGCCGGTGCGGCTAATTGGCGAGAAACTTTATTTTGTTGGGCTTAGGGGCGAAGCACTTTACGTATTCAATATAAATAAGGCATGACCTATAAATAAGGCATGACCTCCACAAATACTTTGAGGGAGAATTTTGGCGATTGAAAGCCGTCGTGCTGGGTCCCGATGCTTTACTTTATGTCACCCCCAGCAATCGGGACGGAAGAGGACTTCCGCGCCTCGATGAAATACCCGTTATTAATCTGAAAAAACTTTAAATTTATTCCGAGCGGCTTGCGGGGGGTCGCGCAGGGGATTTAAAAAAGAGAATGGGCAAACACTCCTCTTGGGTCGCCGTTGCGCGAACTTGTTCGCACAGATCAAGTACCACAAAATAAAAATCCCCGAGCAACACGGGGATTTTGTTTGTGCAGGCGAAAATTCAGAAAAACCTCAAATGATTGATAGCTGCTTTTTAGTCGTAATGGCGATATCGACGACTAGTAAGCGCATTGCCCACGGCTGGACCAGAGAAACACCACCACAACGCTTGTTTTAGCGCCTAGAGCGTCGCGCGCCGGTTATACCGCCCGGTTTTATAACCGCCTACAGCAGCAGCCCCAGTGGTTGCGCCAACGGTGCGCTCTGGTCGCAGCCTGCTAAGACCGAATATTAAGGATAACGATAGGGCGGTAAGAAGAGTCAGATTTTTGAACAAAGTAGTCATAAATAATCCTTTTATTTAAGTTAGTTCCTTTCTTAAATAGTAGACTAGCGGCCTTTAGAGTGCAACCAGTGCCCCTATTTAGGTCTATTTACAATCCCCTAGGTTCAGCCAGAATTCATTGATTTTCCAGCACCGCAGTACAGAAAATCAATGAATTCTGGAGCATAGTAGAATTGCAAACAAACCTTAGTTTAATCGGCGAATGAAAGCATAATAAGCAATTAAACAAAATAGGTTAATGCTTAAGTAGCCCATTGCCAATGAGAATAGAGAATGAACTTTGATCCAGGTAGCTACTAGGTAAGTGAATAAACTGAAGGTCAACCAAACCAAAATGAAAAAGCAGGCATTGGCTGAGGCCGCTAGTTCGGGAAAAATATCACGGTTTCGCCTATGAGGATAGGAATAATAATGCCACTGAAAAAAAATAATGAAAAAGGGGGAATGGTTAGTAAGGTAAGGGAAAGGTGGCCTCGTCCACTTAAGATTAGCATGATTAAGATAGGTAACGATCTAGACGCAAGGACAACCTGAATTTTTATTTTTTCTCGATATAAAATGATAGGCGACTTATAATGTTCCCTGAAAATAAAGTAACCCCCATAAGAAGAGCAATATGACCCTAAGTAATGGCCTGACCGCTATAAAAGGTTTGGACCAAAAAAGGTGCTGTTATGTTAAAGATCGCTACCTAATCCCAAAGTGTTCCTAAAAGTGTTCCTATGAAAATGCCGAGAAGTAAAAAGTAGAAGTTTTGTGAAATAATCCCGTAATTTTTCCATAAATGTTGAATTGAAAAAGAATATCGAAATGAAAGTGTTTCTCGGTAAAAGAGCAGCACCAAACCAGAAACAATAATGATACAAATCAATAGGAAATAAAAGTTAGATTGCTATCCGAAATAATGCTGAAGATAGCTGCCGATAAACGAAGCTATAATAGGACCGATCGCAAAGCTAATGGTGTTATAATTTAACTGCTTTTTCAGGGTATGGTCAGACAAAACATCGATGTTAATCGTTCGCACGGGAACCATCATAAGGGCTGTCCCTAACTTCTGTAGAAAGCGAAGACCGATCATCCACTGGATCGTTGCTGAATAGATAATTGCTACAATAGCAAGGAACTGAACAAAAAGGGAAGTCAATATAAATATTTTGCGTCCCATAGCATCGGAAACAGGCCCCGCAATAAGTTGGGATAAAGTCAAAGCTAAGACAAATGAAGTCATCGTAGCCTGAGAAAGTGATTTACCCGTTTGAAAATCTTGGGCAATGGCGGGTAAAGATGGTAAATAAATATCGGTGCTCATTCCGCTTAAAGGAATAATGAGACAAACTAAGACTCCAAAAAGAATTTTTTGTCTGTTAGACAATTAGGAGTTCGTTGCCCATTAAGTAAATCCTAGTTCTTATTCCCCTCCCCAGAACGGATTTTTCCATTGTAATATTAAAACTGGCTACTTTGGTCGTTTTAGAAATTTTGGGTGGCCCTCTAGTAGGAAAAGCAATTCTCCAAATTTTGTTCCTAATGTAAGATTTTACACAAGATTTCAAAAGGTTCTTCGATACGGGAAGTCATCATTTCTAAAATTTCTTTTTTACGTTTGACATAGAGGCTTTCTAAGCTTAGTTCGATTCGAGAAAAAATCTAAATATTGTTAAGAAATCATGATGCGTAACGGAAGTATCGACCTGCTAACTTCTCTGCATTTTTGGAATTAAATTCTAACTGTTTCACCTCTTCCGCAGGAAGAGTACCTGGCATCCGTAACGGCTTCACCAGCAGCATGAGTCGTTCTGCATCCTCAGTGGAGATAACATTGGTCGGAATTCCGTGAGTTTCTAAAACCTAAATCCGAATCAGCGATGCAACTCATTGATTGCCATCACAAAATAAATGGGCTCATAACAACAATTCTCGAACTGTTATCGCTTTATAAATTGTGGGGGAGTCTGATCTTAGAAAATTAATGATATCATTCGCGACGCTATCTAAGTCGGAAGGTAGGTAAAATAACCGTCGTGTCCTAGGGCTAATCCTGGATTTATCGCGAAAAGCGCTAGAACCGCAGTCTTTAGTTAAAAGAACGTGTAATTTTTTCAATGTTCTTATATCAATTTTTGAAAGAAGTTCTTTATTTTTAACCCAATCCTGTATTAAGGCGTAAGTTTTTTAAAATTAATAGAGGTCTGCTCACTTTCTTTTTTAGATACCAAGCCCGCATGCAGAGAGACTTCATTGATAGTATTTGAGACACTAGTGAGTTTCTCTATGAACTTATTTTCTTCTTTACTTAAAGACTCTAATTGATCAGAAGTAGTTATTTTTATCGAAGAACGAAGGCCTTCCGTTAATTTCTCTATTTTATTCCAGCGCGCGACCATGCTTTGGCAGACCTCAACTCGCTTTGGGAATGCGGTAATGATGTAATAAATACTTTTCCATTATCGGTTACTTTCCGCTTTTTTAAATGACTTTCCACTATTCGGCTAAGATGAGGATGCTCTTTCTGGAAGTTTTCAATGAAACCCACTTCGGGTTCAGTAATTATGCGTCGTCGCATCTTTTCTTGCTTCAGTGCGTTACAAAGTGCAAGAAGTCCGAGTTGTAAAGAGAATTGCAGTAGGATTGGCAGCATTAAGGGTTCTTCTTCAGAGTCTCTACGCAGAGCAGAAGAGGGCTCTACGACTCTGGTTTCGTTATCTGAGGATATGTTATTAACATTAAATAAATTTTGAAAAAGATAGTCAAGTATAGTCACGGACCTAATAATAAGTAATCCTTGATTAGTTTTTAAGTTATACTAATTGGAGGTGTTTCTAGAATCGGGTATATTTCTATTTTTTCGCATGAAAATCGTCCTAAAATAATAATATTAGTTCAATATCACTGTATTTTTATTACGCTGGCAATTTAAAAATGATTTTTATTTGATTTTAAAATGCCATTAATTTTTAGTTTAAATTTTTATTAAGAAAACCGCTCGACTTATTTTTTAGCATGGGTGCGCATAACTTTAATTCTCGTGAAATCCCGGTTAATGTATTAAAAAATACCTTGTTAATTGTTCAAGATATTCCTACTGCGATAGAAGAAGCGGGTGAATTGAATCGCAAGACCTTTGATTTGTCTCAATTACTGAAAGTAGATACCAAATTATTACAAAAAACTCGAACTATTTTTAGCTCCAACAGACATGCGTTGCTTGATCTAATCACTGTCGCCCATATTTTATCTCTTGCTAACTCAGATGGATCAATTAGCCCTAACACTAAATTTGGAGAATAGTTATGTTAAAATAGAACTAAAACATAGAAATGATTTGCAATTAGAAATCCCAGTTATTTTGATCAATCGAGGAAGCAATCAATAAAATAGATCGCGCAGGCGGTGTTTGTATTTGTAAAAGCAGAGCTTATCCAAGCCACGTTTATCTTCATGCACATTTTTATTTGCTGATAGCAATGCTCAAGAAAACCTATCGCGATACAAATTTCGTGAATAAATGTCTGAAACGGATTGAGGAAATGGTTAAGCCAATATTGCTCGAAGGATGTTATTATTCCGTCAGTTGGTTTTTTCAAGTGCATATTATTTTACTTCTCGTATTGAGAAGTAAAAAGATTGAAAAAACGTTAGTAATAAGGAGCAGATAAAATCAATCAGCGGCTCCTTGGGAACAGCTTAAAATCTGATGATTTATATTTTTTAAATCTAAACTGAAAGAGCCTATAAAGATAGTCAGTGCATTTTGACTGATGCTATCTATAGTCACAAGTTTACTTGCTCGAGGAGTAATATTGCTGCATTAATAACAAATGAAATTTCTATTGAAGTCCGCCGTGCCTACGGAAAAAGACTTATGAACATGCTTATGATAACTCTTTACTTTTATTAGAAAACAAGAAATTTGATTCATTCGCTAGGATACTTAACATACGTTTTATGTCTGAACTCTATTCGCCTTTGCCTGCTCTCCTTAATATTTTCTTGATTAATGCTAAATAACATTTCGGTTATTTTGAGCATTGATTTTGTCAGTATACTCTGAAAAGGGATTATCCCATGAAAAAGACATTGGTACTTGATAAGGTTATCAGAAACTCGATTTCCATTGTAAATGCACTTCTGAACAGTTGGAATAATACGTGGGTCTTAAACAAAGTAATCGAAATAATTTTAAAAATTATTGAAAACGACAAGAGTGTTACTGAAATACGTAAAAATATTGTAAATAAATTAAAAATAAAAAAAGAGAATTATGAAGTCCAATTAGTCACTATGCGGCGTAATATGGATTCCTATAAACGGATAGTGAAAATAATAAAATGGCCAATGGCCAAAAACACTACAGTTCAAAAAGAATGGGCATATTTACTAACGAAGCGGGGAAAACTGGGGCTGTTACCTGGTACTATAAAAAACAGCAGGAGATTGCTTAAATTTATCCGCAAAGTCTACGATTTTAGCTTTGAACCCAGTTTTGAGGGTAAAAGTCTTATACGTGATTTCGCCATCATTGAAACGATCGAAATGCTGGAGAAAGAAATTGAGGAAAAAGAAGCCAGGTGTAAGCGTTTTATTTACAAGTTAAATACACCCTTTTCCTCGACCGGCGAAACGACTTCGGCTTTCCTTGGAGCAGTAGCTCAAATGAGCCGACAATCTAACTCGCGCTGCTTTGTACAATGTTCTTCTGAGTCTAGAGCTGACGTTGAGCGAGATGAAAGTAAGACAAAGAAGGGGCCCTCCAATCAAAATGAGTCCATTCTTCTTTTTGGATTGTTTAATGCTAACATGGGAAATTCAAATCGTGCTGTGCCCAACAAAGATCCTATTTTACCAAGAAATTCAATTCATTTTCTCACTTGAGTGCAGAAGATCAAAATAACGTTGCAGCATAAAACATGAAGGAGTTACAAATACACTGAACAAAACAAACAAATCGTCCCTAAAATATTAAGAAACCATTCCTACTAAGCTACAAAATAATAATTGAAAGAATATTAAAATATAATTAAATGTAATGGATGATGTCTCAAGGTTAAAAATTACTACGTTAATTCAATATTTTGAAACCCGAGCTAGCGCTCGCTGAAAAAACTACGTAACCGCAGCTAATTTAGGTCCCCAAATTGCTATTTATTATCATCCTATTCGATTTTTATATATTGGAAATAAACTTGCTGAGTTAACAAATGGAGATATATCAACTCAACAAGAAGTTTTTTTAGAAAAGAAGTAAATTATTAATTTTATTTTATTACGCTCTTTTTTCGAATAAGGAAAATAGCCGTTCTTGTGTTATTTCGATTATCGAAAAAATATCGAACAGCGTTTGAAAGCTATCAAAGAAGAATTAGAGTAGGGGATGATAAATCAATATGTTATTCAAGCAAAGCGACGAGGGTTGGTTTTATACGAAGCAGAAAAGAGGGTAAATTCAACGAAGGAGCCCAACTATGGCTTAGGACTTAACTGAATGAGTAAATACAGGACTCTTTTGGGGTTTTATAACGAAATTTCATTAAGATAATTGTGACGTCAATAATGCTTTCCCCATTAATGTTATTAACTGGATACGCCTCTATCGTAAATGGGACTCATCAAAGTGTGTAAGTGGTAACGCCGCCTGTTTTGGGGGTTAGCTGTTTGCTCAGGCAACAATAAAGGAAAATGGTATTTAAAATCTACGCCTGGGTACGTGACTGTGCATCGTGCCTACGCTCCTCTAGCCGTTAGTTGCTATAAAAAGATTATCCTGCTAGCTAATAGATTGGTTTACTCTAAAACAAAATCGATGGCGTTTGGAAATTTAGTTTTTTTTGGGGGGGGATTGTGGGGGCAGGAATAGATACCGCTTTGATTATCCTGATAGTATCATTCTACCGATGCAAAAATTAAAAAATCCACGATCCCTGAGAAAATGATCGTATTTCTTTGATCAACTTAGTGGTGAGGAAACTTTTTCAGGAAAATATTTTTTAACCAGCGCATAGAGTATCGCATAAGTTTCTTTATCGGGGACGCCTGAATAATCGCTTGGCCGAAAGTGCATTTGAAAAGCGTAAACAAGTTGTTGGGTTTTTTTATCCAATTCTCCCGTTTCTTGAATCGAATAGTCGTAAGCTTTTAAATGTCTTTGTAACCACCGAATACCAGTCGTCTCATTAGAAAGCCTGCGCTCCACCATTTCTTTTTTATATTCATCGTCATATCAGGCGCCAATACTCCGCTCGTATAGTCTTTTACATAGGAAGAGAGGAGCTGGATCTGCTTTTCTTTCTGGCGAAATATCAGAATGGCCGACAACGCAGGTGGGGTGAAGTTGATAACGCTCAATAATCTCTTTCATCAATTCAATGATTAATTCGATTTCATAATCGAGAAATGGGAACCACTCTCTTTTTTTGCCTTCCTTCTGATAATCTGAATTAACGATTTCAATGCCTATTGAAGTGTCGTTGAGATGTGTGCAATCTTGCCAGGCACTGATACCCGCATGCCACGCACAGTTTTTTCCATCGATGAGTGATTTAGGAATAAGATAATGCACGCTTACTTCAAAAGCTTCTTGCGTCAAGATTTCAAGGGATTCTTCGAAATTCTCAGCTGTATAATGTAAAACTAAAAAGCGAATGCGTTTATCGAAATTTTTGGATGGGTAGTTCAGATTGATTTCATAAGTCATCATTTTCCCCTGTAGGTCATTTACCTTTTGATAATAAAAATTTCTTCATTTTTAAACGTTTCATTTTATCGACCCAAACTTGCGATAATGGAGTAGTTTTATGTAAGGGAAATTTTGAACTTACTTTATGATAGATTATCACCCTTACGGAAATGACGAAAGTATTTATTACAGCACAGAGTTGGGCTGAGCGCAATTTATGCGCTGAGATGTCAATAATTTTTAAAAAAATTTGTATGAATAAAGGGTAAAAAATTATTGAAATTGTGCCATGTGATCTTGATTGCTCAAACCAATTTGAAAAAGAAGCTTTGCTGCTTAAGTCAATTTTTTCTGATATATTTGCTGAAATCCACCATATCGGTAGCACATCTGTGCTAGGTCTCGCGGCCAAGCCAACCGTTGATATTATCCTTGAAGTGAAAGATATACAATTAGTGGACAAATTTAATGACCCAATGGAAAAATTAGGCTATGAAGCTTGGGGAGAATATGGCATTCCAGGACATCGCTTTATGTACATACGTTCAAGGCAGGCGGCCGAGAAATTGTAAGGCATCTTTATTTTCGTGATTAGCTTAAATCTTACCTCGCTAAAGCTAAAAAGTACGCTGATTTAAAAATTGAACTGCTCAGTAATTCGCTCATGATCGACGAGGGTATATTCAAAATAAACAGGATTATGTGGAAGCGCTTGAGCAAAAAGAAATCGCCTGGATTTCGTGACCTAAAGTAGTTCGATAACGCGTAGGTTCGGCTAATCTTGTGAAGCCCAACAAATACAGAAGCAACAGGCAATATCGCAGGCTCTTACTCCAGTGTTCATTGCCGTTGCTCAATTATTTTCCCAGCCAACAGCCTGCTGAATTTGATAAGGACGATTATTTTGGAGAATAAAATTTCACCGTTGGACTGAATAAATTTTACGCACTTTCTCGATATAACTGATCTTTTTTGCTATTTACTAAATTATAATTCAAAAAATTTTTTAAATCCGTTTAATAAAATCTTAATCGTATGTGCCTAAATTTGAATCAATATACACGGTTCAGGTGTATTCATTTTTGTTTACAGAAGCTTTAGAGAGATAATTAGAGTAAGTGCTATTTTTTACGCTTAAATTTAAGGGCTTTTTCATGTTTGGATATTTTCACGATAAAGGCATCACTACATCCTCAACTGCTTGGAGAGAGATTGAAGAACGAATTAGCTTAAAATTTTATGATCGCCTGCGAAGGGGCAATAATCCGTTTCAATCCCTGGCGTGCTCCGTGCCAGATAAAGCGCTCTTGCTTGCCATTACCTCTATATCAGCATCCGATCTCGATGCAAAACAAGAAGAGGCTTGTCGCGAATATTATGATTCCAAAATCGCTAAAGCGAATAGTCCGGCTAAGCAAAGCTGTTGATCAACGCAATGGAATCGGGCTACCTCATCTTTATTGTCTATTAGGGCCATCATTGGTTGCTCCTCGTCACATTTATTGAAGGTAATTCAAAGCGGCTCAGTGGAGATGCCTAAATGCGCAATGCCAGTTGGTTGTTCTCCAAACGAAAGTGAAAATATTTAAGAATTTCGCTGATAAGAAAGGCTATCCTGAATAGTTAAGTAAGGAACAGAAAAAAATATTAAAAGCGGATTTAGAAGAAGCCTGAGGTGTGCCAAAGAAAAATATTGAAGCTACAATTGCTCAATGGGGTTTAAACGATCAGACTACTGAAGCGCTTGTCCACGAGCACTTGCGCGGATTGATCACTCGAGAAATAGAAAAAATGACTCAAACTTCTTTCGCTTCCTTAAGAAAACATTTGTACTTGTTTAATGGAAAACGATTTAGACTGGAATCCACGTCTCTGGCCACGTCTCTGGATTGTAAAGAAAGATAAGCGTTTTTGAACAAACGACACAGCGAGTCTGATAATCCAAAAAATAAAGAAAAGCTTTGGTAAAACTTTCAATTAAAAATAGAAATTGCTTTTCAGGATAAAAACGAACTTGCTAGAGATACCGAATGGTTAAAAGGCAGCCGATTTATTGAAGTGAGTTTATCCGACAAGTTGTTTTGGGAGGATGAGGAGGGAGATCGGGAGTCCTTATTTGATTATGCCGCAGCGCAGTATATGGCGACTACTGATGAAACAGATAAGAAAATTCTCTTTGTGGCGATGGAGTTTTTATTACAGAACGGTGGCAAGGGGCCTCACCGGCTTTTCGAATCCCTTTAGACTGCCCTTTGTTAGATCGATCTTGAAATACCTCGATACGCCTACGCCGTTTAGCGAAGAAATGCGTGCCCAACCGCTGGAATAAAGCAGCAAAACGAAAGAGGCCCTTTCGCACTGATGTAACCGTTTCTTTTTAAATACAAAAATTAAGCAAGAACGACTTCTGGATGTGCAACAACTCACACAGTTTTTGTGTGCGTCTTACCTGGGTTACTATTGGATCAATCACTTGCAGAAAAGGTTAATTCCGGAAAGAAAGCAGCCCGACGCAGTGCTGGTTCAAGTTTGTATCAGAATTTAAGCCAAATAGTTCAACAGAAAGAGTCCGGTCAATTGTTAGCTGCTAGAACCTATGGCACCGAAGTGGAATTACGTTCTTGTGGGGGGCGCTTACAGAGCAGGAAGTGGTTCCCATTCGTTTCTTTGACGGGACTGCTTCGTTCTGCGCCGTTCAACGGAACGGTTGGGAACTAGAGGATGAAGTTGATGAAAACGAAGCGGAAAAAAAACACTAACTCGTTAATGACATCAATTAACAGAAAAGTTTACTATAAAAAATTTAATTCCAGAAAGGATTATTATGCCGTGTTAGCCCTGACTTCGGATGCGAGCAACGAAGTGATGAGAAAATCCTATCACAAATTAGTTCTTATATGGCATCCAGACGAATGGAGAAAAGATAAAAAAATATCACCCTCCCCCGACGGATGCCTCGAAAACAAAAGAAGCTGTCCAAAACCGCTTTCAAGTAATCAATGAAGCCAGCGAAGCCATCAGCGACCCAGTAACTCGTGTTGAATACGATTATCATTGGGCTGTGTATAAAGAAATTATAAAAGCTTATAAAATCGTGGCTGGTTATGATGCTTCGCCAGTGGAGGAAGCAAGCCGTCGCAAATCAGAAGGCCCTTACTTACAGGCTACTACCGAGTAAGAATTTTTTTAGTGTTTGGAAGAAAAAGATATCGCAAATGTGTTTTCCGATACGCAAATGCGCAGTCCCTTCCCGTAAAGCAGAACATTTGGAAATTGATCCAAACCAAGCAGCTTTCTTATGAAGACTTTGAAAAAGAAGAATATATTCAAGATCTTTTATTGTGGCACGCTGTTTTCAACAATGATGAAGTCACCGATTATGTCTGCGAGGGATTAGGCTTAACTAAATCTCTGATTCGTCGGCTAAAAGAAAGAGATGCGAAAAGCGGATCGAACAAAGACTCCGTTGAAGAAAAATTGTGTAAGATCCATATCGTTGCGATGGCTAATGATTATTGGACTCGGTGTAAAAATCCAGATTCTTCTTTGCCAGAAAAATTTGAGGCCTTCGGATTAGGATTCCATTCCTTAGACGATGAGGCTGATTCATGCGGTAGTTGATCGCGAGCGTTTTTTGCTTTTTATTTTAAATGACGGAAGAACGGTTGATGATTACTATATTCACTTATCCTCTCGAAATGGAAATAAAGTGGCGGCGTGTGAATTAACTCAAATTGTCAATAAATAGATGGGTAATCTAATACGGAATTACCGAACTCAAAAAAAGAAGTTATCTTTTGCCCAACTGCCTCAACAATTTGGACATTTAGAAGATGTTTTTTCGCTTGATTTATCGAACGCACTAACGTTGCTTGGAGATCAGTTCTTCGCGTCAATGGCTGTTAAAGTTTTAAAAAAGATAAGTGAGTCGAATAAAACTAATAAAATTGAATAAAGTGCTTAAAAAGATTCAAGAAAAGGTTGATGAGGAGCTGACTTCGTGGGTTGAATCGACGCAACCAGGAGACTTAGGAGTAAGACACAGCGACGAATATAACACTAAATTTTGAGAAATTCATGCTCCTAAGGTAGTAAATATCTTTTGAGAAGTCTTTAAGATTATAAAGTAATATGAGCAAAAAAAGGAAATTGTTAAGAACGCTAATATGCTCGGATCGATCTTAAAATTTCTTAAATATGCTGTGCAAGCCACTCTTACCATAGAAATAGCGGCTGTCGTGTCACAGTATTTTCGTGGTGGCTTGTTCTTCAGGGCAAATACCCAGGTTTTTCTAAGAACCTGTGGGAAAGAGATTCTGGAAGAACAGAAAAAATCACCCCTAAAGGACCTTCTCTAGCTGCATAAAATTTGTATTTTCAGCGATCTCATCTTCACTCCACACATTGATTTCATAGTTTTGTTTAGACGCATACACCTACTTTGCAACTCCTATTTTGCCTATTCAAGAGTCTCTACAAATGATCAAGACACCGAAAACCATGAACTAGATTTACATTTTTAGGTTTGAATATTCATCGTCCGAGTCTTTTAATTCATCTAATAGTTATAGTAGTTATAGTTAATAGTTGCTGATAAAGCGCGTAGGTTTGGCTGAGCTTGCGAAGCCCAACAAAAAGAAAGAAAAACAATACAATATCGCAGAGTCCACTCAAGTGTTCATTGTTAGATTGCTAAAGGTATTTTTCCTGCCAGCTGGACTGCTGCACTTGATAAGGATGATGATTGTTTAGAGAATAAAATTCTATACTATTGGGCTTCGCAAGCTCAGCCTAACTTACGTACTTTTTTACATTTAAATTATTTTAGTAGAAAAGGGTGAGTGCCTCTGTCAGTATAATTTTCTAAAAAACCTCACATGATTCATAAGTTCCTCCAGAATGTTCTAAAATCCATTCTTCATTTTGGAATTTATCGATAATATCCTTTTGAAAATGTTGCTCGGGTTGATATTTTAGCCATTCGCGAATTATAAGACTTTGAATTTGAGGGTCGAGTGCCCAAACGCCCCCCTTCTCTAATATCTCCGGTTTTTTGAAAAATTGAATGGCTTGTAATACGCTCCCTAGTACAAGTGCCCGAGTGAGTTGAATATCGTTTTCGGGAACAGATTCACCAGAATCATCAAAATTAATCGGAAATCCTCCACGAAGAATACGGATAGTAGCGCCTATATCGGTCTTATATTCAACATCAGCCAAAGGTTTTGCAGCTACTTTAGCATTATTTTTTTGTTGGACAAGTTGTAATAGAGACAGAAATTCTTTATCTTCAGAAGAACAACTAATTAAAGTTTTATTTTTAGGAAAAAGTCTAAAGGAATCAATGGAAGTAGCGACATCACGCCCCGTGCAACCAAAAATATAATCAGAAGATTTCACAAGTGCCGATAACTCATTCGTAGTGGCTAAATTTTTCATCTTATTTACACTTCTTAACTGATTAGGATCATTGTCATACACGATGACTTTATGATCCATCGATAACAATTTATCCGTAATAGCCTTGCCAATGGATCGATACCCTATGACACCGAATGTTAAATTGTTTTCCTTGATCGATATTAAAGGCAGTAATTTTTTTACTGTAGCTTCCGTAATAAGGGACGATTCTATAATTTTTTTGCGGCGCAATTAGCGACTCCAAACAAAGGAAAAGGAGGCAACCCCTGTGTATCTAGATTTATTAACCCCGCTGTCGTTTTTTCTACTCCTATCACTTTATATTTTCATAATATTTGTTCAGGAATAAATGACAAAGCATATCCGCCATGATCTAAAATTAAAATCTCCTCAACGTCTTCTTTTACATGAGTCATTATATTAAACCATAACCAATTAATATCTCGGATAAAATTTTGAGAAAATTTTCCTAAACCGATCTGCATCGAGCATGGCTGATAAAAAACACCAAACTGTTTTATTTGTTTAACGACCAATTGACATTCGGAATAATGCTTGCCAAGAACAAAAATATTCTGAGGCTTAGCTCCCAGACGGATGAGTCCCTCAATTAAATTCACTGACGTCTGTAATGGGTGATGAATATAAACAATGGCTTTTCTTTTTAAAGGTAAAAATTTGTTGCAGCCAAGGCCTTATTAATCATCGTGTCCAAAACGGGAAGACGAGGTAAAGCACTTGTTGAAAAGTGATGTGGGGCAAATAAAGAGCAGGGTGGTTCTGTCGATGTGGGCGATACAACTTGTGAGCGATCCAAGACTGGGGGAAAAGGGGAGCAGAAAAGGGTCGACTCTGTTTTTGAGAAGTAATAGCCAAGCTTGCCAATATACGGGTAACTTTAAAACCTGCTTGACTTCTTATTGCAACGCAAAATAATAGTCAGTGGGGACTCCAACGAATACTAGTAAAAGAACTTAAACGCATATTTTCAGCCTCTTAAAGTACGGGGTTTTTAACATTTACTACTCCATGTGACACTATCATGTTTTTGAACGGGTAAACGAAATCCTCTATAGGATCTTAAACAGTGACAGTCTATAGATGTAAGGTTACAATATATCTGATTTGGGTATTTTTCAATGAAATAAATGATTGTTCCTTATATATATCTATTTAATCATTTATTTTTCTTAACCGTGGAAAACGAACATGGGATGTAACACATATTTAATAGTATCTTAAGGAAAAAGAATGGAAGAAGGTGCCTTGAGGAAAACGAATACTCGTTATGAAGTAACTAAATTAAAAAAACTGTGGAACAGTTAAAAGCGGAAAATTTTCAATTAAAGCACATTGTTGATAACATTCCTGGCAATATTTATTGGAAAGACAGAAAGGGAGTGTGGTTAGGACTAAACGCCACAGCAAGTGAAAGTTTGCGGAAAATGGGATTTTTGTGGAAACCGAACGACGTTATAGGTAAAACGAATTACGAACTCTTTAAAAAAGAAACCGCTGATGAATTTAGAAAAAATGACTTAGAGGTCATGAAAAAAGGAAAAATGATAGCGAGAGAAGAAGTGAACATCTTTCTTTCAGGAGAGCGGATCTCTCAGTTGTCAACTAAAAGACCGTTGTTAGATGAAAAGGGTAACATCGTAGGTATTGTTGGCAATACGATTGATATCACCCGTCTTAAAAGTATAGAAGCTGAATTGCGACAAGTAAAAGAAATAGCTGAACAGGCTAAGCTCGTTAAAACTGAATTTATGCGCAATATGGAACACGACATTCGCACACCCTTCAATGGTGTGTGTGTGGGGATTGGCTAATTATTTATGGGAACGTGAAACGGATGAAGTTAAAAGGGAATATTTAGGCGATATTACGCAGTGCGCTAAAGAGCTTTTGGATTATTGTAATAGTATTTTAGATTTTTCTAGAATTGAATCTGGATTACTAGCGGTTTTTGAAAAGAAATTTAATCTGAAAAAATTGCTTGACAGTTCCATAAAAATTGAGCAGCCGGCTGCAATATACAAACAGTTACAATTAAAGTTAGATTATGATTCCAGTGTGCCTCTATTTAATTGGTGATCGCTATCGACTTCATAGAATTCTTATTAACTTGTTAAGCAACGCAATTAAATTTACTGTACAAGGGTATGTTAAGTTAAAAGTGAATTTAGTCCGCAAAACGGGTAAATTTGTTATCGTTCGATTTATTGTTGAAGACACAGGTATTGGTATCCCTAAAGAAAAACAAGAATATATTTTTGAGAAATTTTCTCGGTTGTCACTTTCAAATAAAGGATTTTATAAAGGTATTGGCCTTGGATTGCGGATTGTTAAACAATTTATGCACGAAATGGAGGGGGAGATCGACTTAATTAGCGAGTATGAGAAAGGAACACAATTTATTTGCACGATATCTTTTAAGCTTCCTTTAAGTGACGATTTTGTTGAATCTTAAGGAGAATTTTGAAATATGGGTAATTAAGATATTGATAGTAGAAGACCTTGAAATAGCTCAAAAAATAGCGAAAGTAACTTTGATGTATTTAGGATATCACGTGGATATTGCTGAAATCGGACAAAAAGCGTTTGAAATGTTTTAAAAAAATAAATATAAACTCATTTTTATGGATGTAGGGTTGCTAGATATGAATGGCATAGAAGTGACAGAAGAAATAAGAAAGATAGAAAATAACAAATTGCGCGTACCTATTACCTATTGTAGCTCTTACCGCTAATTATGATGAATCTTACAAACCTGTTTGTTTAGAGGCTGGTATGGATGATTTTATGTTAAAACCATTAACGGTTAAGAAAGTAAAAGGAGTGATTGAGAAATACGTTGGCAAACAGGTGTAACCAAATTATTCGATGGCATACAACCTCTCTATTGGATACCAGCTCCGAAGTCTCTTTTTTTAAATAATGAAAAAATCCATAAATAAGTGATCTTAGGGGTATTTATGACAACGGGTTGCAACTAAATAGACCGGGTTATTAAGCTTTCTGATGAGGCAGGTAATCCAATGTTCCATCCTCCAAGCGATAGGGATGAAGATGGCAAATTAGTTGTATGGATGTATGATCCTTTGACTAATGAATTAAAAAATAAAGTGGACTGACAAAGCTTAAAGCTAGAATACTGGATATTTAAAGGCATACCACATAATCCAGGTGCATCTGGCTGTAAATGTGACGATTGTAATGTAGTGTTGGCATTTCCAGATACAGAGACGCCCAGAATAAAATCACAATAAAAAATATTATTTTAAATCAATGGCTGCCTAAAGATTTAGCCCAACAAAAAGGAAGGAAAAAACGCAGTGTCGCAGAGTCTCTATTTCAAAAGGCACTTATTTTTTCACGGTTAATTTGCTTTAACGAAAGTATTCGCTTTTAATTGAGCACATTGATCAATTACGTTTATCATTTCCTCAGATAAAATTAAATTATCCATTTAAAATAAAGACGTTTGTTATTTTGCATGATCATCTCCGTATGATTATATCGTTACCAGAAAATGACGCAAATTATTCTCAACGATGGAATTTAATTAAAAGTTATTTTTCTCGTTCAACAGAAAAACTTGAAAGAATTTCTATGAGTCGGAAATCGAAACGAGAACGAGAAATTTGGCAAGGATGATTTTGGGAACACATTATTTGTAATGAAGATGATTTTGAAAAGCATGTCAATTACATTCATTACAATCGAGTAAAATATGGGTATGTAAAAAATCCTATTGACTGGCAATATTCAAGTATTCATTGTTATGTTGCTAAAGGTATTTTGCCTGCCAACTGGGCTGCTGACCTTGATAATAATGCTAGTTTTGGAGAATAAAATCTCACACCGTTTGACTTCGCAATCTCAGCTAGACTACGCGCTATTGATTATTAAATCGGGGTGAGAGGATTTGAACCTCCGGCCCCTGCCTCCCGAAGGCAGTGCTCTACCAGGCTGAGCTACACCCCGTTTAGAAAAGTAGGTTTCCAACGATGTGCGAAGTTTACTGGATGGGCCCCCATATCGCAATTGATTAATAATGACGGCTTACTACAAACTGCGTTAGCGCGTTCAACGCATCTCGATAGGGTGACGGCGGAAGTTGCTGTAAATAAGTATGTGCTTTTTCTGCTTGCCTCAGAGCACATTGTTGAGTGTATTCTCTGGCCCGAGTTTCATCCATAAGTTTCATTATCCACTGCAAACCATCCCGCCCTCCATTTTTAATAGCTTCGCGGATGTGTTCGGCTTGAGCGGGTTGCGCTTGTTGTTTAGCGTAAATCAAGGGAAGTGTGGCTTTCCCTTCCGCCAAGTCATCCCCCACATTTTTATCGAGTGCGGAAGCATCTTTGCTGTAATCTAAAAGATCATCAATAATTTGGTAAGCCATGCCTAAATGCAAACCGAATGCGGCCATGGATTTTTGCCAGGTTTTATTTTTTGCTGCGACAATAGCGCCGATTTCAGCGGCAGCGGAAAATAACTGAGCCGTTTTACGGCGGATCACTTCGTAGTAAGTCGCCTCATCAATATCGGGATCATTTTGATTCATTAACTGCCACACTTCCCCTTCTGAGATTTGGTTCGTGGTTGTCGCGAGTATTTTCATTATAGGAACGTTACTACGTCGCGCCAAAATCTGAAAGGCACGGGAATACAAAAAATCTCCCAGCAACACGCTCGCGGAATTCCCCCAGAGCTCATTAGCGGTCTTCTGACCGCGGCGTTGCGTTGATTTATCAACCACGTCGTCGTGAAGCAAGGTCGCTGTATGGATAAATTCGATAACCGTTGCGAGTTCCTGATGTTCAACGTCTTGCCTGTAATCGCAAGCACGTGCTGTCAACAACACAACCAGCGGCCGTAGCCGTTTCCCGGCACTTTGAATAATATGCTGGGTGATGGTCTCAATCAAAGGCACATCCGAAGAAAGTTCTTTGACAACCAGAGCATCCACTGCTTCAATGTCCTTTCGCACGGGCTGTCGAAGGGATTCGATCTCAAATGTGGCTTTTTTAACCGTCACTTTCATGGTTCCACATGCTAGGGGTGGTTCTGTGGAACTGTCAAGTAACTCTGACGCCTTAAATTATTGGAATGACTGTAAGTGCAGGAGATCTCATGAATAAAAAGAAAACTAATATTCCCAAGGAGGAGCGATGCACCTGGGTAAGCAATGATCCTATTTACATTCATTATCATGACCTGGAATGGGGAGTTCCCATCTATGATGATCGATTGTTGTTTGAATTTTTAATTTTAGAAGGGATGCAGACTGGTTTAAGCTGGTTGACTATTCTAAAAAAGCGAAACAACTATCGAGACTCTTTCAATAATTTCGACGCATCAATTATTTCAAAATACAACCCGCGTAAAATAGATCGCTTATTAGAAAATGCTGGCATTATTCGTAATAAATTAAAAATTCAAGCTACTATAAACAATGCAAAAGCGTTTTTGGAAGTTAAAAAGGAGAGGGGGAACTTCTCCGATTACATTTGGCATTTTGTCGGTGGGCATCCTATCCAGAATCAGTGGAAAAATGCCAAGCAAATACCTATCCGATCAGCTATCTCGGATGTTTTGTCCAAGGATCTAAAAAAGCGAGGGTTTAAGTTTGTTGGGAGCACGATTTGTTATGCTTTTATGCAGGCGGTGGGGATGGTTAATGACCATACGACGAATTGTTTTCGTCACGAAGAAATTAAAAACTTGCCAATCTTGCTGTCCTCAGTGTAAGCAATGAGTAGAAATTACTCACCAATAATCCAGCCATGGCTGATTTCAATCTTTCTAGAATCTTTCTATAAAAGAAAAGCGTAAACTCACAACCAGAACGAACGCACCAGAAAAAGACCCTTCAGGTAATGGGAGATCTACTCATCTAAAGGGATTTTAGCTGAGGGGTCTTTTTTTAACTTAGTATAAACATTTCTAAAGATTATAAAAAATTGTTTAAAGATAAAGCCGCAGATGCTATTGATATGGAGACTGCAGGATTTTACCAAACGTGTAAAGATTTTAATGTCGCTTGTTTGTGCATAAGGAGCTTTAATAATCCGGTGACTAATGCGCAAATAGAAGATTTACACGCTGAGCAAAGAGCAGTAGTTAACGTGCCGTTAAGAATTTGAAGATGGCGAACGGCCTGTGCAGTACGTCTATTTATTATCTTTTGCCCAGAAGCGATTTTTTCGCTTGGCACCGGATAAAATCGACGAAGTTTGGTATCACCATGCAAGGAGCTTGATCATCATCCATTTATTAGATCCCATTTCGAAGAAATATAATCGGGCTATTATAGGCGATCCATTAGTTGATGGGGAGGCGAAGCCTCAGCTTGCAGTAAAGGCAGGCGTTTGGTTTGCGGCTATTGTAAAAGGGTCTATGAGTTGGAGTTTGTATGATTGCGCTGTTTCGCCAGGATTTGATTTTCAGGATTTTGAAATAGTTAATGAGACTGATTTATTCAAAGAATTTCCTGACTATGCAAGTATTATCCACCAACTCACTTGTTATGCCTCAATTCCAGCCCCCTCGGTTATCTGTCAACTCATAGACGCCTGGAGTCCTCATGCTTGTCATCTCCCAAAAGATTCCGTAAAATGCACCTCTTTCTGACTAGCAGAGGATTTGATGATGTATGCAATCATTAAAACCGGAGGTAAGCAGCACCGCGTTACCGAAGGGCAAATGTTAAAAGTAGAGAAGTTGGCGCAAGGTGTCGGTCAATTGGTGAAATTTGACGATGTATTGATGGTTGCAGCAGGTGATGAGCTTCACATCGGAACGCCTTCCGTAAAAGATGCAGCGGTGACGGCGGAAGTGGTAGATCAGGGGCGGCAAGCCAAAATTGAAGTCATCAAGTTCAAACGCCGTAAACATCACATGAAACGGCAACGACATCGACAAGCCTTTACCGCAGTTAAAATTATGGGAATAGCATTAGGAAAGGCGAAAAAAGAGGTGAAAACAGATGGCGCATAAAAAAGCCGGTGGTAGTACGCGAAATGGACGTGATTCCGATCCTAAAATGCTGGGTGTTAAGCGCTTTGGGGGAGAGCGTGTGCTTGCGGGGAATATTATTGTTAGACAACGGGGCACGCATTATCGCCCTGGTGAAAATATGGGTGTGGGTCGTGATCATACCTTGTATGCATTGGTCGAAGGCAAAGTAAAATTTACACGCAAGGGTCCGAAGAAGCGTAATTTTGTCTCCATTGAGCCGCTTGAAGAAAGCCGGTCTTAGAATTATCCTTTGTTGCGACTCTATCGTCTCAGATAATTTCCTCTCTTCAGCCCTTTCCGGTAAGTGGAAAGGGAGCGAATAGAGGTATTTTTCTTTTATGTAAAACTTGTGCGGGTCTTAATCGCGCTCCATTTCTCAAGAATGAGGCTAAGTGGACTAAAGCATGAAATTCGTTGACGAGGCATTTGTGCGTGTAGAAGCAGGCAATGGGGGGCATGGTTGCCTTAGCTTTCGTCGTGAGAAATTTATACCTCGCGGTGGGCCAGATGGTGGTGACGGCGGCGACGGTGGCAGTGTTTATTTTGTAGCAGACAAATCCGTCAACACTTTAGTCGAATTTCGCTATCAACGTTTATTACGGGCGCAAAACGGGCAGCCTGGTATGGGACGGCTCCGAAGTGGGAAAAAAGGCGAGGATTTAATAGTTCCGGTGCCGCTCGGCATAACCGTTTACGATAAACAAACGAGCGAGCTTATTGGTGATCTGATTGAGGCTGGTGATAAACTCTGCGTCGCTCGCGGGGGTCGGCATGGTCTAGGAAACACGCACTTTAAAAGCAGCACCAATCGCGCTCCTCAGAGGACCACCTTTGGAGAAGAGGGTGAAGTCCGCGAACTTAAACTTGAACTTAAGCTATTAGCCGATGTCGGTTTGCTCGGGTTGCCCAATGCCGGAAAGTCCACCTTCATCCATGCTGTCTCCAAGGCAATCCCAAAAATTGCGGATTACCCTTTTACAACATTGTATCCGCACTTGGGCGTTGTGCGCGTGGAAGAATACCGAAGCTTTGTTATTGCGGATATCCCGGGGTTAATTGAAGGCGCTAGCGAGGGCGCAGGCCTCGGCGTTCAGTTTCTCAAGCATTTAGAACGAGCCCAATTATTATTACATATTGTCGATATCACTCCCTTAGACGGTTCTGATCCCGTTCAATCTATTCAGGCGATCATCAGCGAACTCGAACAATTTGGTCAAAACCTTTCGCAAAAACCACGCTGGTTGGTTTTTAATAAGATTGATTTACTGCCTCCTGAGGTCGCGCAAGTGCAGTGTCAGGAAATTATAAATCGACTCAATTGGAAAGGCCCCGTTTATAAAATTTCTGCGATTAATCGTGAAGGCACAGAATTGTTGTGTTATGACTTAATGTCATTTTTAAAAACCTCTATACATGACGAAAGGAGTTCAGTTGATGAAATAGTGAGAAAAGCTGCTGAGTGTTGAGTAGAATTTCTGA
>NZ_CAJRAM010000019.1 GCF_907164965.1 Coxiella endosymbiont of Ornithodoros maritimus
TTGCTTCAATTAAAACAAACCTTTCCATTAATTCCGCCTGCTCAGAAGATAAATTCATCGCTTTCCTTCGTGTACGGAGGTTTAAAAACACATCAGTATTCCATTTAATATTACCCTAAGCTTTATTTATTCAAAAACTGGTTTTGCTGAAAAGATGGGGATCTTCTAAGATGTTGCGCTTTGGCAGCCAATTTTTTATATGATCTTAATCAACTAAAAGTTGTTACTAATCAAGCAAAGTCATGCTTAATGACTTTTGTCGAAGTGGATGAAGACAAATTAAAAACACAGCGTCTGAATGAGGTTAAGGCTTCTATCAATGAAATAGTTGAGACTCATCTTGATCTTCAGTCTCCTTCTCTTATGTATTGGGCCATTCGTTTAGTCGATGCTGATTTTTTTCTTTATTTGTTAAATAATTTTTTCCCAGCGTTATCCTTCCAAAACCTGAAATTTAAAATCCCGGAAGGTTTATCTTTCGATATAACTACTGAAATCTTTCGCTATAGCGCTGTTGATTTCTATAATGCCGTGAAAGAAACTATTGAGGAGGAGCAGCGAAAAAACGCTATTTATGGAAAGGCGCTGAGGTTCCCTTTATTAACGGGCTTCAAATGCAAAATGTGGAGTTAGCTTTTCATTTAATAAATGAACTTTCATTGGATGATTACCAACGTCATTTGAGTTATTCCGGCATTTATCCAGTCGTTTTCCTAATCGCGGTAAAAGGCGATTTTTAGCAATGATAACGACATTGGTGCAATCAATTGATTTGGAAACCGGTCTTTCTCGTATTGAAGTTGTTAATCGGATTCTGATTAAAAATTTAAAAACTATCTATATTAGTGGAATAGAACCTAAGTTGTAAGGTACTATTCATCCGTTTATTCAATGGTTAAAATTTTTGGAAAAAATAAACCCCTTTTTGCGTGTCGCATTTATATTATTGATCTTTATTATTTATCACCGGAATCGAAAGACAATACTGTAGCAAAACCACTGGAATTTTGTTTAGAAATGGTCATTTTTTAATTAGTTAATATCTCAGAAAACTGTCTCAAAGTTTGAAGCAAGCGTTTTGGAAAAGTTGCGGGGATTTTTATTAATCATTTAGTGCATTATAGAGAGCAATAATCAATTAGCGCATTTAAAGCTCTATTGTAACTTGCGAGGGCACAATTTCTATACAATTATTGAGTCACTCTTTCAAAATGAAGCGGGTATTGAAATACAACGGCCTATTATCTTTAATTACCAAGAAGAATTTGAAATTGATTTTATAAATCCGGTGAATTTTACTAACAACCTGAATTAATTGCTTCAAAATAAACAGTTTGAAGAAAATGATAAAAAGGAAAAGCGCTGTTCAAAGGAAGAAATGGTTTTTAAATACTAGAACAATTAAAAAATATCGTCTTTTAAACGAAGCGCGGTGGCTTAGAGAGCTTGAGGATAATATTAATTTGGTTTGTTATCCCAAAAACCACCTCGGAGAAACACAGTCAAAATTTCTGATTTTTTTGGCGATTGATTTGCAATCTGTATAATTATTTAAATTCCTTTTGGAACTTAATCCTCGTTTAAAAATATAACTTCTTATTTCTTTGAGTGATACGACTCAATAGAAACTTGTCAAAAATTTTTTAAAGTTTTAATGAGTTGAATAACCAGCATGGAAATGATTATTTTCTGGATGAATGTAACTTAGAAGGATGGAAGAATACCGCTAACGGTATTGCTTTCTCGATCGCCGGTAAATGTTCCTCTTTTAAAGTACTATATAAACCACTAAGATTCGTGTTATTATGAGTTTCAGCTCCATTTATAGGGTAGAGATTACGCACACCCGCCGCTCATGCTGGTACTTTGTCGTTTTAAAATTATTACTTTAGCTGATTTTGTTTCTGAAAAATATTTCTTAATCGCCATTTTTAATATGGCAATAGAATTCGTTTTAAAAGAAGATTCAAATCGAGGTTTAACCCAACTTCTGCGAAAAATGTTAAGCCGTTCTCAATTGTCAACTTTTATTTCAAATTCTTTCGAAGCAGGGGTTAAAAACTATTATAAGTTGGAGAGAAAAAAAGATCTTAAAAAATTCTTTTGATGAAAAGAAAAAATTTTAGGAAGTAAACAACCTTAATAATACAAAATGTTAGTCATAGATTTTTTGTCCTCGATAGAAGAGACGGCATTACAATTTATTCAATACTTTTATTTTGCGTAAAATGAAATTATCTTTGGCAAAAAAATCCTTTGATGAAGAAATCTATTTTTCAAAATGTTAAAGATGAAGTGAAATCGGCTATCGCTAACCTTATCGACCAGTTGGCGACTCCAGGAACTGTTGAAACCACAGAATTACGATTGAGTCATATTTTAGAATTTTATTTTGTTCTTTGTACGTTTGCAGATAACACGGGGGACCACGCTCTTCGAGACTCAGAAAAAGAAATTTGCACCCAAATGAGCTAGGGTTACCTTTATTTTTTGACGATTTCTCTCCCCAACAGTCTCAGCGCTTGTATGCGTTGTTAAATAACAACGGGTATCTGTTGGTTGCCCGGGCTGGTGCTTTATTGGACCGCTTTAAACGGCCTACTCTTTGAAGAAAAAGCATCTGATGTTGGGCTCAAAACAATAAAAATGCAAAAAAAGTATAGGAGAAAAAACCATCTAAAAAGGAAAAAATTAAGAAATCCAAACTAAAAAAATTATGAAAAATAATCAATCAGAAATCTCGATAACCTTTATCCACTTTGCTCTACCGCTTCTAAAAAACAAGCGTATTAAGAAGAACAAAAACAGGAGGCTATAGGCAACAAAGTTTTGTTTATAAATTATAGAATATCGAGCGTGAACTGCATCAGTTGCGAAGTTTTGAAAAAAATGGACTTTTTAGAGAAATAAATTGCATTATTTAAAAGTATTATTGATCGAGCCAAAGCATTGGCTTCTGTTGACAAGGATGAAAGTAACAACAAAGCTTCTCCTACTTGCCTGGATTTTTCAACAAAATTATGGGATTAGTTAGTCCATCAATGGAATTGTGCAGTTAGCGCATTTACTGAGGAAATAAAGTCAACGGATGTAAGGCTATGCGAGGAATTATTCTGCTGTCATATGCCAAATGAAATTAATTTTGAAGTGGATTACCATAAACGCCAGGAGGTACTTGAATTATTTTCAGAAATAGAAAAAGTAGAAATTGCCCAAGTTGGATCCCGTATTTTTGCACGAAAATTTCCGCCGTTGAAAAAAACCGATAACGACTATGTTCTTTATCTAGATCCAAATTTAATGGGGAACTTTGGCAAAAAGGTAACCGAAGTTGATCTCACTATAACGACAGCCGCACCCCAGCAAGACTTAAAACCGCGTTGGCTTAATCTCGGGAGCAGAGCGCAATAGCGATAAGGGAGGTAGGCGCTGCCCGGCCGCGAATGGGTGCAATGAATTTTTTGCGAGTGCACCCGTAAAGATTCGCTTTACGGCTCCGTTTGAGGATATTGTAGCTGCTTCGCCTTTCATGACACTTAATCGATTGGGGTATTGTCTTCGGATGTTTGCAAAGGTATTTTTGTTGCCGATCGAAATAGAGTTGCCTCGCGAGTGGTTAGCGTATCAAAATGATGAGAAAAATCTTGAAATTGTAAGTAAAGCCTTTCGAGCAGCGCTTTGCAAAGATAATTGTTCTCCTATGGGAATACTGAATTACTTGCGGCAGACGGGATTTTCCGATCTATCAATGCTTACAGTAGAAGAGGAATCAGATTCTGAAGCGTTGAAAAAGGGATTGTGCAAATTATTTCGCCCTTCTTCTTGCTCAACGGTGTCCTTTTTCGGGAGTAGGAAACAAAGTTATCTCTCCGATACAAATAATCAAAATGAGCGTAAAGCAATTTTTGGAAAAAGCTAAATTGTTTACTGACTGGAGGACAGATTTTTTATCTTCTGGCTCAATCGGCTTTTAAGACGAGCCGCCTTATTTGGATGAATAATTCGCCGCCCACCCGATTTGTCCAATATCTGAATAGCATGTTGATAAGCACTTTGAGCAGCATTAAAGTCATTAGCTTGGAGGCTTTTCAAAATTTTCTTGACGGCCGTACGAACGGCGGAATGTTGACTGGCATTATGAAGTTCGCGTTTTTCATTTTGTCGCGCACGTTTTTTTGCTTGCGCCGAATTTGCCACGAGGGACCTCCAAAATCGTTATTTACGACGCACAATATGCCGTTTTGGCCAGCGTTTGTCAATAGAACAGCCGTGGTGATACCCTATCTAAATCATTACCCAAAATGGTAAAGACAAAAATTTAAAACCCGTCACTCCCGCCTGCGCGAGAATGACAAAGCCTAAAATTGAAATGACTGTGAGTTGCGGGTAATGATAGGATCCTATCCTCACTTCTCCTTGATCACTAAATGGAAAGACAATGAGTCGCAAGTTGTTCAAGTCAACACTAGTGATTTCTAGTATGACGCTGATTTCTCGGCTTCTTGGCTTCGCTCGTGATGTGGTATTGGCCATTATCTTTGGAGCGGGGCCCGCTTTTGACGCTTTCGTGGTGGCATTCAAAATTCCAAATTTTATGCGCCGTCTCTTTGGCGAAGGCGCCTTTGCCCAGGCCTTCGTTCCGGTGCTTTCGGATTATCGGGCTAATCGCAAGCCAGAAGAAGTGCGTGAATTTATCAATCATATTGCCGGTACCTTAGGGGCCGCTTTGCTGATTGTGGTGGCCCTCGCTGAAATCCTCGCCCCGGTGATTATCATGGTTTTTGCTCCTGGTTTTGTGTGCGACCCGGTTCGGTTGGCGTACACCACGCATATGCTGCGCATTACTTCGCCTTATTTATTTCTTATCGCGCTAACAGCGTTTGCCGGAGCGACGTTAAATACGTTTAACCGTTTTGGTATACCAGCCTTTACACCCGTGTTGTTAAATGTTGCTATGATAGCCGTCGCCGGACTGTGGGCGCCGCATGCTTTGACGCAGATATACATTTTAGCGTGGGGCGTTTTGCTTGGCGGAATACTGCAATTACTTATTCAGATACCCTTTCTGTATCACTTGAATCTATTCCCGGTTCCTAAATGGCAATGGCGACACCCCGGAGTCATGCGCGTTTTAAAACTGATGGTCCCGGCGTTGTTTGGTGTTTCAGTGGCTCAAATCAGTTTGTTAATGGACAATTTCTTTGCTTCGTTCTTGGCAGCGGGCAACATTTCGTGGTTGTATTATTCGGATCGTCTCACCTATTTGCCGTTGGGAGTGATTGGTGTTGCTTTAGCGACGGTCGTGTTACCAAATTTAGCACGTCAACACAGTCAAAAATCAGCGCAAGCCTATTCCGCTACCCTCGATTGGGCATTGCGAATGGCGATGTTAATCGGCGTTCCAGCGGCCGTGGCACTTTTTATTTTAGCGGCCCCTTTATTGGCGACATTGATCTATCATGGTGCTTTTACTGCACACGATGTCCTAATGACACGCCGGAGTTTGTGGGCGTTTTCGGTCGGCTTGCCTGGGTTTATGCTTATTAAGATCTTGGCATCGGCATTTTATTCGCGACAAAATGTAAAAACCCCCGTTAAAATCGCCGCGGCGGCGGTGGTTGTTAATCTAACGTTAAATGCGGTATTGATTCACCCCTTGGCGCACGCGGGTTTAGCTTTAGCGACATCTTTGGCATCATCTTTTAATGCAATGTTATTATTGTATTTTTTGCTACGGGATAAGATTTATCAACCTTTGCCTAATTGGATAAAATTAATTTTGCGTTTGCTTTTTGCTAACGGAATCATGGGATTGACGATTAGTGCTTTTGCAGGGAGAGTTGATCATTGGCTGATGTGGTCAGTAATGGAGCGCGTTTGGCATTTGGTAGTGCTTATCTTGTTGGGATTGCTAAGCTACGTAGCGGCTCTGTGGATTTCAAGGTTGCGCCTGCGTGATCTTCGGCCCCCGGTTAACATTGATTGACGGGATTTATTCGGTTAGCCTGTGGTCCTTTTTCTGAAAGATCGCGCTCTTGTTCACTTCATGTAATTAGTATGAAATTAATACGTGGCAAACATAATTCACTCACCCATTTGAATGGTTGCGTGGCCACGTTGGGTAATTTTGATGGGCTGCATTTGGGTCATCAAGCGTTGTTAAAAAAGTTGAAGCAATTGGGTCGAGAATTAAAGCTTCCAACGGTGGTCATTATCTTCGAACCACAGGCCAAAGAATTTTTTGCAAAAGGTCAAACGGAAGCGCGATTGATGCGTTTTCGGGAAAAATGCTTGGGGTTTGCTGAATGGAAAATTGATTACCTATTGTGTTTGCGCTTTGATCACGCATTAGCTGATTTAGCGGCGGAAGATTTTGTTAAGCAAATTTTAGTGGATCGATTGGGAGTGAAAGCCATTGTGGCGGGCGATGATTGTCGTTTTGGCGCGAGAAGAGCGGGCGATTATGCGTTGTTAAAGCAATTGGGCGAGGAATATGATTTTAAGGTAATTGAAATGCCTTCGGTTATTTACGATGGCCAGCGCGTAAGTAGTACGCGTGTGCGACAAGCTTTGCAAGTAGGGGATATGGCCGTGGTGCGCGCTTTGCTGGGCCGACCGTATCGACTTTGCGGCCGCGTTATTGGCGGCGAGAAGCGGGGTCGAGAATTGGGCTTTCCTACAGCGAATATCGACTTGCATCGTGCGATTGCGCCAATGTCCGGTGTTTTTGTAGTTCGCGTTTTTTTAAATAAAAAATCTTATCGAGGGGTAGCCAGTTTGGGAGTCCGTCCTACTTTTAAAGATGGAAACGCCCGATTGTTGTTAGAAATTTATTTATTTGATTTTTCTAAAAGGATTTACAATTTTTATTTAGAAGTGGAATTTCTACATAAACTTCGAGAAGAAGTCCGTTTTGATTCGATAAGCGCTTTAATCGAACAAATGCGCCGCGACGTTATTGAAGCAGAAAAATACCACCAAATTTTATCATCCTTGAGAAGCTCGGAATCTCAACTTTAACTTTGCGGATGGAAATTCTATCCAACAAATGGGCTAAAGATTTCAAATTATAGTGTGATAATCATAATCAGAATTGTTATCATTATCGGATTCTGATTCGGCATGGGCAACAGGAGTTCTAAAAAATTGGGGGCTGTATAAAGGTTTTTCCTTATCCCCTGAGAGTAAATGTTTCTTTTATAAAATCTGCTATTTGCCCTTCTGATGGATTAAAAATTTTTTTATTGGAGTCGTTTTCAATTACTTTTATAATCAAAGACCACCATAGAAATTCATCATTTTCCAAAAAATTAAGAGAAACTAAATTTTTAAATGCGACTCTTAAGAAAGTATCCTCCCGATAGTAGGTTAGAGAGCTTACCTATAAAATAAGGGATTTTACGTACTGACGTTTGAGGGCTTCAGATTCAGGAAACGTTTCTGTAAACTTGTTTAAAACACAGGTGAAGTTAAATAAAGAGATATAGGTTTATAATTTACCTAAAATAATAGACAAAAGATTCTCTTTCGGCTTGGATGGATCTGACTCGTAACTAATTAGATCATTCACAATGCTATCTAGATCATTTTTAGAGATCGATTCCAGTAAGCCAGTGTCTTCTTCATTTTTTTCTTCTTTTCCTACGGGATAATCAAGCGCAATAGGAGAAAGAATGAATTCTGTTAATGAGTGAACTTTTTTTAAAATGGGGAGAACCTTCTGCTGATACTCCGCTTTTTTCTCTTGATCTAAATGATCCATATAAACGCAACACAAAAGTCATTCGAAGGGCTGGATTCGATTACTATTCACAGCGACTTTTAAAATCTGTGTTGCAAGTTTATCCGAAGAATCCGAAAGATCGGTAGTTAACCAGTTTGACAATCATCTTCTGGGAAATTGCATCAGCTTTTGCATTAGCAAGTTCAATGACTTTGGGGAGTTAGCTGCTGCAATGATTATTACACAAAAGGAAGGGATATCTTTATACGAGCATTCATCGTGTGTCAGGAATGATTTAAGGAGTTGCAAAATCTCATCTACTGGCAGGTTTTTACACGCATTTGATTGCATCAGCATTTTCAATGCGGCTGGATGGCCATTTGAGGCCGCACAAGTGATTACCCAGAGCCTAGGTGTTCAGGCTGAGATGGTACGGATTTAAAGATTTTGAATAACTGGGCGGGCATCAGTCGCACCTAAGCGTCTGACTACATCAATACTTCTAGGGCTTTTAAGGCTTTTCTATCATTAGGTTCAGTTGCACAAAAAATGGTACAAAAAAGACAGTATCACCTTCGTCTTCTCCGACTCGTGTACAAAAAAATTTACTTTTCCTATCAGCTCTTTTTCTTTAGTTGTGAGACTTCTGGGGCGCTTAGTAGGCGGTTCCGTGACTATTGTTTCTTGTCAACCCCTCATATAGATTCTCTTTGTTTATTTTACTTTCCTACAAAAATGAACTAAAGAATATCTCTAAAATATTAAAAATATTAATGAGGATTTCGTTCTGTGAGGGATCTCCGTACACGAAGGAAAGCGATGAATTTATCTTCTGAGCAGGCGGAATTAATGGAAAGGTTTGTTTTAATTGAAGCAATTGATTATAGGGGTTGA
>NZ_CAJRAM010000020.1 GCF_907164965.1 Coxiella endosymbiont of Ornithodoros maritimus
AGCTTTTCTCACTATTTCATCAACTGAACTGCTTTCGTCATGTATAGAGGAAAAAATTTCTTTCCACAGTGCGTCTAGGTTACGCCTGTGCGTGGATGATCTGTAAGGATTAATTTTTTAGAAAATTACCCTCTTTAATAATAAAAATCGTCGTGTGCGAAATAGAAAGTCAATCCTCCCCGATGACGGGAGCTCGACAATCACTTAACATAGGCTAGTCTAACCAACCATAAGGAAAATTGCAATGAAGCATTCTCCTAAATTAATTATTTTGGTAATTGCCGTTATCGTAATTAAGCACCTGTCACTGGGAAACGTTAAAAGATAGCGGCAAAGTTCTTAAGCAAACGAGGCAGGCTCCCGAATTTGGGTATATTAAAGCGCACGGGACGTGAAGTTATTTGTCACAACGGGGAAACCTCAGCAAGTCGCCGTTAGAACGGATGATAATTTACAATCTTATATTGTCACGACGGTTAAAGGCGATTCGTTAGAAATTTCGACGAAAGGCGCACGCCGCTTGCTTCCGGGTATTCCAATTGTTATCGAAGTCAGCGATGAAGAGCTTGAAAGTCTGGCTACCGCCGGTTCAATCCAAACAGAGGTGAAAGGAATTGAGGACGATAGTTTTGATGTTCGAGCGAGTGGTAATAGTCAATTGGTTTTGGAGGGAAGGGCCGATAAAGCTTCGATTAATATCGAGGGGAACGGCTAGATAGATGCGCGCCAACTAATTACTAAAGAAATGAGTTTATCGGTCAGCGGTATCATACGCGCTATCGTTCATGCTGAATGAAGATTAGATGTAAAGGTCGCTGGCGATGGTGAAGTCATCTATTTCGGTAACCCACCGTTTCTCAACCAATCTATCTTTGGTAAAGGCGAAGTTGAAAAGGGAAGCGCGCAGTTAAGAAAGGGGTTAGTTAATTAAGTTTAATGCAATTTCTTGTTCCTGGTTTGTGGGAGAGGGTTTAAAGGGTATATTTTCACGAATGACACTGACGGTTGCATTTCTTTGAGAAATCCTTTATCAAAGGCGGATAATGACAGACTATAAAGACACATTGAACCTCCCTCAAACCGATTTTCCGATGCGGGCGAACTTACCTGAGCGAGAACCGCAGACGCTGGCTCGTTGGCAAACACTCGATCTTTATCAAAAAATTCGCAAAGATAGAGAAGGGCAGCTCAAGTTTATTTTACATGACGGCCCTCCTTATGCTAATGGTCGCGCTCATTTGGGCACCGCCTTTAATAAAACGCTCAAAGATATCGTTGTTAAGTCTAAAACCTTAAGTGGCTTTGATGCTCCTTTCGTTCCGGGCTGGGATTGTCATGGCTTGCCTATCGAGCTTAATGTAGAGAAGAAATTAGGTAAGGACAAATTATCAGCTAATGCTTTTCGTCAAGCTTGCCGGGATTATGCTTTTTCTCAAATTGAGCTCCAGCGGGATGACTTCCAACGATTAGGTGTGTTGGGTGATTGGCAATATCCTTACCTTACCATGGACTTTGGTTACGAAGCGGATACAGTACGAGCGTTAGCCAAAATCGTGGTTAATGGTCATTTGCTGCGTGGGCAAAAACCGGTACATTGGTGCGCGGCGTGCGGCTCCGCGTTAGCAGAGGCGGAAGTCGAATATCGCGATAAAGCATCGCCTGCTGTTGACGTGGGATTTGAAGCGGTCGACGCTGAGGCAGTGCGGCAACGTTTTGGCGTGAAAAATTCAACGACTCGAGTATCAGTTCCCATTTGGACCACGACGCCGTGGACTTTACCGGCCAATGAAGCGGTCAGCGTTCATCCTGAATTGGATTACGCGCTTGTAAAAAGCGAATTACAAAATCAACCCATTTATTTAATATTAGCAAAGGACTTAGTAGACAGTGCCATGCAACGTTACGGTGTCGGTGACTACGAAGTGCATGGCAATTTAAAAGGCGACGCTTTAGAGGGAATGCAATTACAACATCCTTTTCTGGACCGAATTGTTCCCATTATTTTAGGTGAACACGTGACGACAGAAGCCGGAACAGGCAATGTGCACACGGCGCCAGCGCACGGTTTGGAAGATTATTTCATTGCTGAAAAATATAATTTACCTATTAATAGCCCCGTCGATCCGAGAGGTCGTTTTATCGCTGACACGTTTTTGGTGGGAGGTCAGCCGGTTTTTAAAGCGAATGAACGGATTATCGTGTTGTTAGCGGATAGCGGACATTTATTGCATTCGGAAACCATTCAACACAGTTATCCTCACTGCTGGCGGCACAAAACACCATTGATTTTTCGGGCAACGCCGCAATGGTTTATTGGCATGAATAAAAATGGATTGCGCGAGCGGATATTAACGGAAATTGAAAAAGTAACCTGGCTTCCTGCGTGGGGAGAGGCGCGGATCGGAAAGATGGTAGCTGATCGTCCAGATTGGTGTATTTCGCGACAGCGCTTATGGGGAATTCCCATTCCTTTATTTATCCATAAAAAGTCGGGCGAATTGCATCCTAAGACGCCAGCTTTGATGGAAAAAGTAGCGCAATTAATCGAAAAAAAAAGTGTGGATGCCTGGTTTGATTTAGATCCGAAATTTTTATTGGACGACGACGCTGATCATTATGAAAAAGTAACGGATGTTTTGGACGTATGGTTTGATTCGGGAGTGACGCATTTTTGTGTGTTGAAAAAACGTCCGGAATTGAAGGTACCGGCAGATATTTATTTAGAAGGTTCCGACCAACATCGTGGTTGGTTTCAATCGTCTTTATTTACGTCGTTGGCTATTCGCGATAAAGCGCCTTATAAATCGGTATTGACTTATGGTTTTGTGGTCGACAGCCAAGGTCGAAAAATGTCGAAATCGCTGGGTAACATCATTCTACCCGCCGATGTGGTGAAGAATCTCGGCGCTGATGTGCTGCGCTTATGGGCAGCTTCGATGGATTGCACTGTAGAAGTGAATGTATCGGATGAAATTTTGAAGCGCACTTCAGATGCCTATCGGCGAATTCGTAACACGGCACGATTTTTATTATCGAATTTATATGATTTTGACCCTAAAAAAGATAAGGTGGCGGTAAATCAATTAGTCGCGTTAGATCGATGGGCTATTTTCACCACACAAAAATTGCAGGAAAAAATTATTAACGCATACGACCGCTATCGTTTTCCCACTGTTTACCAGGCAATTCATAATTTTTGCACAGTAGAAATGGGCAGCTTTTATTTGGATATTATTAAGGATCGGTTGTACACCAGCAAACAAGCGGGTTTACCCAGGCGTTCAGCGCAAACCGCATTGTATTATATTGCAGAGGCATTTGTGCGGTGGATAGCTCCTATTATCAGCTTCACGGCCGATGAAATTTGGCAATTTATGCCGAGTGATCGTGAACCTTCTGTTTTTTTAACACACTGGTTTTCGGATTTTCCCAATGCGGCATTAAGCGAGGAAGAAGAGCAGCGATGGCAGTTGTTGTTGCAAATTCGTGATGAGGTGAATAGAGCGTTAGAAACGTATCGTAATGAAGGTAAAATTGGTTCGGCATTAGCCGCTGAAGTTGTGTTGTATGCGGATGAAAGATTGGATGCCGCTATAGCAACACTTGGTGAAGAACTGCGTTTTGTATTAATTACTTCAGAAGCAAGTGTGTCACCGTTTAATGAAAAAGGTAAGGCAGCTTTTGATACCGCTCTGCCTGGTTTGGCGTTAGAAATTAACGTGTCTGAATTTGAAAAGTGCGCGCGCTGCTGGCAGCGTCGCTCCAGTGTGGGGCAGATTAAAGAACATGCCAATTTGTGCGATCGCTGTGTGAGCAATGCATTTGAAAACGGCGAAATACGACAATTTGCGTAGGAATAGACAAAATGGTAAAGAAAAAATCAAAAAAAGCCTGCTCGTGGCTGTGGTTGAGCGTGTTGGTGATCCTTCTTGATCAATCGAGTAAGTGCTTGGCAAATCATTTTTTAGCCTTTGGACATCCTGTTAAAATATTGCCATTTTTAAATTTCACATTAAGTTACAATACCGGCGCTGCATTTAGCTTTTTAGGAACGGAAAACGGTTGGCAAATTATTTTATTTGCCGCTATTTCTTTCGTTGTTTCCGTCTTTCTAATTTTGTGGTTAAACAGAACCCCCCGTTCGGAGATTATGATGTCGCTGGGATTATCGTTAATTATTGGGGGAGCACTCGGCAATTTTATCGATCGTCTTCATTGGAAGTATGTGACTGATTTTATTGATTTTCATATTAAAGATTGGCACTTCGCCACTTTTAATGTGGCTGATAGTGCTATTTGTGTAGGTGTTTTTTTATTGATCGTGCATATGTTATTAACACCCCGCGCTAAGCCTTGATTCCAATACTTGCTTCGGTTTGCCTTTTGGTGACCTGATTGATCGATTGATAATATTCCACAGTGATCCGCAGCTTGTTTTGCCTGAAGAATTGCTTTAATGAGATAGCTTTCCATCGTTAGTTGACTAAGTTGAAAAAGATAATCCCGAGATTCGCTTTCTATTTTCAAATGAGTTAATGTCGCGCCCTGGTAAATCTCATTAAGACTATGAAATTCTTCTAAACGGCTTGAGATTCTTAGCAATCCAACCTCTGCTGAACGACGATTGGCTGCCACACAAGATTGTAATGGTAAGCCGGATAAGCAACCACGGTCAAAATTGACGCCATAGCCATCGCTATGAGAAGCTCCAACAAGCTAAGCCCCGATAGATTCACTTTCATGACGCTATTTTGGATGAATTTCACTTCCCCGATATCGTACTAATCCACTCCCAACCCTTGTCATTTTGCTAGAAATCGTTATCATTGCTGGTCTTAGGTGTTTTTGGGCAATAAGAATCGCCCCAAGGCCACACAACAAGCGGGGGTCGTTAGCTCAGCTGGTAGAGCAGCGGACTTTTAATCCGTTGGTCATAGGTTCAAATCCTATACGACCCACCATTAAATAGATTGTATCTGTTGGGTTTCGCAGCCCAACCCACGCGCTAATATCCGGCTCTTTCCTATTTCTACAGGCAATGTGTCCAAAAAATTAAGCACTTTGAAAAAAGTGGTCAAAATTCATTCGGTGATTTTAATATAATGAGTTTAACGTGAAAAAATTATTTCTAATCTTACTCTTTTCAGTAACCCCGTTTTGTGCTTTCGCTCTTGACATATTGGAATATGGAGATGAGTTTCGTTAATAAAACAATGCAAAACCTGGAAGTTAAAAACATAAGCGCCGGCTCAGGAGAGATTCACGACCCAGCGGGGGAAAATAGGCCGTTTTCAATAGATGCTGGCGACACTATCTCTGGTGTTTTCTTGACTCACCATCATTCACATGGTTAAGCATCTTTTGATATCGATTGGGATAGAAAGGTTTGTAAGGTGGACGTACTATTCCCAATCCCAATCGTATTATAATGTCGTTAAAAGCGATGATAAATCGAATTGTTTCTTTCCCTGAAATACCGGTAAACACTTCGACCTTTCGGCATCAAACCCTTGTAATTAAAAATTAAAACTAAATTATATATTGAGCCTTAAAAACATCTTCTTGATTATTGAAACGCGCGAGCACACCAAAGGTAATTTCAGCGAAAAAAGTGGGTAGCTCAAAAGACAGAGAAATTATTAAAATTCATAAGTTGGTTTTCCCGATGGGAATATACCTTTCTCAAGTCGCGTGTGATCTGGTACTCGACCATACGTGCCTCAAGCGACCCTACTGTTTCTCTATTCTTACCATACTATAGTAAAAATCTATAGTTAGTATAAATATAATCGATCTTATCTATTAATTAATATTCACTTGTTTTAATGGCGCTATAAACAACAAGCACAAACTAATGAGGAGAAATGTCATGGCAATTAAAATTAATATACAGGCTTTTGATTTTGATGGCTGTCTTTTTAACGAAAAATATATAGAAGCATTTAAGGAAAATAAAAATAAATCAAAAGATTGTCTAATTGAGGCTAATCAAAAGCTTATAGCTCATATTATGGAGGAGCTAAAAAGCGAATTTTGTAATGAAGTTATATTTACGGTAGGTTCAAATAGACAATCGTTTGAATTAGATTCTTATAATGCATACAGCACCCTTATTGAGCCAGAGACACATTCTTGCTTTTTATTATTACAATGGCTTACTGTGGAATGAAATGGAGAAAGTCACGGATGTGGGTGAAGCATTTGATGTTTATAGTAAATACGAAGAGGAATCTCTTAAAAGTCAACATTTTATTTCAGATAGCACAAAGTTAAATTTAACTTATGCTCAAACTCACAAATTTGCGTCTCTATATCCAGAATGCAATAATTACCTATGATTTTTATGACGATAGAGAGGATATTCTTAACGGGTTAGAAATCTTTTTTAAACACAATCCCGATTTCCTTCCTAAAAATCTTATCTTGCGTCTGCATCATTATGCTGGAGTAGGCATTAATACCGTTTCAGAAGTATAAGGAAAAGGAGAAATCGATCATCATTATGAGTCAAGCATAAAAGCCATGCCGTCAACCGAGCTCCGTGGTAACGCTTTATTACGTCCTGCTGAAGTTCGGTTAGCCCAAATTCTTAATAGTGATAAGCTTTTGCAGTTTAAATCAAACAGAGATGAACGTTTAATGCTTGCTCAGTTTAGAGAGCAGCATTCTCAAAGGTTGAGAAGCGTTATTCATTGATATTTTAGCTTTTTTAGAAATTCAAGGTTAGATTATTTAAAATCGAATCTAAAAATAGACGAAATCTTAAAACATGCCCTCTATGAAAACGGGGGTCGAACAAAAGATATTATCAGCCAACTGGGTTGGATAGATGAAAAAGTCAGAGTGAATTCAAACTATTCCCAGGTTTTGCTAGACGCAATGAAGAGAGTTCAGGAATTATTTGGAAAAAATTAAAGAATTAAACGCTCAATTTATATGACATCGTTTCCCGGTCGATAAACTCGAAAGTGGCAATAACGGCCAGACCTTTATTATCAGATTTGATAAAAAAATCTGATAATAAAAATCCAGATCTTAATTTCTGTTTTTTAATAAACGTTTGTTTGTAATAATTAAAACTATCTAAGGAGTTGTTGGTGATGGCTTGGCGGACAATGATAGTCTGCATTTTTGTATAAGGGCGTTTTAATTCTTCAAAGACAGCCGTCTCGTCCTAACCCCCCCTGGGGGCGGTGATATCGTAACGGGTTGAAGAAAAAACTAAATAATGTATACTCGCCCAATAAATAGTGGCCATGCGCATTGGGCTGGTTCTGCACTCCTATAAATAACGCAGTGTGAGGATTCAATGGCTTGAGATAATTTGGAATCTTCTTTACGCATGTGGCCTAAATCGGTGACATTCAGCTCGCGAGCAGCCTTTCGGATGACCGATATTTCAGCATTGGCGGTTGGATCATGTTGATATCTACTGAGTGATTGTGATCAACCCAATACCGGATGACTCGCGCCCTGATTTATCATTAATTTTGGCAATCAGCGCACTGAAGGGGGGTTGCCGAGCTTGGCGGATTAAGCGCCTCCTCGTTCGTTAGTTTCGTCCATTTGTTGCCAGAAACTTCGATGTCTCCATAGAGGTTCGTCGGTTTCAGATTATGGGTTTGACATGGTGATTTTTGGCATTGAGCCTTATTTTCTAAGACGCATGGAGGGCAATACCCGTCCCCGGATCGAAAGGTATTCGCCGTACCCTTTTCTAAGGAGGGAAATTGATATTTTTCTGCGGTGGGCTGAGGGTCGGCGAAGCTGGGCAAAGAGAAAAGACAGAATATTAAAGCGAATCATAGATAAAATAAGACCTTGACGCTGCATAGAAAACCCCTCGTTAGAAATAGTACGATTGTGAATGTAGGGAGCATAAAATGCAATAGAATAGAAAGGCGTCCATGATGTCGTATCCATTCTCCCCTAGCACAACCATTTCAATTTTAGCCTTCGTCATTCTCGCTCAGGCGGGATCCAGGCACGCTGCGCAACGTGTGCACTGGATTCCCGCCTGCAGAATGCCTAGGCGTCAACTTAAGCATAAACCCCTAATGGCTGTAAAGTTGATGCTTCTCT
>NZ_CAJRAM010000021.1 GCF_907164965.1 Coxiella endosymbiont of Ornithodoros maritimus
TCCTGGCTAAAAGGCTAAGAAAAGCACCATCGGTGTTTTTCTTAGCCTTTTAGCCGGAATTCTCGTGGCTTCGGCCGTGAAAGCCCTCGATTCTTTGTCTGTCGGTAGGCAGCCTACGCACGGAAACGACGGGGTTTTTTTGGAAATTAAGGCTAATAAAAAAACAACCTAGAATTGGAAGTTTCATATCAAGGATTGCCGCGCCCTTTTTACGCGTCTATCATTTTTTTCGCTTATTTTTATACCATTCGTAGGTTTCTAAAATTTTAGTGGTTGATAAAGCTTGGTCACCCATGGCTAACGGGTGTTCATTAATTTTTGAGAATGATTGAATTTCAACAAGACTATTGGTGTAAAATATTTCGTCGACCTCTAAAAGATCTTTTGGAGATAAAGTTTTTTATTTAATAGGTATGTCAGTTTTGGTGGCGATATCGATAACTATCTGGCGCACAATCCCGGGTAATAAACCATCCTCAATTTTTGGTGTAAATATTTTCTGATTAATAACAGCAAATAAGTTACCAACGCTCGTCTCAGTTACAGCACCTTTCATATTTAGCATAACCCCTTCAGCACATCCATTTTTTATGGCTTGTTGTCTAGTTAAAATAGGTTCTAAAAAATTAAGCGTTTTAAGTTGAGACAAGGGGAAATATTCGTTACGTCTAATATCAGTGATGCAAAGAGTTGGATAAATATTAGCTTGTTTTTTATAGAGAATACTCGTAATCAGTAAATTAGGAGGGGCAGCAGATGGAATGGTGATCCCTCTTTCCGAGCTTCCTCGAGTTAATGTGATTCGTACGGCTGCTTCGTCGAGTTTATTTATTTCTAATAGACTTTCGCACTGAGTTTTGAGTTGAAGCAAGGAAAAATTAAGCGGAATCAATAAGTTATTAGCCGAGGTCGCCAATCGGTTATAATGTTCAGCGGAAAAGAGTAACTTGCTCTTTTTGGTTTTGATGGTTTCAAATAATCCATCGCCAAACAAAAAACCTCAATCATTGGAATAGATGACGGGTATATCAGCAGAAAGAATTTTTTATTAAAAATAATTTTTATGCGTTTTATTAGTCAAAAAGTAGCAATTATACAAGAGACGAGAGATTAATTGCTACTTTTTATTGATTAATGCGTCATTTTTTGAATCACAGGATAGCTTGATGAGAACATTGCGCTCTCTGTAGACTTTGATTTTTCGTATTTATAATAAGGACCTTGGAGAGCTTCCGGTAAGCTGATGAAGCGATCTATGTTTTTGATAAAGCTTAATAATCTCTTCCAGAAAATAAGAATTTAGTACATTCATGTGGATGAGTAAAATTAATTTTATTGGTCTATCCAGCTTCTTTTTAGCTTTTCTTCGTACTCTAAGTGTTTGTGCCCATATGAAATTAAGATAGCGTTGACGAAAACTGTTCAAGTATAATTTTTGCTTCTGCCAGGGAATATTTAAAAATCTAAAATTAAGCTCAAAATCTTTCCATCCACTGTAACCGGTGCGGCAACGCAATTATGCAAAAATAAACATTTTCTAAATTCGTTGTATTTCGATCTTCCTGCCACTTCGGCAAGATAAGGGAAACGGTAGTATTTGGGAGTGGAAAGTAAGGTCGTTAAAATAGCATCGGCTTTTTGGACATCAGAAATACAGCAATCTATTGGCTTATGATTTAAACTTTTGTGAGAATAACTGTGATTCTCCAGAATGTTTTGCGCCCGTTTAAATGCAAGCAACCATTCCCACTGGGCTGGATCAATCAAACCGGCCGTTACAAAACCCGTGGTTGGTATGTGATATTGCTCAAGGGTGTTTAAAATTTTCACGAAGCGATTATGCTCGCGGCGACATTTGCCTGGATCACCGTGAATTCGGCCAACAAACGGGAGGTCATTAATGGTTAATGCGATCTCTTTAGCACAAAGAGCATTAAGGGGCAGTAGAAGAAAAATGATAAAGAGGAAGAAAAAACGCCTCTGGCGGCATTTCATAAAATAGCCTCCTTGCTAATTTTGTTTAAAAACTATAGAAGATGAAGTGTCTTTTTTCCAAAGCAAGGGTTTTAAGAATCAACAGGATCGGAGAGGTTTTTCGCTGCTATCGATATAAATGTCTTCTCTTTTATTTAGCAAACGCATGCAGGTAAGCCTTTTTAAGGGCCAGTTGTCTTCAAATAGCCGTTGATATTCCTCTTCCCAGCGCATAGGGCAAACACGTGGCTTTGTTTGTACGAACCGTTCATGACTAAGTTGGGCAAGGACGCGCCAGAGTGCTTGAGGTTCGATGCCGTAGTACAAGTGCGAGCAGGAGATGGGGCTGTAAGGTGTGTTGATAAACGGTATGCAGAATTTTGTAGCGTGCAACTTTTGGATGGCTTGTCAGTATGAGAGTTGGTGCGTCTTGAAGTAGTGTGAAATCTTATTGTTGAAGCGTAGGCGTGTGAATATAAATACCACCTAAATCACGATTAATGAATCGTGTTGGATGCTCTTCTTTGAAAACGATTAAGGTATTTTGTGTATGGGCTTCTAACACAATGCCATAAATTAAATAGAGATCCCAAAAATCATTCAAAGTGAGAGCTACATGGTGTAGGAAAAAATTTTTTGAGTGTGTATTACCTCAATCAAAATTGGTAATTTTAATAAAGGCGAAGGGCTAAAGAGGCAAGTCAAGGGAATAATCGTTTCCTTCTCGGAAGAAGGGATAAGGGGTTTTGTCTCATGAGTGCGCTTAAATGACGTTGCTCATCATCATAATGATTAGGAATTGATTGTACATGTACGCCAATTCTATCAATACAATCATAAATACTTTTAGAAAAATGGTTCTCTTTTGCAAAAATACGTTGTAGTAGGTTTCCAATCCGGGGCCTCATGCGACAAGTGCCCGGTGATATTTTTGGTGCCACGCTAGTGATGCGGATGCCGATAGGCACTTTGAGATGCGGTTTGGGCGTAGAAAAGCGAGGGATCAGAGTGCGAAATGATAGCGTAAGGACACGGTTAAGGAAACTGTATCAAATCAAAGAAGTTTATTATCTGAAATCAATCGACTAAACTTTTGAGGTAACACATTTTCAAATTGTCAGGGATGACAGAGTAAAAGCCAATAGTGTTGAGGATTGAGTTTTTGTTGTTGTAATTGGAAGCACCAATTAGGATAGATAGTAGGAAAGTGTTTTTCAAAAATGGTATTTATGTCTTTTTGGGAAGTCAAACTTTCATGCTGAGAGCAATTTTTGTGTAAAGTTAAGAAAGAAAATATTATAGCATGCTTGGAAATCGGGAGAATATTTGAGGCTTGCCTCACAGGATAATCCGATCCTATTTTTAGGAGTCGGATGTAAAGGATCACCAATAGAACCCTAAAGGATCACCAATAGAACCCCTTTTCTCTAAAAAAGCCAGATAATCAAATTTATTTTTGCTTGCTTCCAGTCAATTCCAAAAATTATCATAGCCTAAACTTTTTATCGACTGAGCTAATTCAGAACACCATTTGGGGTGGTAAACAAGGAAGAGGATAGTGTTTTCTATGCTGTTTATAAATTCATCGTGAAATAGCTGCCAGTAATCATCGGTTAACTTAAGTGTAACGTTAATTAACGGATAGAGTACATTTAAAACTGAGCCAGCATTATAAATTTCGGAAGCTGCTTTTTTTTGAAATAATTTTTTCTTTTAGACATAGTGACACTAATTTTTGTGCTGTCTTGGAAATGGATTTTTCAAGACAGGATTGAATTTCTTCAAGTGAGATATAATTCGGATCATTAAAACGCTGTGTCAACGCTTGTTGAAGTTTTTTGTCAGTATCAACTATCTGCATGGTAGGTTAGTTATTCAGTTTTAAATCAACCAAAACAGGTCCAAGCTTTTCCTTTTTTGGATCAATTAACGCGTAGGATAAAATAAAAAGCCGATCTCCGATTTCCCCCTTTCTAGCGGCGGGACCATTTAAGGCGAAGATATTGCTATTGCGTTTGCCGGGGATGACATAGGTTTCCAGCCGTTCGCCATTGTTGAGATTGACAACGTGCACTTGCTCATTGGCAGTGAGCTGCGCTTTTTCCATAATCACCTCGTCGATAGTAATGCTTCCTATGTAATTAAGCTCTTTGTGAGTAATCATAGCATAAGAAATTTTGGATTTTAAAACAGAAACTAACATTCTTAGTCCCCTATGTTAAAAATGTAAAATTCGATCAACTTGGGTTTCAATTTTAGTTTAATGAGTCTCTTGAATAGGCGGATGCTTTTATTTACTTATATTAAAAGCAAGTTATCCAATACTTACAAAACAAGATTGTCAATTAATCGGATATTCTCTATATATACAGCCGCAAAACGGCGATCGTTATAATCCTCCACATAGTCCACTTTAATGCCTTCGCGAATAAGCGCTTTTTTGATATCCTCACAAGAGGCACCTGAGTGAAAAATTTCAGAGAAACGTTGGGCTAATCTATATTGATTCTCTGTCAAGCGGCGGTTGCGCGAACTTAGAGGTAACCCAAATTCATCTCGTACAGTTTTGCAGCCGACGATTTCAGTATCTAGAAAAAAGGCTTGCGTTAAGCCTTTTACTAATCGCAATTGTTGATAGTCTTTTTCCCCAAAATAAGCGCGGGTTGGTTTTGTAAGAAGTAATAATTTCATTACTACCGTAAGCATGCCATCGAAGTGGTTGGGTCGAAATTCGGCTTCTTGGTTGTTGATAGTGGTATTCGTAATTTTATAAGTATAATGATCGGGGTAAAGCGCTTCGTTAGTCGGAGTTAAAACGTAATCGAGCCCGTTTTCTTTTGCCATGGCAATATCTTGGTCAAAGGTGCGCGGATAATTTTTAAAATCATTTTTATCATTGAATTGGGTAGGATTAACAAAGAGGCTTAATACCGTGATTTCATTTTCACATTTGGATCGCTCTAATAAACTCAGATGACCAGCATGCAAACTCCCCATTGTGGGCACAAAACCGATGGAAAAATCGTTCAGCGTTTCCCTAATTAATTGCCAATCGTTTAATGATTCAATCGCTTTAGTCATTGTTTTTCTCAGTAACCGTGTGTCTCATGATGAGGGTAAAGAGCGGTTTTTACTTCGTTATCAAAACTATTCAACGCTTCTTTTATAAGCTCAAAACCATTTAAAAATTTTTTAAGATATTTAGGCTTAAATTGGTCATTCATTCCGAGAAGATCTTGTAATACCAGTACCTGTCCCGAAGTTGCAGGACCGGCGCCAATTCCAATCGTGGGAATGGAAATCGAATCGGTTATTAATTCTGCTAATTCGCTTGCCAGGCATTCTAACACCACTGCAAAACAACCAGCTTTAGCCAATGTTTTCGCATCCGTCACTAATTTTTCAGCAGCCGATTGTTCTTTGCCTTGAACTTTAAAACCACCGAAAGCGTGGACAGATTGAGGAGTTAAACCAATGTGCCCCATGACTGGAATTCCCGATTTCACGACATGACGAATTAATTTTAAATTACTGTCATCGGCACCTTCTAGCTTAATTGCCTGCGCGCCCGATTGCATTAGCTTTTCAATTACATTCATGCTCATGGTTAAGTTTTTTCGATAAGAGCAAAAAGGCATATCGCCGATAATGAATTTATTGGGAGCGCCTTTTGAAACAGCTTGAACGTGTTGTGCGATCATATCGACTGTTGCTGGAAGAGTGGTTGCATGGCCATACATTACCATCGCTATACTGTCACCCACTAAAATGCAATCCACATTACTTTGCGAAATAATGTAAGCCGACCAATAGTCGTAACAAGTCACCATGCTGATTTTTTTATTGTCGTTTTTCATTCGTTGGAAATCAGGTGTATTCATGGGATCACCAATTATTTAAATGACTGCCTCTCCCGCCTTCGTGGGGAGAAGTAGTTTTTGCACAGGAAACAATAGTTGTTGAAGAGTAACTACAATTGAGGAGAAAAGCAAATATATAATAACAATCCTTACTACGCAGCCGACTCCGAATACACAGATTCTAGCGTATTCGCTTGATGTTTCTGCGTTGAAATTTCTGGAGGGCATGATTTCAGCGCGAGGTATAAAGCGATCAAACTAAAAAGCGCGATCACGATGAAATCCCATCCAAAGGGGATAATCGCAATGCCACCGCCGACCGAAACGAGATAAGAAATCAATGTCAGACCTCCGAGATAAACGACCAGCCATAAGCTGTATTTGAGGTGAATATTTCGCAGTCATCGTTATTTTCGTTTTTGAAAAACAATGAAAAAGAAAATGCCAATTAAAATAGCGATAAATAATTTTTTAATGATTTCCTAGTCGCACCAGAATAGCATTAAATTACAAACATAAAATGCTAAAGTAGATAATAAAATCCCTTGTGGCAGCTTAAAGGGGCGATTTGCGTTTGGCATTTGATAACGAAGTATAATCAACGAAATCGGTCCCATTCCATAAGAAATAACCACGGCCGAAACTAAAAAATTAATCATGCTTTACCAACCGGAAAGAACAAAAAATAAAATGAAACCTGTTAAGCCATTTAATGCAATGCACCAGGGGCGGGGATCGCTTTTTTATTGAGCCGCATAAAAAAGCTGGAAAATACGCATTTTTACTGATTCCATAGACAATGCGGGAAGTCGATATGGACATAAACCAGCGCCCCGCCTAGAAGCGAAATGACAGTATTTGCATAAATTATGCAGCTAAGCCAACCCAACCCCAATAAAGCCGCAATCCCGGAAAAAGGCCCGACATCGCCTTGGTAGGCTAACTGTGACCATCCTTTGCTTAAAGAGGGGCTATGAAAGGCGCCAATAAAGGCAAGTTGTAATAACAAATACAATAATAAACAAAACACGATCGAACCGATAATGGCGAGTGGAATTGCTTGCCTGGGATTTTTAGTTTCAGCGGCGAGCTCAACGCCGTGACGAAAGCCGGTAAAAGCAAACGCAATCCCGCCCATCGAAAGCGCGCTGACAATACCATGCCAACCAGAGGGAGCAAGCCGCCATAAGCAAAGAAATTTTTTCCATGGAAACCAACGGCTTATAAGTGTGATAGCGATTACCAGAATAATACAGATTTTAAAAACCGTCATTAAAACATTTCATCGAACAAAATGATTGACACTCACGATATTCAAGCAAGACAAAAAGAACATAAGCAACGTGGCTCCCACTAATCCTTCATGCGTCAACACGTGTTGATTGCCGTGAAGATAAGTGAGATGAGGAAAAAAGAAACTGCTGTATTGTAAGGTTGCCGGAACCTCAATTGGCGGCATAACAACACAAGAAAGCTAGGCAATCCAAACTCATCATAAAACCCGTGGCCATTCCGTGGCTGTATTGAGGTATTCGCGCAATGCCACCGGCGACAGGGAACATCGTGGATAACTCAGCAAATGTAAACGCCACTATTAATACCCTCACCGCCACCGACTAGCAACGAAACCAACGCTGCGCGGGTCCGGCTGTTTTTGCTGCAAAGTAAGGGCTAAACAACCACGCCGAACCGATCATGCCGTTAATTGAGATAAGTAGGATAATTAAGGGAATAAAAATCCGTTTTAGTTTCATATCGGCTTTCCAATAGACTAAGAAAGTTTAATAAATTCTTTATCGACTTGAAAAAATTATATTACTTTATCATGCAGGCTACATTGGCTTTTGTCTGGTGGAAATCCTCTAGGTACATTAAAATTTCACCCATGAACATCGCCGGTAAACGCAATCTTACGGATTCACCTTGCATCGGCATTTGCAGCGCCACGGCTTTAGGCGATGCTGTGTGCATTGGCTGTGGGCGTACATTTGATGAAGTATGCCGTTGGAATACGTTATCCGAGGAAGAAAAAATAGCCATTAACCACCGGTTGGCAGAAAAAAATAATCAGATATAATGAAATGAATATGGTTAAAAAATGTTAGAAATCAATCTATTAATTGAAAAACTTAATGAACTGAAGGCGCGCTCCGACACCTTGCGGGGGTATCTTTGACCTCGGTACGAAAGAAACCCGTCTTTTAGAAATTCAACGCGAGCTTGAAAATCCGGCTGTTTGGCAAGACCCTGAAAAAGCACAATCGTTAAGCCACGAGCGATCCGAATTAGAAGCGCTCATTCAGCAATCCGATATCATCGATCAGCGTATTAGAGACGCCATCGAAATGGCACAACTTAGCAAGCAAGAAAAAGAGGCGGATTTAATTACCGATTTAAATAAAGACTTCAAACAGCTTGAAAAAACAATCGCTAAAATGGAATTTCAGAGTATGTTTTCCGGTGAAATGGACTCAAGTAATGCTTATCTTGACATTCAGGCCGGCTCAGGTGGGACAGAAGCACAGGATTGGGCAGAAATGCTATTACGAATGTATTTGCGCTGGGGCGATAAACACGGCTTCACAACTACGCTAATGGAGGCTTCTCCTGGCGAAGTAGCTGGAATAAAAAGCGCAACTATCAAATTTACAGGCAGTTATGCGTATGGCTGGCTGCATAGCGAGACAGGTGTTCATCGACTAGTCCGTAAGTCTCCTTTTGATTCGAGTAACCGCCGTCATACTTCGTTTGCTTCGGTTTTTGTGTCACCCGAAATCAATGATGATATTGAAATTGAAATCAATCCAGCGGAATTACGCATCGACACTTATCGCGCTAGCGGCGCGGGAGGGCAGCACGTAAACCGGACGGATTCGGCAGTCCGCATCACGCATTTGCCCTCTGGAATTGTGGTCCAGTGTCAAAATGACCGATCACAGCATAAAAATAAAGCGCAAGCCATGAAACAGCTTCGGGCAAAGCTTTATGAGATGGAAATGATGAAACAACAGGAAAAACAAGCTTTGCTAGAAGCCTCTAAATCCGAAATCAGTTGGGGCAATCAAATTCGCTCGTACGTTTTAGACGCTTCCCGTGTAAAAGATTTGCGAACGGGTGTTGAAACCAGTAATACCCAGGCTGTGTTGGATGGCGATATCGATTTATTCATCGAGGCCTGTCTAAAACAAGGAGATTTTAATGACACTGCTCGATGAAAATGAAGTGGAATGGCGTTTTATTCGCGCCACCGGGCCTGGCGGTCAGAAAGTCAATAAAAAGCGACCGCGGCCCAACTTCGCTTTAACGTGCCCCAAATCTTCTTTACTCGAGGAAATAAAAGAAAGGCTCGTCCCCATAGCGGGAAATCGAATTAACACCGAAGGTGAGTTAGTTATCACCGGGTGACGTTACCGCACACAAAATCAAAATCGTCAAGATGACTTAGAACGTCTTATTCATTTTGTCAAACTTGCAGCTCAGAAGCCGAAGAAATGGAAAAAAACTAAGCCCACGCGTGGCGACCGTGAAAATGGCTAACTGACACAAACACAAGCGTGCGGAGACTAAACGGCGACGTCGTGGGATTGATGCCTAGTAGCTTGTATTTTACGATAAACGCCAAGAGTTTTTTTCGAGGCAAGCGTTCTCAGGGTGCGATTAAAAGTGTAGGTTTCCTACGCTGTCTCGCGAGCCCAGTAGCTAAGTAGCCCAATGAAAAAACGAAATACGGGGATGATAGGCGACATCATTGTTTTCCCGTGTTTTGCTTCGCTCATACGGGTTACCTGTTGAAAACCTCCACTTTTAATCGCATCCGTGTTCTCAAGGCCGCATGACAACAACCCCATGCTCAGTTATGATAAGGGCCTTTAATAGGCAGTGATATGGAATTAAAAGATCAAATCAAAGAAGAAAATGAACAAATCGCGCAGCGTAAATTAAAATTAAAGAAACGGCGTGAAGACGGTCAAGCTTACCCTAATGATTTTAAGCGCGATAGTTTAGCGGCTGATTTACGTGCTGTTTACGATCGATTCGACAGTGGTGCATTAACCGCAAAGGCTATCCGTGTCAAAATGGCAGGCCGGATGATGACCCGGCGGATTATGGGAAAAGCCAGTTTCGCCCATATCCAAGACATGAAAGGGCGTATGCAAATTTATGTCACGCGTGATAGTCTCCCTAAAGACGTCTACTCAGACTTTAAATCCTGGGATTTGGGAGACATCATCGGTGTCGAAGGGGAACTTTTTAAAACAAAAACAGAGGAGTTGTCGGTTAAAGTAGATCAGATTCGTTTATTAACAAAAGCACTGCGACCAATGCCCGATAAGTTTCACAGGCTTCATGATCAAGAACAGCGGTTCCGTCAACGTTATCTTGATTTAATTGTCAACGAATCATCTCGTCATTTATTTCAAACTCGCTCGCAAGTTATCGCGCAAATCCGCCGCTTTCTTGACGATCGTGGCTACATTGAAGTTGAAACGCCGATGATGCATTCGTTACCTGGAGGCGCTTCTGCACGTCCCTTTGAAACGCATCATAATGCGATGAATATGGATTTATTTTTGCGAATTGCTCCTGAGCTTTATTTAAAAAGATTAGTCGTCGGTGGCTTTGAAAAAGTGTACGAAATTAACCGTAACTTTCGCAATGAAGGTATTTCAACACGCCATAATCCCGAATTCACGATGCTCGAGTTTTATCAAGCGTACGCGACTTATGAAGATATGATGATACTTACCGAATCGATGATTCGCCACCTCGCTGAAAAAATTTTTGGCGTTATGGAAATAAAATATCAGGGGGTGAGGATTAATTTGAATAAACCTTTTGCGCGTTTATCTCTGCGCGATGCGATTTTACAATTTAATCCTGAAATAACGCCCGACCAAATTGATCACCTCGAAACGGCGAGCGAACTAGCACATAAATATGAAATTGCTATCCCCGCTCATTACGGATTAGGGAAAATCCAAGCGGAATTGTTTGAAAAACTCGTAGAAGAAAAGTTGCAACAACCAATTTTTATAACTCATTTTCCAAAAGAAGTGTCGCCCTTATCCCGAGCGAATGACGAAAATGACTTTATCACTGATCGTTTTGAGTTTTATGTGGGCGGCCGCGAAATTGCTAACGGATTTTCCGAGCTAAATGATCCCGAAGATCAAGCCGTTCGCTTTCGCGAGCAATTAAAAGCACAAAATGCCGGGGATTTGGAAGCAATGAGTTTCGATGAAGATTACATCACCGCACTAGAATACGGACTTCCCCCGACAGCAGGAGAAGGCATCGGTATCGATCGCTTAGTGATGTTTTTCACCAATAACGCTTCCATCCGCGATGTCATTTTGTTCCCCTTATTGCGCTCGAAATGAAAGCGCTCTGTTATTCTCCGCGACGAGCTGTATATTTTTCAATGGCAGCCGACTAAACGCGATATCTCCATTTTCAATCGCAACATCCTGAATCACGGCTAATAGCTCATATCCAATGTTTTTACGAGCGGCCTCAACAACCACCCCCATCGTTTGATCATTTTGATTTTTTAATTCATCGCCGGGAGTTGCTGGAGTCTCACTATCCACCAAGGCTCGATAAAGGTGGCGTTTTAATTTACCCAGATGCTCCGTGCGAGCAATAACTTCCTGTCCGATATAACACCCTTTAGTAAAACTAATCCCCCCCCATTTTTGTAAATTAATCATCTGCGGGATTAATTTTCCACTCGTCTGCGGGTATACCCACACAAGGCCGGCCCTAACATTCAAAGAACGCCAGTGATTTTCGTCCAATTCTTTAAGCGTTATTTCTGGAAGAGGGTAAGCTTCTGCTTCATTGACAGCCAGTAATTCGAGCTTTGAAAAAACAGCATATTTTTTCAAATGCGTAACGGCGATGGATATCATGGATTTTGGAAGTAAAAAATAATAATCTTTGTTTTTTTGAAAAACAAAAAAATTCGCTACCATCCGCCCTTTAGGGTCACAACAAGCGCCCAAGACTCCTTGCGTTTCATTAATTTCGCGCACGTCACAAGTTAGCTGGCCTTGGAGAAAGGTAGCTGCGCTTTCTCCTTTAACAGAGATAAAGCCGAAGTGATTAATCGCAATAGTAATGGGTTGCATAAGGTTCTGTTTGTGAAATCGTTGTGCTCATTATAATCCTATTGCTTTTTAACCGAAAAGCATTATCATGCCAGCTCGAAGATTTAATGATTAAAGATTAACCACCATGAAAGCCGCCAGCACAGCCAATTCAACAACTTTGGGTTCACCTCTTCAGCGAGAGCCTCGGGCGGTCTTGGCGTGGTTGATGTGGGGAGCAACGGCGTTATTTGTGCTGTTTCAGTTCTTTTTACAGCTGTCCTCGGGTGAGATCGTTGACGGTTTAATGAAAAGCTTTTCCCTAAGCGCTTTTGGCGCTGGGGTTTTAGCGAGCACTTATTATTACGTTTACGTAGCTTTGCAAGTCCCGGCGGGGGTGATGATCGATCGTTTCGGCCCTCGGCGGTTATTGACGATGGGGGCCCTGATCTGTGCATTGGGCTGTTTTCTATTTGGTTCTTCTCATTTTTTATCGGTGGTGATAGTCGGTCGCCTATTAATCGGGACAGGTGCTGCATTTGCTTTTGTCGGTTCGCTAAATGTAATTGGAAAATGCTTTAGGGCGGATCAATTTGCCTTCATGGCGGCGATTGCTGAAACCATGGGGATAAGCGGCACGATTATTGGCGGTTTTTTCCTAGCGGATTGGGTTCAACGGATGGGATGGCATCATTCGATGATAGCGGCTGCAGGCATTGCGGCTGTTATTAGTGGCTTGATTTGGTTGATCGTTCGGGATTGCCCATCTGGAGCAATACCTACTATACCCGTTCAATCTGCAAAAATGTTGTGTTGTGATTTTTATCTTTTGATCAAAAATCCTAAGGCTTGGATTAATGGCGTCTATTCGGGCCTGATGTTTTCCATTGTCACCGTGTTTGTGGCGTTGTGGGCCATCCCCTATATGGAATTAACTCATCACCTTAGCTTATTAACGGCGAGTATGGTCTGTAATCTTGTTTTTATTGGGATTGGAGTCGCGGGACCTGTTATTGCCCGTTTGGATCGCCGAATGCCGCTCCGGCGGCCGCTGCTGATAACGTGTTCATTTATTTCTGCGGCCTTAATGATGATCGTGATTTACGTGCCTCATTTGACTTTGATGGTGATAATGGGCTTAATGATATTGTTGGGCGTTTTTGCGAGCAGTTACGTGTTGACATTTAGTATTGCTAATGAAATTGTTCCCCCGCATATGCGGGGGACCAGTTTAGGTTTTACGAACGCTCTTTCAGTAGGCACAGCTCCCTTGTTGCAGCCGCTTGTGGGCTTGATCCTACATTTAAGCACTCGGCATTCGACGGACACTGAATATTATGCTATTCACGATTATCAAATGGCCTTAATCATTTTACCCCTTTTGACTTTGGTCGCCGGCATTTTAGCAATGTGGATGCCGAATCGGAAGCTTACATAGTCTTTGCAATTCTCCGAGTTTATTGATTTCTTCTGATACGGTAATATTTAACCAGAAGGAAACCCTATGGACAGATTGATATCTTTCAACACTTTTCTTTGGGTTATATGCTCTAAAATCGCTACCGCTCTTCCCAAAATAGCGGGTGGGATCGTCGTTTTCTTAGCCTCCTGGATTATTGCTCTGATTGCCCGCTCTCTTATCCGCTATGTTTTTTCGCGCACCCGTTTGAAGCAACGCCATTTGCTAAGATTATTAGATCAAGTGGGGTATCTCACCGTGCTCATTTTTGGAGGTATCACCACGGCGCTTGGTACGATGGGTATCAATGTCACCGCTTTGGTAGCGGGTCTTGGATTAATGGGTTTTACGGTAGGGTTTGCTTTAAAAGATGTTCTTTCGAGCGTGTTTTCTGGTTTTTTGATTTTGTTTTACGAGCCGTTTCAAATAAATGATCGAATTACGATTAGCAACATTCCTGGGAAAGTGATCGATATCAACCTTCGTTATACGGTTTTACAGGAAGAAAACAAGCGCATCATGATCCCCAATTCAACGGTGCTGATAAACATCGTGACGAAAGAGGATTAAGGGTTGTTACCGGAAGCTACCATCTTGCGGCGATTAAGATACCCTTCGTCATTCCCGCGGGGACGCCTAGGCGTCAACTTAAGCATAAACCCCTAATGGCTGTAAAGTTGATGCTTCTCTTTCATTCACCTTGTTCCTTTCAAAGCTTCTTAACACAAGGGGCCTCTATCATTACCCACCCGTGGTGAAGCGTGAAAAACTTAAAAACCCGTCGTCCTTCCGCGGGGGTATCTGCTGTATTAATTGAAGCATACAAAACCTTCACGGCCGAGTCGGGAGAATTCCGGCTAAAAGGCTAAGAAAAACACCGATGGTGCTTTTCTTAGCCTTTTAGCCGGAATTCTCGTGATTTCACTCCCTTAAGTTGACGCCTAGGTGGCTGCGGGGGGGTGCCGGGCTTTAAATTTTTAGTCTTTACCGCGGGTGGTTGGTGGTGGGTAATGATAGTTTCCTTCCTTATAAGCTAATAATTTCTTATCCTGCGGCCATAAGCATAGATATCGTCAATGTCTTTTCAACAGAAAAATCTTCATTACAATTTTTGTTAACTGACGATGCGGTTTTTGGGGTCCAAAAGGCATACCAATTACACTGGGCGATGATAACCTCTTTAATAGAGATAACCATTTTTACACCGATGATTTAAAACCTCATTAGAAGTTTTTGGCAAGAGGCTTTCATTCTCTAAAAGGTGCGCTGTTTCTTTTAACAATAATCGAGTTTTAAATCGAGTTTTTTTAAACTCACGACGCTTATCTCTTTTGACAGGCTTTTAACAGCTTTTCAGTACATATTTTCTACCCTTTCAACGATTGGGTTAATGACATTTTTGACGTCATCATTTAACTTACCCGATCCTGATAATGATGATATGCGTTGATCAAGTTCGGTTATTAATTGTTTCATTGTTACTGCTTCTGCTTCCTTTGTCGCCATTTCTCGTCTAGAGCTTAGCGATTTCGCTGCTATATTATGTCTCAGCAGAACGGTTATGGAAATAGGTTGAGGTGCTTGAATAAAAGCTATTGAAATTGGGATTTGTATGTTGTATGGACCAAGCGGTGTTTGAAAAGTCACCGTTTTCATCACTGGGCGATCTAAGCGAAAAAAAGCATCATGAACAGTGTAGAAAGAATACTTAAACCCGCTCCGGTAAACATCGTAGTTATATTTGGTGGCTTCATTAGAAAAACAACTGCAAGGGTTATAAGGATAACATTTAAACGATGCTTACCGTTATAAGAAAAAGAAATGTGAGTCGTCTTCAGCCATAAGGTAGCTTTAGAAATTTTGTAATTAAGAAATTCTGTTTGGCCAAAACGCTCCGCTAGTGGTGGCCTATACGCCTTTATTTCTAATTGATTTTGTTCAATTTTTTGTTCTTGATACTTCTTTGCTTCTTTTTCCTCATAAGGTTTGATAGTTTCTGCTAATTCAGGGCACCATTGCTCAATTGATCTTAGCGTCCAATCAATAGCAATTTCATGCTGATATAAAATGCCGATGTCTGTTTGGCTCAATTTGTTTTTTTGAAAGCCCAGAAATTTAGAAGATTGTATATGAAAGGTCAATTCGTTGATGGCAGTGTAGAGTGTTTTTAAATTCCAATACCACTTCATTATTTCATTTATATCTTTTTTTAATTTTTCTCGGGCTTCGTTAGTAAGGTTAAGGGTATTATTCGCCTGATTTTTTGAAAAAATTGTCTGCTGTAAAATTGTCACCAATCCGTTTAGACTCTGTACATTAGAGTCAGTCGACTAATTAATCGGCCTAGTTCGGTTTGTTTACTGTTATTAGAAGCTATAATTGGTTTGGTTCTCATTGTTGCTAGCTTTGGTTTATCTGGCAATACACTAACAGAATGATTTTAAGTCTTTATTAAATAGAAAAATCTTTTTGAGCTGGGGTGAGAAAAACTCCGAGCTTGAGCAAAAAGCGACACTCTAAACAAATAAACTTAATTAAATATTAATTTTCCTGATTCCTTGAGATACTTACTCTATACATGACGAAAGCAGTTCAGTTGATGAAATAGTGAGAAAAGCTGCTGAG
>NZ_CAJRAM010000022.1 GCF_907164965.1 Coxiella endosymbiont of Ornithodoros maritimus
TCAACCCCTATAATCAATTGCTTCAATTAAAACAAACCTTTCCATTAATTCCGCCTGCCCAGAAGATAAATTCATCGCTTTCCTTCGTGTACGGGGAAATACTTAAAAAAATACCGCAAGCTTAAAAGCCATGAATGCGTCCATAGTGGTTTAGTTGAGTCAATTTTTGACTCTTTTAAGGAGGAGAGAATACCTTTATAAATTGGAGCGTTGGTTTGAAATGCAAAAAAGTGGAGAAGTCACCCAAATAGGTTTTTGTTGGGAAAATAGACCCTCCGTTGGGGGATTATTTAATTTCTTACCTAAAACGAGAGATGAGGTAGAGAAATTAGAAATAGATATGTCAGTAATAACGGTGGAGGAGCCTACGGAAGGTAGTTTTGAAATTAATGGCCAATATTTTCGAGTAAAAGAAAAAACTGAAAAATTATAGAGAGCTTATTCAGTATTTAGAGGAGGTTGCACGCGCTGGCAATTTCTTAGAACAGAAGGGTTAACCTGTGAGAAGGTGAGAACTATTTTAGAGTTTTTGAATGCAAAGAAGAACGGAAGCGAATATCCCTTTAAAGCACTATAAAAAAGCGTTATTAGAGTTTAGAGATAGTCTTCAAGAGATTGGAGGATGCACATACTCTGGGGAACTGCATAATAAAAATCGCTTCTCGGATTAATAAAGTGTTTAAAAAACGTATGAAAATGACAAAAAGTTAGATCATCAACTTTTGAGCTCCTTGGGATAAGGTTTGGGGAAAGGGCCTATTTTAGTTTTTCAGCGAGGTCAGGTTCAAAAGACACACTCTCATGTTGCAATAACCATCGTTTAGTTTCTAAAAGCTTTCCCTTCGTAACCCCGCTATAACCCCCTAAATGCGTTGCTGCGACCACACGATGGCAGGGAATGATAATGGGGATAGGATTTTTACGGCAAGCATTGCCGGTGGGCCGAGCTCGTGTGTTTAGTTGTTTAGCTAATTGAGCGTAAGTCCGCGTAGTACCAACTGGGATTGTTTGTAAGGCGTTTAATACCGTTTTTTGGAAAGGGGTGAGGTCAAGCCTTATGGGAATTTCGAAGGGAAATTCAGGGTCAGCGAAATAACACAGCAATTGTTCGACTATTTCTTTGGCAAGGATGATTTTTGGTTTTACGAGGAGGCTGTCATCATAAACATAATCAATACCGAGCAAATGATCGTCCGACGTGCGAACGCCAATTTTGCCTATCGGGGTTGAAACCGTGGCTTGATAATAAATAGCGTTCGACATACTAATTAAATTTTTTCTTTAATTTTCGCTTTGCGGCCGCGCAGATTGCGCAAATAATAAAGCTTGGCCCGGCGAACATCCCCGCGGCGATTGACTTTAATCGAGGCGATAAGGGGGCTGTAAAGTTGGAAAACACGCTCTACGCCTTCGCCGTGAGAGATCTTGCGAACTGTAAAGGATGAGTTTAAACTCCGACGACGGAGAGCGATCACAACGCCTTCAAAGGCTTGCAGCCGTTCACGGTCGCCTTCTTTTACTTTCACTTGCACGGTTACGGTGTCGCCCGCGCAAAAGTCAGGGATTTCTTTACCCTGGGTTTCTTCTGTTTCAAGTAGCTGGATGATGTTATTCATTATGACTCCTCAAAAAATTCGTCAAGTAACCGCTGCTCATTTTCAGATAGGGAACGTCTTTTTATCAGATCTTGACGTCTTTGCCAAGTCCTAACAAGTGATTGTTTGAGGCGCCACCGCGAAATCGCTTCGTGATCGCCGTTGAGTAAAACAGAAGGGACCGGACGGCCAGCGATTTTTCCAGGACGAGTGTAATGAGGATAGTCTAAAAGTCCGGCAGTAAATGAGTCTTGGGAGGCAGAATCTTTATGACCCAGCACGCCGGGAAGAAGGCGAGTCATGGCATCGATCAAGACCATAGCCGGTAGTTCTCCTCCACTGAGGATATAATCGCCAATAGACCATTCTTCATCGACTTCAGCTTCAATCAAACGCTCGTCGATTCCTTCGTAACGACCGGCGAGTATAATTAATGGGCTCGCGTGCATTTTTTCCCTTACGATTTCTTGCGTTAAAAGTTTCCCTTGAGGCGTGAGATGAATCACCTTGGCATTTTTACCCAATTGTGCTTTTGCCGCTTTTAAAGCGAGAGCCAACGGTTCAAATTTCATGACCATGCCAGGGCCGCCGCCATAAGGGCGATCATCCGCGGTGCGGCGTGGATCGGTGGCGTAGTCGCGGGGGTTCCAAAAGGAAAGGGTTAGTCGATCTTGTTTAAGCGCGCGCCCAATCACCCCCGATTTAAGGGCATCAAACATTTGAGGAAAAAGGGTAATAACGCCGATAATGAGTTTCATACTAGAAGTCCGCGTCCCATTCGACGACAATGATTTTTTTCTCTAAATGGATTGACTGAATGGTGTATGAAGTATAAGGAATTAGGCGTTTTCGTTCTTTGCTTTTTACGACAAGAACGTCGTTGGAGCCTGTTTCAATCAGCGAATCCACCATCCCGAGCTCGATTCCATTGGTATTCACGACCGCTAATCCGATTAAGTCCGTCCAGTAATAATCTCCTTCTTTTAGCGCTCTGAGAGCGCTGCGCTCGATGGCAATTAGATCGTTAGTATAGTGTTTGGCGGTTTCGGGGTCATCAATGCTTTCTAATTTTACCACTAAGAAAGGTTCGTACAATTTACCGGCTTGGAGTTTTAGAGGTTGCCACTCATTATTGTGCTGGATTTGCCAAATTGGATGGTTCAGTAAGTTGTAAATTGGATGGGTAAAAGAAACGACTTTTATCCAACCGCGCAGTCCGTAGGGACGGGCTAAGCGGCCGATGATGACTTTGTCGTTGGGTTTCAAGTAAATACCTGAGTTGCAACAATGGATTGCCTTATCTTTGGCATCCCCCCGCTTGTCGGCGGCGGGATTGACAGAGGCATTTTATTCTTCTTTCCCTTCGGCAGCTTGAGATTCAGCAGGTGGTGCTTCTTTAGTTTCTTCCGCTTTGGGCTCTTCAGTCGCTACCGCTTTCTTTTGAGCTTTCGCTGCTTGTTCTGCTTGGAGACGTTTGAATTCGGCTTTGCGCATTCCGCCTTTTTGAGCTTCTTCAGGAGACTTTTCGATTTTCTTGATCAGATGTTTTACACGCAAGGATGTTTGAGCGCCTTGGTTGAGCCAATAGCTAATACGCTCTTTTTCGAGTTGCAATCGGATATCCTGGCCCCGCGCCATTGGATTATAATAGCCCACACGCTCGATGAATCGACCATCACGCGGCTTGCGTCTATCAGCCACTACGATGTGATAGAACGGATTCTTTTTACTGCCCCCGCGGACAAGACGAATGACTACCATCTGAGTACCTATATTGGTTAAAGTGGGGTATTTTATGCGAAATTGGTAGGGACATGCAAGGACTAGTCTGGCCCAACGCAAATGAGTCTGAAAACGGAATAAAAAGGCCATTTGGGTCAAAGTCGTTCAAACTGTAGGAGTTATGATCTACATGAACGACAAGGTCTTGATAGCCCGAGTGCTATCCAATCATTCTGGTGGGTACGCAACTCCAAATGAAATTTTTAAATGAGGAATTTATCATGCAAATTGCTGTATCTAGTACTCACTTTATGGATAAAAGCACTCTGATTGAAGATTTCATTAAAAAACATCCCGATTACAAAGCTGAGATTGAGCCATATTACAAGTTACAAGATGAGATGATGGCATTATTGAGATGATGGCATTATCGTTAGAACCTAGTCTTGATAACTTGCTAGAGCAGCTTGATTATAATATTTAGCAACTGAATAAACATGCAAATGAACGTAATATTATTTTTGATAGATGCCAGATCAATTTTATCTCTTATGCTATGTGCATAGCAAATCAAGAATCTATTGATATAATGACAGTGAAGTTTCTGAAAGATTTCCTGATGTAAAAGCTGCATTAAATAATTTAGATTAAATTGTATTTTTACCTATTGTAAAAGAACATTTAATAGAACACACTGAGGAAATTCCGTTTACCGTAAAGCAGCAGATAAATTTTTTAAAGAGATATATAGTGACGATATATGCGATCTATTTCCCAGGTGGGGTCACCCAAGAATTATTGAAATCTGGGGTGATAGAATTACAAGAATAAAAAAATTAGAAATTTATCTAAATTAAATAGCGTAAAATTATATGTATTCACCAGCATGGACTCATAGTGAAATAAAGGAAATATTTCCTAACATTTTCTTTGTTACAGGTACAAATATAACACATCATGATAATACAGAACTTCAGCATAGCAGGAATATGATTATCATTCGTGATAACGGCAAATTTCACCTATAAATACTGTGGGGCTGAATGATAAAGGGCTAGCTTTCCTTGATGCCCTAGTAGAAGTCAATAATGTGGTTAGAATTGGAGCTTTTCATGGTAAAGATGATGCTTTTTACCTTGATCGTTATTATGTAAAATTCTGAGCATTAAAAGAAATGAGTCACGAGAATAATCGAGTGGCAGATGTTAAATTTATCCCAAATGGACAAATGCCAGTTCCTAATTACTCGATATTTATTTTTGAAACCTCAAAATATCCAGAAGGAGTATTAGACATTGCCCAAAAAAATGGAATTTTGATCACATGTGACAGTATAAAAAACTGGCTGGCTCCAGACACGTTTTTTAGCACTGAAACTGTAACATTGTATCAAGAACAAGTGTTTTTTGGCGCTGCAAGCATATAATGTTTGGAAACAAGCATGTAACGTTAGTTCTTTAGATTTTGAGCGGCTTAAGACATTAAAATTTCGCCATCTTCTTGGCGCATATGACGCACCTTTATTAAATAATGCTTATGGGCTGCTAAAATTCTTAGAAAAGAATATGGAATTTAAGTTGAACCAACCTTACGTATTTGGCTATTTGTGATTAGTATAATTATTACTGTACAATGATTTTTCGATATAATTTTGCAATGGACTAATCTGCAACGGCTCTTACGGAAACATAATTAAGAAAGGACTTAAAGAAGACGGTACATAGGAAATACTGGACTACCGCCGCAAGCCGCAATTATTTCTTTTTTTCTTGTTCCAGAGAAAGTACGCCTTGTTCCCAAAAGTAATCGATGATAGGTTGAAAGTTGCTGGCGGCTGCAATGGCCAGAGCAATGCCGTATTCGGTCCGCTCTAAAGCAATATGGGATCTCTAGCGTATTCCTCAATTAATAGTTTTACAATTTAAGCTTTCCTGATTTGCAGGCGGTGTATAGAAGGTTAGCCAATAGCTTTGGAGCAACTCGCCTACGCCGCTGCTCTACCTTACGCAATAAAAGTTCTACTATCTCTACGTGACCACGCTCACAAGCGAAATGGAGTGCTTGATGCTTCTCTCTTGAGTCGACTACGAGAGGGTGTTCAATTAAAAGTTCCACAATATATGGATAACCTTTCCAGGAAGCGATTTCGAGTGGTGTTTTATCTTCATATTTTTGACTCGGATCAATGTCCGTCTTTTTCAATATCCTTCCCATCTCGTCATAGCTTCATCATTAATTTCACGCTGTCTCATTTCTTTCTCTAATTAAATTTCATGCTAGATTCTATTGAAAACCCTCAAAAACCACAAGATTAAAACTTCATTTTGCTTATTTGATCAATTGAGTTATGCTAACGCAATGATTCGCAATGAGGTCTAATAAATGCGGTGATTATTCTTCGTTTCGTTTCTTTATCTTGTTTTTAATGTCGCTTTAGCCGCGCCAGCTTTTCAGCTCATTGCGTTAGGCGTTCATGGCGGGTGGAGTGATGGTAATTTATCAACATATTTGGCAGCCCCATTGGGAAGCGATCAATATGTGTCATTAGATGTGGGGACCTTAATTAATGGCGTCGAAAAGGCGATTGCGCAGGGCTCCTTTGCTTGTCTTGCAGTAGAAACGAAGGGAAATTTGCGAAAGGCCATCGTTGAAAATCATATTCCTGTTTATCTCATTTCTCACGCTCATTTCGATCACATCATGGGGTTTGTGATTGCAGCACCGAATTTAAAAGAAAAACAGCTCTTATTAGCTCGCGCGGAAACAATGCATGTGCTGTTGAGAAATGTGTTCAATTGGCAGGTGTGGCTTAATTCGGGAAATATCGGAGAAAAGCCGGGATTGGGATTTCAGCGTTTTGAAGTGCTGCCTTTACGACAAAGGGTTTCCATTCCTCGCACCAAACTTGAAGTGAAAGCATTTCCGTTAAACCATGGAAACGGCTATCCGTCCACCGCTTTTTTATTGAAGCATAAAAATGATTATTTGCTGTATTTTGGTGATACGGGAGCGGACTCGATTGAACATGACGATAAAATTCAGTAAATATGGCGAGAAATCGCCCCGCTTATTCGTCGGCATCAATTACACATTATTTTATTAAAATGTTCCTATATGAATGCGCAGCCGAACAATCAATTATTTGGTCATTTGAAACCGGAATTGTTTTTAATGGAATTGCACAAGCTGGCTGCGCAAGTGAGCTCACATTCTTCAAATGCATTAAAGGGACTTGTCGTTTTTGTTACTCATATAAAGCCGAGTTTAACGATGTCGGATGGCCAAGTGGCTAAAATTATTTTTCAGGAATTGAAAAAAGGGAATAACCTTGGTGTGCGGTTTATTTTACCTTGGCAAGGGGAGCGATATGTATTTTAACATTGTCTTGGGCGCGAGTGAGGAAGAATTATTTATCTCGCCATTCCGGGGGTAATTGATTTAATAGATCGCCTGGAATTTTTCCTTGCATCTGTTTAAATCTTTTCATCATTTTGTCGCCTTTCATGTGTTTCATCATTTTTTGCATTTGGACGAACTGTTTTAGAAGCTTGTTGACGTCTTGCAATGCAGTGCCTGAGCCTTTGGAAATGCGGCGTTTGCGGGAACCGTTGATTAAAGCAGGGAATTGGCGTTCCTTAAGCGTCATTGATTGAATGATGGCTTGCATCTTCACTAATAATTTATCATTCAAGAAAGCGGAAGTGCCTTTGGGAAGCTGGCCCATGCTGGGTAATTTGCCAAGGAGAGATTGCATGCCGCCCATTTTTTTCATTTGCTGTAATTGAGTGAGGAAATCATCAAAATCAAAGCCTTTGCCTTTTTGCAATTTCTTAGCGATTTTGGCTGCTTGTTTTTGATCGACTTTGCGTTGGGCCTCTTCAACCAGGCTGACGATATCGCCCATGCCTAAAATGCGAGAAGCCATTCGGTTGGGATGGAAAGGTTCAAGTGCGTCAATTTTCTCACCGACGCCGACAAATTTAATCGGCTTTTGGGTGATTATGCGCATGGATAACGCCGCACCACCGCGCGTATCACCGTCTAATTTAGTTAAAATCACGCCCGTGAGAGGAAGTGTGTCGTTGAATGACTTCGCGACATTGGCGGCGTCTTGGCCTATCATACTGTCAACCACTAATAGTATTTCAGTAGGGGTGATGGCATCGCTAATGGCTTTCATTTCTTCCATCAACACATTATCGATATGTAAGCGGCCCGCCGTATCTAAAATTAAAACATCCATAAATTGCTTTTTAGCTTTCTTTAGAGCAGCTTTAGCAATTTCGACCGGCTTTTGATCAGCTTGTGTAAGGAAAAAAGTAGCGTTGATTTGCGACGCTAAAGTTTCTAATTGTTGAATAGCAGCCGGACGATAAACGTCGGCGGAAGCGATCATGACAGATTTTTTCTGAATTTCGAGGAGCCAGCGGGCCAACTTAGCGACGGTAGTGGTTTTACCAGACCCTTGAAGGCCGGCCATTACAATAACGATCGGGGGCTGAGCATTGAGATTAATTTCTACCAACTCATCGCCGAGCAAGTGCGTTAATTCATCTTGAACGACTTTTACAAGGGCCTCGCCGGGGAGTACATTGCCGATGACTTCCTGTCCCAGCGCTTTTTCTCGGACATGCTCGATAAAATCCTTAATGACAGGAAGCGCAACATCTGCTTCTATAAGCGTCGAACGAATATCGTGCAGTGTGGATTGGATATTCTCTTCAGTGAGACGCCCCAGTCCACGAAGTTTATTGATGCTCGTTGTTAAGCGATTGGTTAGGTTGTTAAGCATAGGGGAAGTATAGCAATATGTTATGCTTAGTTCTATGAATGTCATTACCTTATCGACGGTCAGTATTACCCTATTGTGCTTTATATTAGCGCTCGTGTTTCCGGGTCGACAGGTCCTTGAAGCCGAGCCGAGTTCGTATGCGCTTGTTCATGTTTTATTGTCTATTGTAACCGCGGGCGTTTTGGGCGTGGCCGGGTTGCAAGCTATTTTGCTGGCCATTCAAGAGCGGCTGTTGCGTCATCGTCCTCATGGCGTCTTCATTCAGAAATTACCGCCACTGGTATCCATGGAAAAAATAGTTTTTCAAACCATCGCCGTCGGATTTTTATTATTAAGTTTTTTATTGGCGTCGAGTATTTATTTTTTTTCACAAAGAAATATGTGACAATCCTTTTTTATGGCAGAAAGCTATTTTGGTAGTTTCTGCCTCGGTCATTTTCGCATGATGGCGCCTAATCGCTATCGGCTACGTCATTTGGCGCGCGAAAAGGGCACGTGAAAGCTAAGTGCGTGCTTACGCTTTTGAAGCGTCCCGATCGTTTATTGGGCGTCATTTTAATTGGAAATACGGTTTGTAAACATATTGGCTTCTGCGGTTGCTACCGTGATCGCTGTCCATTATCTGGGTGATTTATGGGTTATTACTCGACGGTTATTTTAACTTTTCTCATTTTAGTATTTGCGGAAAGAACCCCAAAAACATTAGCGGCTCTTTATCCACAACGAGTAGCATTTCTTGCATCCTTACCTTTGCAAATTCTATTGCGCATTTTTTATCCGTTGGTGTGGTTAGTTAATACGATCGCGAATACTTTTTTACGTATTTTTGGTGTAAAGGTCTCCGTACAAGGAACTGAAGTGGTAAGTGCGGAAGAGTTGCGCAGTATTGTTCGCGAGGTGACAGGGAAGGGTCTTTCCGGTTACCAACAGATGTTGTTGCGCGTTTTAAATTTAGGGCAGATGACGCTTGAGGATGTGATTGTGCCACGCAATCGAATTCACGGTATTGATATTTAGGATGATTGGCATAAGATCGTCGAGATGTTATTAACCTCGGAACACAATTATTTGCCAATTTATCGAGAAAATATCGATCGGGTCATTGGATTACTAAACTTGCGTTGTGTAATGCAATTGTTATCCCAACAACAATTAACAAAAGAGAAGCTCGTAAAAGTCGCAGAGGAAGTTTATTTTATTTCGGAAGTGACTTTGTTAAATCAACAATTGCTCAATTTTCGGGAAAAAAATAAGACGGTCGGATTAGTGGTGGATGAATATGGCGATATTGAAGGATTGGTTACGTTGCGTGACATTTTAGAGGAAATCGTTGGTGAATTCGCGGCGGGAATTGATGGGGCAACGAGCTTAATTCAATTGCAAAAAGAGGGGAGTTATTTGATAGATGCGCGTATTAGCATTCGTGACTTAAACCGCATTACGCAGTGGGATTTACCCATAAAAGGGCCGAAAACTTTGAGTGGGTTGATTATATAGAAGATTTAGAAAGTATTCCCATCGTTGGAGTTTGCATTCGTCTGTCAGGCTATCCTATGGATATAGTGAAAGCGAGTAGAAATCCAGTTCGTCTAGTAAAGGTTTGGCCTAAATTTTAGAGGGTGTTTTTCAGATGGATCGAGGAATGACATTCCTGGAATTGTTGATTGCTTTATCTTTGTTACTTATTTTTATTTCTCTTACAATGCCGGCTTGGCAGATATTTCTATCCCCAGCGCGATTGCTGGTGTTGATTAATCGTTTAGCGGTTGCTATCTGTTTTGCTCGCAGCGAAGCCATTGAGCGGCATGGTCTTGTGACGTTTTGCGGTAACAGTGATGGTAAACATTGTGATGGTCAATGGAGTGAGGGGCAAATCATCTACTGAGTGGGGTAAAAGCGCCCCTTCGTTATTATGGAAAATGCCCTCGTGACTATCATTTTATTTGGCGCAGCAGCTTAAAAAAGAATACTTACTTAAAAAATTTTACCGTGATGGGTATTACCGAAGGCCAACAGGGAACATTTATCTTTGCCCCCCACACAATAGAAAGCTAATGACGTGTTTAGTAGTCACTCGGAGTGGTCGTTTGCGGCTGGATCGTGCTAAGTATATTCTTTTTATGAAACAAATTTTGAGTCCGTCATTCCCGTGCAACGGGAATCCAATCCAGAGGAAAAAATGATTAACGTTGGCCTCTGAATTCCCGCCTACGTGGAGGATGCCGATATTGAGGAGAATACAGTGCCGTTACGAGTTATTTTATTAGGCTTGCCGGGAGCCGGTAAGGGCACTCAAGCAAATTTTATTGCGAAACACTTGGACATTCCAAAGATTTCGACGGGTGATATGTTGCGAGCCACCGTTAAAGCCAAAACACCCTTGGGATTAGAAGTTAAAAAAATAATGGAAAGCGGAGGACTTGTTTCGGATGAAATTATGATTGCTTTGGTAAAAGAACGAGTGAAGCTCCCTGATTGTCACAAGGGTTTTTTACTGGATGGGTTTCCGCGAACGCTTGCGCAAGCGGATGCGCTGAATGCAGCAGCTATCAAAATCGACTTGGTGATTGAGATTGATGCGCCCGAAGAAGAAATTATTGAACGCATGACGGGACGGTTGATTCACCCTGCCTCGGGGCGGACGTACCATCGCCGTTACAATCCTCCAAAAGTGACGGATAAGGATGATGTGACTGGTGAACCGTTGATTCAACGTGCAGACGACCGTGAAGAAACTGTTCGTCATCGTTTAGCGGTTTATCGAAAGCAGACAAGCCCGCTGAGTGATTACTATGCACAATGGGAAAAATCAGGTGACCCACAAGCACCAAAATATTTCTGTATTTCTGGTTTGGGAAGTATGGAAAAAGTGCGTAAGCGGATTTTGCGGGTATTTGAAGCTTGGACCTAGAACGCGAACGTATGTATTTTTGATAATTAGGAGGGTTTTTATGGCCATCACGGAATTAACGCAATCCAATTTCGATAACGTCGTTTCACAGCACAATTTGATCATCATCGATTTTTCGGCTAGCTGGTGTGCGTCTCGCTTATCTTTTACAAAGATCATTGAAGAGGTTGAAAAGGATTATCCTAAGGGAAGCACACAAACAAAAAGCCTGCGAATAACGGGCTTTTGAGTGGACCGAAGCAAGCACTACACTGTTTTGCGTGGACGACCTCGTCCGCGTTTCATCGTAGATATTTTACGTGCTGTTTTACGTGGACGGCCGCTTCCTTTTTTACCAGTAGCCTTTTTACGTCCTCTTTTAGACGACACTCTCGTTTTTTTGGCAGCAGCTACTTTTCGAGCGGCTTCTTTTCGGAGTTTAGCAAGTTTACGGCTTACATCTTTCTTCGCTTTGGTTAGTTTCTTTTGAGCAGTGCGTAATTTCCTACGGGCCTGATCTCGCTCTTTCGAAACTTTTCTAAGTGTCACAGTATTTGCCGAAGTAGATTGGTCTTTTGAACGTCTTCTATAACGATTGGTTTTTCGTTTTTTTGCTGGCATCTTTTTTCTCCCTGATTAGCTAATCAAAAACGACAATCGCATTTTACATAAAACATTAACAAATTTAAAGCACTAAGTGCAATAGACTGCTAGGGTCTATTTACAATTCTACTATGCTGGCTAGAATTCAGAGCTCCGCTCTCACGTACTTCTATATACGCTGCTGAGGTCCTAGTAATTCAATGAATTTTCACTCAGCCTAGCGAATTTCCGGATTTAATCCTCATTTTCATTCTAATCCTGCCACCGGAGATCTATAAGTCGTAGGAAAATTGATATTTTAATAGTAAATTCGCCTGAAAATGATAAAATTTTGGTGTTTTAAGGACGAAGGAAGAAGAAATGCCGGTGATCATAGTTTTAATTTTGATGTGGAGTTCGATGATTTACGCAAATGGATTGGGAGTCATTGGAGATTGGCAGACCATCAATCATCAAACAAATCGGCCCTCCAATATGATCCATATTTGGAAGTGGAAGAGCAGATTTTATAGAAAAGTCGCTAAAATCTTTCCGGAAAACGGCCATAAAGTTACGGATCGCTGCTGGGTTTGTAAAGGAAAATTTCGGGGTAAACGCATTCTAGATTCTAAGGATGACGATATTAGCTGATTTTGTCGCAGCGAACTCGAATGAATATAACGACGGACGGATTTTGGACCCCACCTCAGGAGCAATTTATTATTGTCATATAACGCTAATCGACGGTGGACGCCAATTATAATATTAGGGGTTATATTGGTTTGCCGTGGATAGGGCGTAGTGATGTTTGGCGTCGTTTACATCCTTAGAAACGGCGCAAATTGATGGCGAGATTTACATGTTTGAACATGACATTATTTTTTCTATTTTCCTCATCTTTGCCGGAGCAGCTGTTCTTTCGACTTTTGCTTTGATGACTCGCCAATCGATGCTGGTTGCCTACATCCTATTGGGCATTTTGTTAGGGCCCTGGGGATTAAAACTCATCGCTAATATCGATATGCTTCGTACTGTCAGCGATGTCGGTATTGTCTTCTTGTTATTTCTTTTAGGACTGAATTTGCCTCCCCAAAAGTTAATAACTATGTTTACGAAAATTAAATGGGTGGCACTGATTAGTTCGGTTGTTTTCGCAGCCACAGGTTGCGGGGTCGCCTATTTTTTTAATTATCCGGTAGTCGAATGCCTGGTTATCGGCGGCGCCATGATGTTTTCCAGCACGATTATCGGCATCAAGTTGCTGCCCACAACTATTCTGCATCATCAGCATACGGGTGAGGTCATGATTAGTGTGTTGTTACTGCAGGATTTGATTGCCATTGCGGTTTTATTTTTACTACATGGGGCGGGAAGACATGGAAAGATTCTGGTCGATATCGCGCTCGTTTTATTAGGTTTTCCGGCTGTTTTGATTTTCGCTTATTTGTTTGATCGATTTATTTTATTTCCCCTGTTTTCTAAATTCAATCGTATAAAGGAATACCTCTTTTTATTAGCTATCGCATGGTGTTTGGGCATGGCGCAATTGGCTGCTTCATTAGGGTTATCTGGAGAAGTTGGTGCTTTTATTGCTGGAGTCAGCCTTGCATCGAGACCGGTTTCAGTTTATATATCCGAAAGTTTAAAACCGGTACGGGATTTCTTTTTAGTCCTGTTTTTCTTTTCGGTGGGGGCCACGTTTGACCTTCAGTTTTTACCGGGCGTCATTATTCCCGCCCTAATTTTACTTGTGTTATTAATGGCTATAAAGCCTGTGATTTACCGATTATTATTACGATGGGTGGATGAGTCTAAACAAGTATCATGGGAAGTGGGGATACGATTAGCGCAAATTAGTGAGTTTTCGCTGGTTATTGCTTATATGACTTTGAGTAATCATTTAATTGCTAATAAAGCCGCTTCGCTGATTGAAACCATAACGATATTATCCTTTATCGTTTCTTCTTATTGGGTAGTGATGAAATACCCAACTCCCTTAGCCATTTCCGATCGCTTGCGACGAGATTGATTTCAGCATTTGCTATAGGTGAAAAGATAAGCGAAAATGGACGCGGCTAAGTGTTTATGATGAGGACAAATTGTCATGGCTTTGACCGTTGTTTTATTGTGTTTGGTTATTCAGCGATGGTTACATTTTGATAGATATACCAGGCAATACAATTGGTTTGAACCTTATTACCAATGGTCGAAGGCACGTTTTGGTCGGACTTTACATTGGAACGGGTTTGGCGGGGTGGCGATCATTATTCTCCCGGTCGTGTTTATCTATATATTACTTGCTATTTTCATTTGCCGTACGTTGACCATTGTAGGATACTATTTTTTAACTGTTGCTGTGTTGTGGTATTGCATGGATGTGCGCTCCCTTTCTGAATCCCAAAGTGGAGCGGTAGCGCAGAAGGCGCTGATTCATGTTTATGAGCGTGTTTTTGCTTTGATTTTTTGGTTATTGATCTTAGGCTCAACCGGTGTCGTTCTTTATACGTTAGTCATAACCTTGCGGCAATTTTTAGAAAAATCTCCCGTGGAGAACAGTGAAGAAGGAACAAGGCTGCTTTCAGCGGTTCTTATCGTTCAAGACGTGTTAGATTGGCTTCCATTGCGGTTGATCGGTATTACCTTCGCCCTTGGTGGCCATTTTTCTCCAACCTTCGCCTTATGGCGGCTCAAAGTATTAACTGGAATTGATAAGACGCCACACCTAGCGGCAGCCTGTGGTTTGACCGCGTTAGACATGAACAAAGAAACGAAACTTTTATCTTTAGAAGAATTAAAGAGTCTCGATGGATTGATTAGTCGTGCTTTATGGGTATGGCTTGTTGTAATTGCGCTGTTTACAATTGGGCGATGGATTGGTTAGATAAGGCCCCTTAAGTGTTGCTTCAAGAATAGGTAATTAAGCTATGGTTGCGAAAAACATTAACCTTCAAGATATTGACCCTGTCGAAATTCAGGAATGGAAGGAAGCGCTTGATTCCGTTGTTGAATACGAAAACATGGACCGTGCTGAATTCATTTTAGAAAAATTGCTAGCACATGCCCGAAAAGTTGGTGTTTCAGTCCCGACTGGCATTCACACTCCTTATCTAAATACTATTCCTGCCGAGACAGAAGCTCAACTAGTGGATGATGAAATTAAAGTAATGCAACGCTTAACGAATTACTTGCGTTGGAATGCCTTGGCAATGGTGATGCGAGTGGGGCGTAAAAAAGCGGGGTTGGGTGGGCATCTTTCGAGTTACGCGTCGATGGCGACTTTATTTGAGGTCGGCTTAAATTATTTCTTTCGGGCGGATGATTTAGTCTTTTTCCAGGGACATTCGGCAGAGGGTATTTATGCGCGCGCTTTCTTGGAAGGGCGCCTTAGCGAACAAGATTTAATCCATTTTCGTCAAGAAGCTTTGACAAAGGGGATTTCTTCTTATCCTCACCCCTTTTTAATGCCTGATTTTTGGCAATTCCCGACGGTTTCGATGGGCCTTGGACCCTTAATGGCGATTTATCAGGCCCAACTATTGAAATATTTGCATCATCGAAAGTTGGTAGATACGGTAGGGCGAAAAGTATGGGCTTTTTGTGGTGATGGCGAGACGGGAGAACCCGAGACTTTAGGCGGTCTATTAGTAGCGAGCCGTGAGAAATTAGATAATCTCATTTTTATCGTTAATTGCAATTTACAGCGTCTTGATGGCCCGGTATCCGGTAACGGTAAAATTATCCAAGAATTGGAGGGCCTTTTTCGGGGCGCTGGATGGCGAGTAATCAAAGTTATTTGGGGTCAAGATTGGGAGCGACTGTTTAAGAGAGATAAATCCGGCTTGTTGTTAAAGCACGTTTCGGAAATGGTAGATGGTGAATACCAAGCGTGTTTTTCCAAAGACGGCGCTCATTTGCGTGAGCATTTCTTTGGAAAATATCCTGAATTATTAGAACTTGTTTCTGATATGAGCGACGATGAATTAAAACGATTGACTGACGGCGGCCATGATCCGCAAAAAGTTTACGCCGCTTATACGGAAGCGATGAAAGATTGCGGAAAACCCACGGTAATCCTTGCTAAAACGGTGAAAGGCTATGGTTATGGGAAAGAAGGCGAATCCCAAAATATCGCTCATAATTTAGAGGAAATTAGCGAGGAGGGATTAAAAATCTTTCGCCAGCGGTTTGAGTTACCCTTATCCGATAAACAATTAAGCAATCTTGAATTTTATAAACCTGATGACAATAGTCCAGAATTAAATTATTTACACAAACAACGTGAAAAATTAGGTGGACCTTTGCCCGCACGAGACGGAAGATTTGAATCGATAAAAGTCCCAGATTTAAGCTTATTTGAACCTGTATTGAAAGGCACCGAGGAACGTTCTGTGTCAACGGGTGCGGCATTTTCGCGAATTATGGGGTTGATACTGAAAGATAAAAATATTCGGGATCGTATCGTCCCTATTGTGGCGGATGAAGCTCGGACATTGGGTTTAGAAGGCTTGTTTCGACAAACAGGCATTTATGCTGTGGAGGGCCAAAAATATACGCCGGAAGATCAGAGTAAATTAATATATTATCGCGAAGACAAGATAGGGCAACTTTTACAGCAGGGAATTTCAGAAGCGGGGGCAATGGCCAGTTGGATAGCAGCAGCTACTTCCTTTGCGAATAATAACTACACTTTAATTCCTGTCTATACTTATTACGCCATGTTTGGATATCAGCGTGTCGGTGATTTGGTATGGGCTGCTGCCGACATGCAGACTCGCGGTTTTATCTTAGGTGGACTGGCAGGTAGGAGCACTTTGCCGGGTGAAGGCTTACAGCATCAGGATTCTCATAATTTATTAATGTTTAGCATGGTGCCGACGTGTCGTTCCTATGACCCTGCTTTTGGGTACGAATTGGCCGTGATTATTCAAGACGGTTTACGTCGCATGTACCAAGATAAGGAAAATGTTTTTTATTACCTTACACTAATGAATGAAAGTTATCAGCATCCCCCCATGCCAAAAGGGGTGGAAGAAGGCGTAGTCAAAGGGATGTATTTATTTAAACAAGGTAATGGAAAATTATCCAAGCGAGTTCAATTATTAGGTGCGGGTGCTATCTTACGTGAAGTCATTGCCGCGTCCGAAATTTTAGAAGAACAATTTAAAGTCGCTGCGGATGTGTGGAGCGTGCCAAGCTTTAATTTGTTACGACATAACATTGAATCAGTAGGTCGTTATAATCGCTTGCATCCCGATACTGCGCCAAAACGAAGTTATGTTCAAAAATGTTTGGATAACCAAAAAGGCCCGGTGATCGCCGCGACGGATTATGTGAAATTGCTTGCTAATCAAATCCGCGAAGCTGTTAAACAACCGTATTACGTATTAGGCACCGACGGTTTTGGACGAAGTGACACGCGATCCGCTCTGCGAGATTTCTTTGAAGTCGACGCTAAAATGGTAGTCTATACTGCATTGAAAGCGTTAGCGGATCAAAACAAATTTGCAAAGGATCAACTCCTATCAGCCATGAAAAAACTAGGCATCGATCCTAACCGTCCCGACCCCTGGACCGTATAAGAGTAGCCCGTATTTCGCTTCACTCCATACGGGCTACTGGAATAACGAAGTGGGAGTAGAGGAGAAAACACTGTGGGAAATCGCATTGAACAAATAACCGTACCCGATCTTGGCGGCGTATCTGAAGTGGATGTCATCGAAGTTTTAGTAAAGCCGGGCGACACCGTTGCCAAAGAAGACGGACTAATCACTTTAGAAGGCGACAAAGCCTCAATGGATGTGCCTTCGCCGTTGGGGGGTACCATCAAGGAGTTTCAAGTAAAAGTCGGCGACAAAGTCAAAGAAGGCGATAAAATTTTAACGCTTGAAGTGAGCGCGGAAGAAGAAAAGTCTGCAAAAGAAAAAAAGAAAGTATCTGAAAAATCAGAAAAATTCGAAGAAGAAGGAAAAAAAGAAAAAGAAGAGAAAAGCGAGTCAAAAGAAGAAAAGAAAAAAGCCACTGAAATAAAAGAAGACGAAGCCGAGGAAGTTGAGGGTTTTGGAACAAGCGTTCACGCGGGCCCTGGCGTGCGAGGTATTGCGCGTGAATTTGGTATCGATTTAACAAAAATCGAAGGAACTGGCCAAAAAGATCGAATTTTAAAAGAGGACGTGCAGAAATTTGTAAAAGAACAGTTAAAAGTAGCTGAAGGTAAAAGTGGTACCGCTTTTCCGCTAGCGCCTAAAATTGATTTTAAAAAATTTGGCGCTATCGAAGAAAAACCCCTTTCAAAAATTAAAAAAGCAACTGGCGTAAATTTAAGCCGTAATTGGATGGCTATCCCGCATGTCACCCAATTTGGCGAAGCCGATATCACAGAGCTTCAGGCATTTCGTCAAAGTCAAAAAGAATACGCCGCCAAACAAAACGTGCGATTGACTCCTTTAGTTTTTATCATTAAGGTTGTCGTTAACGCACTTAAAGAATTTCCTCATTTTAATGCTTCATTGGACCCCACGGGCGAGCATTTAATTTTAAAAAAATATTTTCATATCGGCGTAGCGGTTGACACACCAGAAGGTTTGGTAGTCCCTGTTATTCGCGATGCGGACAAAAAAGGATTATTTGAGTTGGCTAAAGAACTGGATGATGATAGTGAAAAAGCGCGGAAAAAAAGGTTAAATATGAATGACATGCAAGGCGGTTGTTTTAGCATATCAAGCTTAGGCGGAATTGGAGGCACAGCGTTTACGCCGATCGTTAATGCGCCGGAAGTGGCGATTTTGGGTGTTTCTAAAATGCAGTGGAAGCCAATTTGTAATGAAGCCGGTGATTGTAAAACGCGACTGATGTTGCCCTTGAGTCTTTCCTACGACCACCGAGTGATCGATGGCGCCGATAGCGCGCGGTTCATCGTTTATTTAGCTGAACGGTTATCGGATATCAGAACCTTATTAATGTAAAACGAGGAAAAAATGACAAAAGAAATTACAACTGAAGTGCTGGTGTTAGGCAGTGGCCCCGGCGGCTACGCGGCTGCATTTCGCGCAGCTGATCTAGGTAAAAAAGTGGTTTTAGTCGAACGGTATGAAACCATCGGTGGCGTTTGTTTAAACGTCGGCTGTATTCCTTCAAAAGTATTATTGCACGTTGCAAAAGTGATTGATGATGCGAAAGACATGTCTTCTTTGGGTATCGATTTTGGGAAAGCGGCATTAGAAATTGAGAAGATCCGCGTCTGGAAGGAAAGCGTCGTTAAAAAATTAACGGGCGGTTTAAAAATGATGGCAAAACAACGCAAAGTGGAAATTATTACCGGCTACGGAAAATTTTCTTCCTCTAATGAATTAGCCGTTGAGAGTAAAGAAAAAAGCGTTACGAAGATTAAATTTGATAAAGCGATTATTGCTGTTGGTTCCCTGCCAGTTAAATTGCCTTTTATTCCCAATGATCCCCGCATTATGGATTCGACGGGCGCTTTAGAGTTAGAAGATGTGAAAGGCCATCTTCTGGTTTTGGGTGGCGGGATTATTGGTTTGGAAATGGCAGCGGTGTACCATGCCTTAGGTACTAAAATCAGCGTCGTTGAAATGATGGATCAATTGATCCCGGGCGCAGACGCTGACGTCGTTAAACCGTTACACCAACGCATTCAAAAGCGTTACGAAAAAATTTTACTGAAAACCAAAGTGACGAAAATTGAACCTAAGAAGGATGGGTTGTACGTCACTTTTGAAGGCAAAAATGCGCCTAAAGAACTTAAAAAATACGATCGTATTTTAGTGGCTGTTGGCCGTTCTCCCAACGGGAAATTAATTGACGCTGAAAAAGCCGGTGTAAAAGTCGATGACAAAGGATACATCGTTGTCGATCAACAAATGCGCACTAATGTTTCGCACATTTACGCCATTGGCGATGTGGTTGGCCAGCCGATGTTAGCGCATAAAGCCACTTACGAAGGCCGATTGGCGGCTGAAGTGATTACAGGCAAAAAACATTGCAATGACGCGCGCTGCATTCCTGCTGTTGCTTATACTGATCCCGAGGTAGCCTGGGTTGGTTTAACGGAAATCCAAGCTAAAGAAAAGGGCATTAAGTATGAAAAAGGCGTCTTCCCGTGGGTAGCTAGCGGGCGTGCATTGTCATTAAACTGCAGCGAAGGGTCCACTAAGTTACTATTTGATGAAAAAGGAACAGTCATCGGCGGCGGTATTGTCGGCGTGAACGCCGGTGATTTAATTTCCGAAGTTGCTTTAGCAATAGAAATGGGCTGTGATGCCGAAGACGTTGGCCTAACAATTCATCCCCACCCGACACTATCAGAAACGGTTATGATGGCGTGCGAGATGTTTGAGGGGACGATTACGGATTTAATTCCACCTAAAAAGAAAGATAAATAAAAGATGATAGATTTTTGGTGCTTTCGTAAATTACGATGAAGTTTTAGCACAACACCATATTTTAATTTTCTCAATGCCGTTATCCGATAGAATACGAGCCAGTGCATTTAGTATGGCCTGTTGTGATGACATTATCGAGAATGGCGAACGTGTTTGGCTGATTGATTTTGTTAATGCAAAAGCGTTCTTAACATTTCTAAGCCGCTTTTTGGCGAGTAATTCAGTTTGAGGCTTGGTGTTTTTGATGCGTTCTATTTGATTCAACAATAAAGGGAGGTGGAATTGTTTGGGAATGGATTTAGCGATTTCCAAGACTTGATTGGATCCTCGTTTTTGTAAGCATTTTTGCTGGAGTGGTATTAGAATTAGGGCTTCAGACAAAGGTTTATTTCGTTTTTTCTTAATTTTTTCGATAAAACATGTCGCAAAAAAATCGTGGATAGAGGAGTTTCTGATGAAATTTCAGCTCCCTGATAAGGTTGTCGATAGGTTTGCTATAGCGAAATAAAACCAGTTATTCATCAGAATTATTTTCATTTCATCGCAATGCGGCACGAGAAACTTCGCATAACATTGCCTGACTAAGAAAATCATAACAAAAAATGCAGCGGGGAGGGATTAAATACTGAATAAACAGATTCATGGAGTCATTGTAGAAAAACATGTAAGGAACGCGTAAATGGAAACGTAATGTGGCTTACTCCGCTAATTTTGAATTCGCCATTCCTGCGCAGGCGCCTAGAGCTCAACTTAAGGGGGCGAGGTAAAGAGGGAATATCAAGTAGTTGAAAA
>NZ_CAJRAM010000023.1 GCF_907164965.1 Coxiella endosymbiont of Ornithodoros maritimus
GACTCGGCCGTGAAGGTTTTGTATGCTTCAATTAATACAGCAGATGCCCCCGCGGGAGGACGACGGGTTTTTAAGTTTTTCACGCTTCACCACGGGTGGGTAATGATAGAGGCCCCTTGTGTTAAGAAGCTTTGAAAGGAACAAGGTGAATGAAAGAGAAGCATCAACTTTACAGCCATTAGGGGTTTATGCTTAAGTTGACGCCTAGGCGTCCCCGCGGGAATGATAATGTTTTTTAGAAATTAAGACGAAGAAAAAAACCCAGAATGGGAAGACTTATATCAAGGTTTGTTTAAAAATCAACGCCTTGGAAATAAATAATAGCACAAATAAATTAAAGCAAAGTTACACCAATGTCTAAAATACAGTTCCAAGTTGACCAAAAGGCCGTTAAGAAAGCTTTACAAGCGGCTGCGCGGACTTATGAAAATGTGGGGGTGGTGCCGAAAGCCATTGCGGATCGCTTGTTGGAGCGATTGGACTTTATTCGGCTGAATCCTCTTTGCGTTGTAGATGTGGGAGCTCGAACAGGGTATGCAACGCAGCAGTTGGAAGAGCGGTATCGGGAAGCGATAGTCGTGGGTTTGGATTTATCCGTTGCGATTCTGCAAGCGGCGTCTTCAAAAATGATTGTAGGAGAATATACGGCTCTCCCGTTCGCCGATCAATCCGTTGATTTGATTTTTTCTAATCTCGCTTTTCAATGGTCCAGTGACCTCCAGCACACGCTGCAAGAATGCCATCGGGTTTTAAAGCCGGGAGGACTTTTACTTTTTAGTATGGTTGGCCCGGATACATTGAAAGAGCTGCGCTCGAGTTTTGCCGATGGTCACCGTCACGTGCATCCTTTTTATGATATGCACGATATCGGCGATATGCTAACTCAATTGCGTTTTACCCACCCTGTGATGGATATGGAGCGACTTATCGTCCATTATTCTTCGGTATCGCAGTTAGTTAAAGATTTAAAACAACTGGGCGCCCAGAATGCCTCCCAAGATCGCCTCAAGGGGTTGATGGGGAAAACCCAATGGCGACAAATTCTAAGGAATTATGAGAATTGCCGTGAGAAAAATGGCGCACTGCCAGCCACGGTAGAAGTTATTTATGGGCATGCTTTTGGTGCCGAGAGTAATTTATTTGAAAGCGCGAATCGAGAAGTGACGGTTCCCATTGATAAGATTATAAGAAGAAATTAATTAATCCGTTTTGGTTTCTAGTTCAAAGGGAACTAGCGTTTCTATCCCATCTTGGTTTATTAAGACCTTCACTTTTTGCTCTGCCTCCGATAAAGCTTGTTGGCACGACCGAACCAGGGCGACCCCTCTTTCAAAATTTTCCAGGGATTCTGCCAGCGTTAAGTTGCCTTTCTCCAGTTTTTCGACCAATGTCGTTAATTCATTTAAGGAGGCTTCAAAGTTGAGGTTTTCAGTTTTTCTACGAGGCATAACGAAAGTCTATTAGTGGTTATTTTCGCCCATGGCGTTAGCGAGGACATCACGGGCTAGTTTGACATCTTTTTCGCCTACAGACAACTCGATTTTCTCCAACAGTTCGGCTGAAAGGAGGTGATTTTTGAGCTCACAATGAATGCCATTGTTTTCGAGCATGACTTTTGCGCTATAGGCATCAACGGCGTCTGTGTAGCTTTCAATGATAATCATAGGGCTTCCCTCTCTATTAAGGTAAATATCGACAAGCTAACTCAGTTCATTTTTTTCTCCAACGCTTGTTTTGCAGAAGAAAGCAATGATTGCTTCTTCATCAGGAGTTTGCGAAAAAACTTCGTACCAATTGCCAATAGCAAAAAAGGGTTCAGGCGTTTTTAAGCAATAAATTTTATCAATCTTGGCGCTTAATGGTTGGATTGTTGATTCCGGTGCTACCGGAGCCGCCATCCCTTAACGTTAGCAACCCAGTTTTTTTGAGAGCCTTAATAGCCACTCGTATCGTCGCGCTAGTTGTGATGCCATCGTCGATGAGAAGTGCCGTTTGGTCTTTTATTTTTGATAGAGGCTGATCACCACGATAACAGTGATTACATTGTTTAAAACTTCGACGCCGCCGGACGCAATAGCGTCCATCGCTAGCTCCTCTTGGACTGGAATCCCTAATCTTCGGATTAAAAAGACATCTAACCGCAAATAAAGCACTTGAGTTATTTCGAACCCAACGGGTACGCCGCCCAGGGGCAAAGCTAGCACGATGCTATTTGACCCTTCATTGTATAAGGTTGCAATAAATTAACGAGCTGTTGTCCTGCGTCTTTACGGTCTTTGAAGCGCATATCGAGGTCCTTTTTAATAAGCCTATCTTTTGATTATAGCAAAATCTGATTTGTTCATTTGCTGTTAATTTCATGCGCCAAGATCTCTTAGATTTTAAGAATAACCCATTAATTTTTGAAAGCTGAGAATATGCAAAGTCCTGTTAGGTTCAAAGGTCGTTATTATTTATTGTTTAATAGTATAGAAAACTTGTCGGAGGAATCAGCAGATGCATCTATTGCAACGTTTACATTGGAATACGCGCCTTATGATGGAGACCCACTTTTGTCGAAAATAGAGAAGGAAAAGATCGAGAAGGCACGAGCTATTACTGAGGTATTGAAGATAAAAGTGAATGGTTTGCTCGGCCCTGAAAATCTGGAGGGTCATTATGCTTTGTGTGAAGGGGAAGGTTGTAATTATATAATCTCTATAACTTACAATAAGCTAGAAAAGGATGGAGAGGAGAATATTAACCAAGTATTGGGAACCTTCGCGGCCATAAAAAATACGGATTTTAAGAGATTACTTATAAATAGAATGATAAAAGAATTAGGCGTCCATCTTGAAATCTGGGGTGCGGAAAAATCTGGTAACAAAAACCGTATCCAAGTAATCAAAGAAATTAATAAACGTTTGAAACCGTTAGCGGAAAATAAAATTTCAGATAGCCCGGCCGACCACAGGGTGGGTGGAACTAGACGAATATTTGAAAATTACAGTAAAATACGTAGAAATTGATTCGAAAAAGCCGGGGGTATCATGGTAATGTTTAGTCTTAAATGCAATACGTCTTAAATTAGTAGAAGACACGGAAAAATATCCTTGGATTGAGGAACAAAAAACTCAAAAAGAGTCTGACGAGCAATCCTCTGAAGAAAAGAAATTTTCTTTTAATAGTTCTACATTTTTTCGCTACAAGAAACGAAAAGGACAGAGAGTCAATCAGAATCTGAAAAAGAAACTCTTTCTAATAAAAAGGAAATTAATAAAATGAAACAATTGATGGGATTATTTGATTACAATTCATTCGTGCGCCATTTTAAGTTACTTCGCATTTGAGAGGGCATTGCGCCGAAAGAGGTTACAAAAAAATGTAAATAATTTACTGGATTACTCCTTCAATGAAAGTCAAACTAAATTTCAGTTGTCAATGGGCTTGGAAGGTATGTCGGATTTTACTTTTCAAGTTAAAGCCTGAGAAGTTTGGAATGCGATCGGAGGCTTGAACAGTTTAATCGAAAAATTCGCCACCCATCAACGTTATGCCAGTGGCATGCCACTCGATTTATATAAATTTATGTTTCGAAAGCATAAAGAATATGAACTGAGTTTGGAAGAGAAGGTCTTTAAAGAGATCCTTTCTTTGTATTGACGGGTGGTCAATAATGTTTGTCATAATAATATTTCCGACGGCCGTTATGACGGCAATGTGAAGCACAGACCCACTGAAAAAGAACACGGCGAACAATCCTTCATAAATGCATTATACCCTTTTTTAAGGGAATGGTTGAGGATGATGAAGTCACCTTAACGCAAAAATTGCAATGGTCAATGGACGCTTATCTTTATGAAATCATATGTTTAGTTCAGTCAGGAAAGGAAAAGGGCAGAGATGCAGTCCATGCAGACTAGCATTCTCACGGCAGAATCTTATTACAAATTTTTGGTCCTGAGGTTTTCTTTTTGGCTGAATTGCATACCCTTTCGAAAGTGTTGCTTCAAGGTATTTCTCTATCCTATAGAGCGATCTTATCCCAAGAATCGCCGCAATCGCTTGAACAGCAAGCTTCGCCAAAGGCCTTAAAAGAATATCGACAAATATTGGAAAATTATCTGGACCCAATAGAGTACTGCGAATCGGCAATGACTTTGAGACTCTTATGTGACGTGACGATGTTGCGAAACAAAACAGCCGTACTGAACCGTTAAATTGATACCCGATTGAACCAAAAGGACGGGATGGAGTTATTTTGTATTTGTCTAAAAACCCACATAAAAAATGCTTTGAGCCAAGGCAAAAAACCGTTGCGATTGAAATGGATTTGTGTGCTCAAATAATAGAGGCTGTATCGGTGTTAAAGCAGCAAGGTGGTCAACAAAATAGTCGCAGTAGCGAGTTGTATTCAGTATTTTATAAGTACGTCGATGAGCTTGGCGGGAAACCAAAAACTTACCGCGCTCAAGCGTTAGTGCCGTTTTTCTTATAGATAAAATTGTTTTTGTGTAAGTAAAACCGGGCTCTGATTTTGTTATCATGACGAGAAAGGGAGGTCATTCATGTCGATGAAAGCACTTGAAATTTTAAGACAAACTTTTGGATATAAAAATTTCCGTCCGCTGCAAGAAAAAATCATTAACAGTGTTATAGCTGGTGAAGATAATTTTGTTTTGATGCCAACGGGCGGTGGGAAGTCGTTGTGTTATCAAATACCTGCACTCGTGCGAGAAGGGGTGGGTATTGTCGTTTCGCCACTCATTTCCTTAATGCAGGATCAAGTTCAAGCTTTAAATGCCAACGGAGCGGCGGCGGCTCTTTATAATTCTACGTTGACGAAAGCCGAAGCGCAAAAAAATTTAGCTCGATTGCATAATAATGAATTGGATTTTCTTTATATTGCTCCTGAGCGGTTAATGACTGAATCATTTCTATCGCGCTTAAGGGAAGTGAAATTAGCCTTAGTGGCTATCGACGAGGCTCACTGTGTTTCGCAATGGGGTCATGATTTTCGACCGGAATATTTACGGTTGGGTGAGTTACGCGAATATTTTCCAAAAGTTCCGTTCATCGCACTCACCGCCACGGCGGATAAGCAAACTCGACAAGACATTTTGCAACGTTTGAGATTAACAAAGGCGAATGTCTACATCGCAAGCTTTAATCGTCCAAACATCCGTTATACATTGTTAGAAAAGCAAAAACCATACAACCAATTAGTCAACTTTTTAAAAGATCGAAAAGTTGATTTTGGTATTGTTTATTGTTTGAGTCGCAACCGAGTGGAGGAAGTTGCTGCTAAATTGCAAGCAGATAGGTATTCCGCTTTGCCCTATCACGCTGGGCTGCCTGCGGCTCAGCGCGGAAAAACCCAAGAAGCCTTTCAGCGTGATGATGTTAACATCATTGTGGCGACTATTGCTTTTGGAATGGGAATTGACAAACCCAATGTTCGTTTCGTGGTGCATTATGATTTGCCAAAGCATATTGAGGGTTATTATCAGGAAACTGGCCGAGCTGGGCGAGATGGTCTTCCTTCTGAAGCATTATTGCTTTACGGTTTGCGTGATATTGCTGTTATCAAAAGTTTTATTGAAAATGGAAATAATGAGCTCCGCAAACGGATCGAATTGCATAAATTAAATTGCATGTCTGCTTTTGCAGAAGCGTGGACTTGCCGCCGTCGTGTATTGTTAAACTATTTTAATGAATCGTTGATTGAAGATTGCGGTAATTGCGACATTTGTTTAAATCCCCCTGAAATCTACAATGGCACCATTGAAGCGCAAAAGGCATTGTCCTGTGTCTATCGTGTCCAAGAACGTTATGGCGTTAACTACGTCATCGATGTGCTTCGTGGTAAGGATGATCGACGAATTAAGCGGGCCGGCCATGATCGTTTATCCACCTATGGTATTGGTAAGGAATTAAGCCAGAACGAATGGTATAGCGTTTTTCGTCAATTAATTCATCTGGGCTACCTGGAACAGGATTTGGCTAACTATTCCATTTTGCGATTAACACCATTGGCTCGTTCGATTTTGCGAGGGAAGGAAACACTCATTCTTGCTAAACCGCGCGAGAAATATAATGTTTTGAAGAAAAAATACAAAGCGTCGAAAGTAAATTCATCGGCGCCATCGGCTTATGATGTCGGACTCTTTGAGAAGCTTCGTGATTTACGTAAAGCGATTGCTCGAGAGTCTCGGGTTGCTCCTTTCATAATTTTCAGCTACGCATCGCTGGTTGAAATGGCGAGTCGGTTACCTGTTAGCGACAGTGAGTTTCTAGTCATCAACAGTGTGGGGCGAAAGAAATTCGAAAATTACGGCAAGCTATTTCTTCACTTAATTAGGGAGCATCAGCAATAATAGCTTTCTTTTTTTTCTAAATTTTCTTACAATTTAGAAAGTCTATTTTAAATAAGGGAAAACAATGGCAATAAAAAAGAAAACTTTTTCTCAAAAAAAATCCATATCCAGGAAAACTGGAAAGTCAAAAACAAGGGTGGCTGCGGTCAAAGAGCGGATGACCAAATCGCAAATACTTGCTCACTTGGCTGAAAGCACCGAGCTGACAAAAAAACAAGTGACAATGATATTTGAAGCTTTGTCGGACTTAACGCATGCTCATCTCAAAAAAGGAGGAGCGGGTGAGTTCGTTGTTCCAGGTCTTTGCAAATGCAGTGTAAAACGGAAGCCTGCCACCAAAGCGCGTAAGGGAATTAACCCTTTTACAGGAGAACCCATGACGTTTAAAGCCAAACCTGCTAAGAACGTCGTTAAAATTCGTCCACTCAAACGACTTAAAGAAATGGTTGAATAGGGAGAAATTAAGTGAGAAAACCAAGAAGATCAGTCGCTCTTAAAAAAGCTAAAGAAGCGGTAAAAAAATTACAAGCACGGCTGAAAAAAGCAGAAGCAAAAGTCCAAAAAGAATTAAACAATGCTAAAAAGTCTAAGCAAGTAAAAAGAGTAGCTAAAAAATCAGGCCGGCCTTTGAAGAAGAAGACTTCAGTGAAGAGAAGGAAAGGCTCTCCTGCTAAAGTGGCTCAAAAGACTCGAAAAAAAATAGGCCGTCGTTCCAAAGCTTGATTTGAAGTGGAAGTAATTTTACAGAAAGAAATCTCTGGCGCCTGCGCCAGAAACAAGAGCTGTAGAGTTCCCAAGGGGATTCATGCGCTGCTTCCCTTCCGCCGGCGGAATAAAGCCAACTAAAATAGAAGTGATACAAGCGATTATTCCCACGCACCCCACCAACCAAATGCCAAAATTCCCTTCCGAAATTCGAAAACATTTTTCTTTTCTTTCAGTTTTAAAGCGCCATCGAATCGCTGCAGCAAAAAATGGAATATAAAAAATTAAGGTCAACTGTGCTGTTAAATCGCTTAAAATCCAATAAGCAGTATTAAAAGAAGGAATTAACAAAAACAACAAACATAGAAAAACAACTAAAATAACTTGCATCAATAAAACACCCAGGGGCGCGCCTCGTTTATTTCGATAAGACATCCAGGCCGGTAATGATCCGTCTTCTGCTGCCACCATCAACCCTTTCGTAGGCCCAATAACCCACGCTGCCATGCTACCAAAACCCCCTAAAATAATAATGAATATCGTAACAAGCAATAACTATTTTAAATGAAACGCATTTAAAAATAATGCAAACACTTGATCCAAACCACTGACAATATTTAATGTCTGTTGCGGCACGATCAATGCAATCGAGGTCGACGATAAAGCTGCACTGATGACAATAATTAACGCTGAATAATACAGGGCGCGCGGATAATCTCGTTCAGGGTTTTTCACTTCTTCGGCATGAACCGCTGACATTTCAATTCCCATCAAACTAAAAAACACCACTACTAAAAAAGCCAAATTAGAAATATGACTAAAATGAGGAATAAAATTATGCTAGTTCAAACTGATGGCTAACGGTTTTTTCATCAACAACCAAACAGCGCCTAATAGAATAATCAATGCCATTGGAATAATGGTGCCGACAATGGCGTTTATCGAACTCACTACACTGGAAATTATCATTCCATAACTGTTCGGCTATCGTCACCAATACAAACATACCGAGAATCATCAGCAACATAAATGCTTTATCGGCGGCTAGCGCTGGATTAAAAAATAAGCAACATTGACAGCAATAAAGGATAAAATCGTGGGTACCAAAAAACGTTATAAATCTACTGAAACCAAATCGTGAAAAAGGCCCATTGCGGTCCAAATGCCTCAAACATAAACTTCCCCGGTTTTAGGCCGATGCGTCGCCAATTCAGCCGTTACCAAGACGCTGGCCAAAAAAAATGGGAGTCGCAATGAAATAAAATAAAAGGATAGTCAGCCTATTACCTGCATTCGTCAGCAAATTGCGCAAACTGTCGATAGCAATGACGTTGATCATCACCAGACTGAAAACGCTCAAAACCCGCTTTTTTGAATTGTTTAACATTGAAACACAGTTAATCACAATATGCTGATGATTTCTAGCAGGATTTCAATAAGGAGGGTGTTTAAAACTACCAGCATCATTAATAAGAGGTACAAATCTCTTTTAAATATCCCCTTGCCGTGATTATCCTGCTTTAATACCCAACTCTTTTTCGGCTCCCCGAATGGTGCGCTTTTCCCTTTCTAAGGTTTTCGCCTCTAATGTATCCCACCTCACTTGGATTAACTCACGATAACCCGTCTTATCCACGGTCACAAAGTCAATTTCGTACCCTTCTTGGCTGTCGTAGAAATAAATACTTTTGTTTCGTCGCCTGAAGCCCAAATAAATTAAATTTTCCGACAATCTTCCATAATTATTATTCAAACTGATTGAAATAGCATTAATCAGACTATTGTCAATTCCATAAATCTTTTTGGGTTTCTTCTGCTTTATCCGCCCCTATTCGGAATAAATAGGCACAGTAAAAATTAAAAAAGCGTCTTCAAGCTAATCCAAATAAGTATGAATCGTGTCTTTACTCACTTTGTAACCTTGGCTTTTTATATCGTTATAAAATTTATTCACTGAAAAAACAGTGGCCGTATTTTTCAATAAAGTCGTTGTGAGATATTTTAATAACGCAACATTCGTCACATGATAACGCTCAATAATATCTCTTAAAATCACCGTATCTATGTATCCCTGCAGCGTTTCCCGCCATTCATTGATGGGCATGTGCTGCACAGCCGGAAATCCACCACGCGAAAAATAATTGAGTAAATATTGACACAGGATATCGAAGGTTCGTTGTCTAAAGGGTCTACTGCTATCTATTTTCACCTGATGCGCCCCCAAATATTCTCGAAAAGAACTTCCCATTGCTTTGATGTCGATAGGCAGTAGCTAATCGTCTTCGAAATTAAATAGCAGAATTTGCTCTTTAGCAACGCCTTGATCCAAAAATCCATTGATAGTTTGGTAAAGAAAATAGGATTTACCTCATCGCCGCATGCCAATGGCAACTTTAATCATATTACGGGCTTGTGAAAATTGATATTACCGCAGCGTCCCCTTGCGGGCTTCCGAGGTGACAATAAAGGCTTCTTCTAATAAAGTTTCAAGCAAATCGCGCATTTGTATCCTCTTATACAAGGTTATTATAAGCAAAATATAGCCTGACAATGGCACTACGAATGCGATGACGGCTTTCCTTAAACAGCAGTTTCCAGTAAGCCCAACAACAGAAAATACTGGCATGCCATTCGATATATGAACCTCCACGGTTACAGGAGGAGGATCAATCCGTGTGCTGCCGCAACTATACACAATAGCAAGCGACATCGAAGACTACGATTGAAGATTTTCTAATTCACTTAACTTTTTTTCCAGCGCTTCCAATTTTGCTCGCGTGCGCTCCAACACCTTAACCTGGGCATCAAATTCTTCGCGCGTCACTAAATCCATTTTACTAAAGGATTGTTGCAATATGCTTTTGAAGTTTTTTTCGAGATCTTTGGGCAAGTTTTTAACCCCAGGCGGTATCGAACCCAATAATCGCTTGACGATGTCATTAATGTATCTTGGCTTAAACATAACGCTTCGCTTTTGTTTTTATTATAAACTATCATACGCTACTTGTATTAAACACAATACCCTAGTTTAGGTCATTCATGGTTCTTGATAATATACTTCGAGTTATCGGCGAAACGCCGGTTGTGCGCTTGCATCGAATTGGCCAATCTCTTCCTTGTGAACTCTACGGCAAATGCGAATTCCTCAATCCAGGCGGTTCCGTTAAAGACCGAATTGGCGTTGCTATGATTGAATCGGCCGAAGAACAGGGAAAAATTAAACCGGGCGATACACTAATCGAACCAATCTCTGGCAATACGGGGATCGGTATTGCTTAAGCTGGAGCCGTCAAAGGCTATCGAGTTATCATCACGATGCCAGAAAAAATGAGCCACGAAAAACAAGTCGTTTTAGAAGCGCTGGGCGCAACCATTTATCGAACGTCTACAGAAGCAGCCTATGATGATCCCGAAAGCCATATTTCACTCGCCAAACGTCTAAAGCAGAAAATTCCTAATTCTTACATTCTCGATCAATACAGCAATAGTGAAAATCCCGATATCCATTACCAAACCACAGCCCAAGAGATTTTGGAGGACATGGGTGAAAATCTTTCCATGGTGGTAATGGGCGTTGGCACAGGGGGGACCGTCATCGGAGTTGCAAAAAAAACTAAAAGAAGTGCATCCTTCGATTCAGATCATCGGCGTCGACCCCATTGGATCTATTCTAGGGGGCGGGGATGAAATTAAACCTTACCTTGTAGAAGGCATCGGGTATGATTTTATCCCCGACGTGCTGGACAACAACCTAATCGATGAATACGTCAAAATTAACGACAAAGATTCTTTTTTAATGGCGCGCCGTTTAATTTGTGAAGAGAGGCTATTACTGGGCGGTTCTTCCGGATCAGCTGTTTGGGCAGCTTGCCAAGCGGCTCAACGATTGAAAGAAGGCGAGCGATGTTTAGTTATTTTGCCGGATGCTATTCGAAATTACTTGACTAAATTTGCAGACGACGCCTGGATGCAGGCACAAGGGTTTTTGTAACGGATTTTCAATCCTAACAATTTCCCGTATTCCGCTTCGCTCCATACGGGCTACTCTTCTTTTTGATGGGATAAAAAAGGTGACGGCTAACAACAATAAAAAATCACGCATCGATACAGGTGTCATTCACGCCGGATAAAAACCGGACCCCTTAACCGGCGCCGTCATGACGCTCATCTATACCTCTTCCACTTATGCGCAAAAAAGTCCAGGCGTTCATCAAGGGTACGAATATTCTCGCAGCCAAAATCCGACGCGCTTTACTTATGAGCGTTGTGTCGCGGATTTAGAGTCTGGACAACACGGCTTTGCTTTCTCGTCAGGAATGGCCGTCACGCCACTATTTTAGAACTCTTAACAATCGGGTGATCATGTAGTGGTGATGGAACGACGTTTATGCTGGCTCCTATCGTTTATTTGAAAATGTACGAAAGCGATCAGCCGGCCTTTCTTTTTCGTTCGTCGATTTTACGGACGAAAATAAAGTGCGAGAAGCCATCACCGCAAAAACTAAAATGTTGTGGGTAGAATCAGCAAGCAATCCTCGGCTTAAAGTTGTTGATCTTGCAAAAATTGCGGAGATCGTAAAAGAAAAAATATCATCGCAGTTGCCGACAACACATTCGCCACACCGATTATTCAACGCCCATTAGAATTAGGCTTCGATATCGTTACACATTCGGCAACAAAATATTTAAATGGTCATTCTGATATCGTAGGCGGCGTAGCCGTGGAGGGCGACAATAAAACTTTAGCCGAACAATTAAAATATTTACAAAAAGCTATAGGTGCTATCGCCGCGTCTTTCGATAGTTTTCTGATTTTACGCGGATTAAAAACGTTAGCCATTCGAATGGAACGCCACTCTGAAAATGCGATGCAGTTAGCCCAATGGTTAGAGAAACACCCCAAAGTAAAATGCGTTTATTATCCTGGCTTACCAAGCCACTCCCAGCACTCGATTGCTAAAAAACAAATGCGTTATTTTGGCGGCATGATTTCTGTCGAGCTAAAATTCGATTTAAATGAAACTAAAAAAGTACTCGAACGCTGCCAACTTTTCACCTTAGCGGCAAACCTCGGCAGTGTCGAAGCCTCATCGAACACCCCGCGGCCATAATGACCCACGCCTCCATTCCACAAGCAGAACGCCAAAAACTGGGGGCATAACAGATGCTTTTATTCACCTCTCCGTCGGTATCGAAGCGATAACTGATTTGCGCCACGATCTAGAAGCAGCTCTTTAAAAAAACTTAAAGTCCACTCATTCTCGCAGATTCATTTATTTTGTTCAGTTTTCCAGGCTAAAAATTCTGAGGGGCGTAAACCACAACGAGCAAGTAAGCATCTACGGACAGGCGATTCTGTGATACTTTTTAGTATTTGCTCGGCTGATGATATGGGTGGCGTGGTTTTTTAAAATTGCGCCAGTTATGTAGATACCTTCGACGAAACGGCGATGGTAGGGGCGGGAGAACCGGAGTTGGGTACGGACTTAGTGCTTTTTAAAAAGCTTTGGAATTAGTATTGCAGAAGCCCTAAGTCCGTACCATCTCATTACCCAGAAATCACAGCTATTTCCATTTTAAACTGCATGATCTCGTGTAGCGGGAGTCCAGGCGCGTTTTTAGCGCGCAGCGTGTGTGCGCTGCGCGTATAGGCGGGGACGACGAAGGAGCGGGGGTGTCGGGTTTTAAGTTTTTCTGACTTTCAGATTTAGTACGTATTTTCGCACAAGAATCATTCTAACTATTTGAAAATATAAGACCTTATTGGCGTCCACAAAAAAATCTGGAAGTCGGGAGAACTTTAGCTAAAGTTGCGAAGCTCCACCGTCAAATCCAACAAGGGAATGGCTTCCACTTGACGCGAGAGTGGAAATCTTTCTTCGCCGCTGTAGACCACAAAGCGTCGGGTCGGGTTTAAGTCTTTACAGCCCTGGTAAAATCTGCGTTCTACTTTGGGCACCGTTGTTCGCTTAATTTCAATGGCCCAACATTCTTGTCCAGGCATGTGCAGCAACAAATCGATTTCAGCACCCCCAGCAGTTCAATAAAAAGAAGTCTCAGTATGATCGGGGGCCACGGCTAAAAGGTTCTCTACCACAAAACCTTCCCAGCTCGCACCCACTACAGGGTGAGCCAAGAGTGCGTCAAAATCGGGAATATTCAATAATTGATGAAGCAAGCCACTATCACGAATATAAATTTTAGGCGATTTAATCAGTCGCTTACCCTTGTTGGCATACCAGGGTTCCAATCGATGACTAGCAAAAGATCAACCAACAAATCAAGGTAACGCAACGCTTGATAGTCGTACTGCTGAGATCAAGGTTAGTCGCTAGCTTGGAAATATTCACCGTAGTAGCTTGAAAATGGGCAAGCATGGTCCAAAACCGTCGCAAAGTAACCGCGAAAAGGAATGCGAAGCCCAAACTGCGGGATATCTCTTTCTAGATAAGTTTGTATGAAGTTCTCTCGCCACGTTGCACTCACGTGATCCGAAATGGCTGTATAACTGTTTGGGAAACCTCCTCTCAACCAAAGCCGGTTCAATGCAGAAGGCGTCACTGCGTCTGTTTCAAGAGGAGTTAAACCCGTGAGAGTTCAAGGTAAGCGATGCGACCTGCTAGACTTTCGGAAGATTGCCTTAAGAGATCCCGAGAAGCTGAACCGAGTATTAAAAATTGCCCATTACCCATTCCGGGCTGTCGACGTTGATCGATTATTCCACGCAGTACTTTAAAGAGTTCTGGCATGCGCTGGATTTCATCCAAAACAACAAGCTTTCCCATTTGATTACTAAAGTAAGCGGTTGGGTCTTGTAGTTTCGCCACGTCAGGAGGCGCTTCTAAATCCAGGTAAACAGAAGAGCTTTTTTAGCAACTTCAAGTGCAAGCGTTGTCTTTTCCACTTGTCGCGACCCAAGGATAGCCACTGCTGGATTATTTTCCAACGCCGTTAAAAGCTTTAAAGTCAGTAAGCGAGTTAACATCCTTGCAAATCTAACATAAAGTGTTAAATTTGCAAGGATTCTAAGGTCAGCTAACTGCCATAGACTAAAATTAAACTATTTTTCCTTGACTTAAAATCATTCGGCTTAACGCACGACAAAAATTTAAAGATAAGCGCCGTCATTCCAAGAACATTGTCCGATGCCATATGAGGGTCGCTTAATTTGCTTTAGATTGGTCAACTTTATTCGACTTCGTATCACTCGACATGGGGTGGGAAACTTTGTGCACAGGCTTGAGGATAATTAGCGGCTGCACCACCATTGGCCCGAAACCAACAAAATCATCATCCCAAGGGTCTATACAGTCATCCAATGAGAAAAAGCCCGCATTTGCTCCGCCATTAAATCATCCATGTGCCAGAAAACACGCTGCATATAATGGGATTCTTTAGCTTGTTGCGCTTTAATTTGATCGTACAATTTCTGACTTTCCTTGCCAGTTAATTTTTTGCCGTCCTTATAAGCCACAATATCCATCGTGGGCTTTCCTTGTTCGTTATGCTCCGTCCAGATAAGTACAGTTTGAACATTGGACTGAATAATACGCTTTAAGCGCTTTTTGATATTGTGCTTAATTCAGCCAACCTATCTCGCCATTACGCGGATCACCTACTTTAACCCAATCTTTTTGATGATAGATAAGAATCAAGCGTACAGTTGGTGAGAGTGTTTTTAAAATTTTCGCGTTGGATTGTGGTTTTTCGTAAAGATTAACTGGAGGACTCGACTGTTGGGATTGCTGCGTTGTTGCGTAAGTGATACTTCCGCTCAAGATGCAAAAAATATGCTGAGACTGATGAGTAAACGTCGCATTTTTAGCTCCTATTTTCGTTTGTGAACGTGATCTAATATATCACTGTAAAAAATCGGGTGCAATTCAAATAATTTTTTATTACCATGTTGACACAACTTACTCTATGTTTTTGAAACATTAATTTAGGGATGCTTTAATGACGCACACGACCTTATTTACCTCAGAATCCGTTTCCGAAGGTCACCCGGACAAAGTAGCTGACCAAATTTCGGATGCTATTCTTGATGCCCTGATTGGCCAAGACCCTAACTGTCGAGTGGCTTGCGAAACAGTCGTAAAATCTGGAATGGTTTTTGTAGCCGGGGAAATCACTACCAACGCCTGGGCGGACGTAGAACAAATTATCCGAAACACTGTTTTACAAATCGGGTATAACGACCCCCACCTTGGCTTTGACGGAGAAACTTGCGCTGTTGTCACTGCCATTGGAAAACAATCGCCCGATATCGTTATGGGTGTCGATGGCCGTGAAGACCAAGAATTAGGGGCAGGCGACCAAGGGTTAATGTTTGGGTACGCTTCCCGAGAAACCGATGTTTTTATGCCGGCTCCCATCACCTATGCCCACCGCCTTGTACGCCAACAAGCGCTGTTACGCAAAAATGGTCGGCTCCCTTGGCTGTGTCCCGATGCGAAATCCCAGGTAACCTTGCGTTACGAAAACGGAAAACCCGTCGCCGCCGACTGTATCGTCCTTTCCACTCAACACAGCCACGAAATTAACCAAGAAAGTTTGAGGGAAGCGGTCATCGATGAAATTATCAAACCCATTATTCCCCCGCATTGGCTCGATAAGCACACGCGCTTCCTTATTAATCCGACAGGACGCTTCATTATTGGCGGCCCGGTGGGGGATTGCGGGTTAACCGGTCGAAAAATTATTGTCGATACCTACGGCGGAATGGCACGCCACGGTGGTGGGTGTTTTTCTGGCAAAGATCCTTCCAAAGTCGATCGTTCAGGCGCTTATGCTGCCCGTTATGTAGCCAAAAATATCGTGGCTGGCGGCCTCGCTGATCGGTGTGAAATACAAGTTTCCTATGCAATTGGCGTTGCCGAGCCCACTTCAATCAGTGTCGAAACTTTCGGCACGGGGAAAATTGGCGAAGCCCGCATTCAGCAATTAATTAAAGAACATTTTGATCTTCGTCCTGGCAAAATTATCGAAGAATTGAACTTATTGAGGCCCATTTATAAGGCAACCGTCACCTACGGACATTTCGGTCGAGAAGAACCTGAGTTTACGTGGGAGCGAACCGATAAAGCCGAAATACTCCGCGAAGCCGCCGGTTTAGTCGCTGCAAACGTAACTAATTGAAATGGAAAATGACATGCAAACAGCAACAATGACACAAGACTACCATATCGCCAATATCAACCTGGCCGATTGGGGCCGTAAAGAAATCGAAATTGCCGAAACGGAAATGCCAGGGTTAATGGCATTATGCAAAAAATATAAAAATGCAAAGCCCTTAAAGGGCGCACGCATTGCCGGCTGTATTCACATGACCATTCAGACGGCCGTCTTAATTGAAACTCTGATATTATTAGGCGCCGAGGTGCGCTGGTCTTCCTGTAATATCTTTTCCACCCAGGATCACGCTGCTGCTGCCCTCGCTCAAAAAGGCATTCCTGTTTTCGCCTGGAAAGGGGAGACCGAAGAAGAATATTGGCGCTGCATTGCATCTACGCTAGAAGGGCCCAAAGGTTGGACGCCCAATTTACTGCTTGATGATGGCGGCGACTTAACCGCTTACACTCTCCAAAAACACCCTGAATTATGCCAAAACATACGGGGTGTTTCTGAAGAAACGACCACGGGGGTACACCGTCTTTACAAAATGTTAAAGAAAGGCGCATTAAAATTCCCCGCCATAAACGTCAACGATTCTGTCACCAAATCTAAATTTGATAATCTTTACGGCTGCCGTGAATCATTAATCGACTCTATCAAGCGCGCTACGGACGTTATGATCGCTGGTAAGCGCGTGGTGGTTTGTGGTTATGGGGATGTCGGCAAGGGTTGCGCCGAATCATTACGCGCTTATGGAGCTACCGTTTATATTACAGAAATCGATCCTATTTGCGCTTTACAAGCAGCGATGGAAGGTTACCGCGTCGTTACCATGGGTGAAATGGCTGATAGCGCTGATATCTTTGTAACAGCAACGGGGAATACCGATATTATCACTCATGAGCATATGCTGAAAATGAAAGATCAAGCTTTCGTTTGTAATATTGGTCATTTCGACAACGAAATCGATATTGCTTCCTTACAAGATTACCAATGGATGAATATCAAACCCCAAGTGGATCAAGTTATTTTCCGTGACGGAAAACGTCTTACGGTGTTAGCTCGAGGTCGTTTAGTCAACTTGGCCTGTGCAACAGGACACCCTAGTTTTGTCATGTCCAACTCCTTTACTAACCAAGTGCTTGCGCAAATAGAATTGTGGCAATACCCTGAAAAATACCCTATCGGGGTTTACGTTTTACCCAAACATCTCGACGAAGAAGTTGCTCGACTTCACTTAGAACGGGTAGGCGCAAAATTAACAAAATTGACTGAAAAACAAGCCGACTATATCGGAGTTGATCCCGAAGGACCTTTTAAATCGGAACATTACCGCTACTAAAATAGGGATTTTGTACGTCTTTATTTATGGTTTCCATTCAACAAAAGAAATTACAGTTACTATTTTCACATATAAGCGAAATATTAAGCGAATTAATTATCTCTCCCTACAAAGTCGATACCGTTATTGAAAAAATCATGCAAGAGGTAGAAAATTTTTTACCCCTATCTAATTGGAGTCTCTTGCGTTATGACTCAGTGTATGATGAGTTATTTTTTTCTATGGCAAAGGTTTAGATGAAGAGGTAACTAAAGGCATTCGGCTAAAAAGGGGCGGAGGTATTGCGGGCACACCGTCGCCGAAACTGGAAAATCTTCTTTTATTAGAGATTGCCAAAATGATCCTCGTTTTAGCAAAAAGGTGGATAAATTCTTTAAAAAAAAACCTGTTCGATCATTGCTTGCCACAATTAAACTCAAAGATGTATTATTAGGCGTTCTCAAACTCGTTAATCTGGAAAATAATGTTTATTTTTCTGAAGAGGATTGTTTTTTATTAGAAATTGTCGTTAATTTCTCAGCTGTACCCCTCATTAGCGCCTCACTTTTTGAAAACTTGGTCCCACTCTCCTACTACGATCCGCTAACAGGGGCCTACAACCCTACTAAACTGGAGGAACTTTTAAGAAAACCTTCACTGTTTATACCGAAAAGAAAATCAGCGTTTTCCTACTCGACTTAAACAATTTCAAAGCTGTTAATGATAACTATGGCCATCGTGCCGGCGATCAATTACTCAAAAAAACCACCCACCGAATCACTTCCTCAGCCCGAAAAAGGGATCTGTTTTTTCGAATTGAAGGCGACGAATTCCTTTATCTTGCTTTCCATGACGATGCCTCCTCGATAAAAGAAGCCGAACAAAGTCTGCTTAAAAAGCTTGAATCCATTTTGAGAGAATTGGAACCTAAAACGGGGCATTTTTCCATCGGATACCAAACAGGCCCTATAAAAGACATCAAAATGTTAATCTCCAAAGCCGACGAAGCCATGTATATCGATAAGCAACGTAGTAAATCAATCTATTGATTTTTAAAGATATTTTTATTCTACGACGCGCGGCTTTCAATATTTATCAAAACCAAAATTTTCTTTTTTAATCATTTAGTTAATGAAGAAAAACTAATAACTGCGCTATAATTGGGGTATAGAGATAAAAGAGGGAGGGAAGTTTCAGTTAACTCACCCAAGTGGTGAGTGACGTTTATGGTTACTCATGAAAAAGCCGGCGTGGGCTCTCTTTTGAAACAAGGGCTTAGACCTAAAGAATACGAGAAAGACGCCGATGAAATAAATGTGAAATCTTTCGTGAGGGAAAACGTCAATCTTCATTTAGGGAGCGTTGTTGTTCCTGTTGTGGAGCCTCGGTGGAGGTTTACCCGCCCACGTCCCGGAAGATGTAAATTTTTTAATATCCAATAGGCCGTTTTCGAGTTCCGATACATTGCATAGCAGTTTGGACTCATTTTCTGAGCATGCCGATAACGTTGTTACTCACCTCGTTAAACCGTCCGCGGAGGAAGCTGAATCTTTGCTCAAATTCGCCGAGGCCCTCCCACGAGCGGCTTGCTCCCGGGAGCCGTGGCTCCGGGAACTCCTGTCGTTGGCGAGAATATTTCTGCTGAAAACGCTTCAGCGTTAACAGTAGAATAAGGCGCCAGTCCCTTCTTCTACTGAAACCGGTTTATCAGAAGGCGCACCTTCGGTAGCCGCTCCACTTGAAGAAGTGGTTCAAAGAAACCAAGCTTCCCTCTCAACAGGTGAGTTGCCATTAACGGCTCCTCCTGACGAAGGAGCGTTACCTGAAGCAGGGTTGCTTCTGGAAGAAGAGCAAGGCCCGGGCCGCAGACAAGGGCGAAAATAAAGAAGGTGATGATGACGGTTATTCCTTCGAAAAAGCAGATAGTCATGAACTTGATCTCAATGGCTTTAGCAACCATGAGGTGCATGGGGATACACACTTAGAAGGAGTATCTATTCAAGAGTATCACACCAGAGAGGGAGAGGTGGATATTTCCGGCAATTCTTCCGGCGGCATGGACCAAGACCCAAGCGGATAGCTTTTATTCTTGCCTAGGCAGACTCTTAAAATCAGAACTACTGCAATAACCCTTAACTATCTTCGCCTGCGTAAATTATTTATACCTATAATATTAACTACCCGTAAAGGGTAAAGACCTAAAACCCTAAAACCCGTCATCCCCGCATAGGGGACCCAGCGCGCTAAAAGCGCGCCTAAATGACGAAGCTTAAAATTGAAAGTGTTGTGAGTTGTGGGTAAGAATATATCCCCATTTTATCCACAGCTTTCCCCCGTCTTACTCTACTTGCAATTCACACTAAAACACATTATCTTGTGTTTAACAACTTAAAAAATGCCTATATATTGTGGCTCAAGTAGGACCCAATCGGCGGGGTTGTGAAGCCTAAAATCAATTATTTATACCCCCAAACCAATGAAAAAAACCCGGAGATTCTCTCATGGAAACTAATCTAAAAGAAACCAGATTAACGCTCGGTGGCGGCAACTCCGATGGGAATCTACTCGAAGCCATTCAACCTGGCCAATTGCGAGTGGTCAAACGCGATGGGCGGGTCGTGAAATACGACGCTAACCGGATCACGATTGCCATGAAAAAAGCCTTTTTAGCCGTTGAGGGGGAAACAGCGGCTGAATCAGGCCGCGTTCAAGAAATCGTGTCGCGGTTAACCAATCAGATTACTGATCTTTTCCAAAAACGCTGGCCGTCCGGCGGCGCCCTCCATATTGAAATGATTCAAGACAAGGTGGAACTGGCACTCATGTACGCCGGCTTGCACAAAGCTGCTCGCGCTTACGTGCTCTATCGAGAAGAGCGCCGTAAACAACGTGAAGAACAAAAAGCGAGCGGAGCCGAAAATACCATTCACGTCACCCTCGACGATGGTGCTACCACCCTGCTGGACCAATCTTGGCTTGCGCGCATGGTGCGCTCCGCTTGCAGCGATTTAGAAGGTGTCGACGCCGTTAAAATCCTTGAAGAAACGAAAAATAATTTATTCGACGGAGTCGCTTTAAAAGATGTTTACAAAGGGCTCGTCATGACGGTACGCACCTTGGTGGAAAACGAACCGAATTACACTTATGTGACCGCGCGTTTATTGCTCCATGATTTATACCGCGAAGTGCTAAATGGACTTAATCTCCCGCAGGATTTAATGCACGAAGATATTGCCCGTTATTACCCCGAGGCATTCAAAAATTTTATCCGCCACGGGATCGAGACTGAACATCTGCATCCCAATTTACAAACTTTTGATTTGAATTATTTGGCCCAAGCACTAAAACCCAAACGCGATCAACAATTTACTTATTTAAGCCTGCAAACGCTTTATGATCGTTATTTGATTCATCACCAGCAGGTGCGCATTGAATTGCCCCAAGTTTTTTTCATGCGAGTCGCTATGGGCTTAGCTCAAAGTGAAGGCGAAGCACGCAACGAACGTGCGGTTGAGTTTTACAATGTTCTTTCTTCGTTCGACTTTATGAGCTCAACCCCAACCTTATTTAATTCAGGCACCGTTTTTCCTCAGCTTTCCAGTTGTTTTTTAACGACAGTCCCGGACAGTTTAGATGGAATTTACAGCGCGCTTAAAGACAATGCTTTGCTTTCAAAATACGCGGGTGGATTAGGCAACGATTGGACGCCGGTGCGAGCGTTGGGCGCTTACATTAAAGGTACCAATGGAAAATCATTAGGCGTTGTGCCATTTCTCAACGTGGCGGATGCAACGGCGATTGCCGTCAACCAAGGCGGTAAACGCAAAGGCGCTGTTTGTGCTTATTTAGAAACATGGCACATGGACATCGAAGAATTTTTGGATTTGCGTAAAAATACAGGCGATGACCGCCGCCGGACCCACGATATGAATACAGCTAATTGGATTCCCGACTTATTTATGAAGCGGGTATTTGAGGATGGGCAGTGGACCTTATTTTCTCCCGACGAGGTACCTAATTTACACGATAAATTTGGAGAAACCTTTGAAACCACCTACGTTGCCTACGAAGAAAAAGCACATCGCGGCGAGATTCGCTCAAAAACTATTTCCGCGATTTCACTGTGGCGAAAGATTTTAAGCATGCTGTTTGAGACGGGACATCCCTGGGTGACTTTCAAAGATCCTTGCAATATTCGCTCGCCGCAACAACATGTTGGCGTTATTCATAGCTCGAATTTATGCACGGAAATCACATTAAATACCTCCCGCGAGGAAATTGCTGTCTGCAATCTCGGCAGTATTAACCTCGTCAATCACATGAAAGACGGCAAACTCGATACTGAAAAATTAGCAAGAACAACAAAAACGGCGATCCGCATGCTGGACAATGTCATCGACATTAATTATTACAGCGTCCCACAAGCACGCACTTCCAATCTCAAACACCGTCCAATTGGACTTGGATTGATGGGATTTCAGGACGCGTTATATTTGCAAAATATTCCCTACGCTTCAGAAGCTGCCGTGCAATTTGCCGATCAAAGCATGGAGACGATTAGTTATTACGCCATCCAAGCATCGATGGAATTAGCTAAAGAACGCGGTCCTTATCAAACTTTTAGAGGTTCTTTATGGAGCCAGAATGTTTTACCTATCGATTCCATTCAATTATTGAAAAGAAGTCGCGGAAAATATTTCGAACAAAATACCGACCAAACCCTCGATTGGAATGCGTTGCGAAAGCAAGTTGTTGCACACGGTATGCGCAATTCTAACGTCATGGCCATTGCACCCACAGCAACGATCTCGAATATTTGTGGTATTTCTCAATCGATTGAACCGACGTATCAAAATTTATTTGTGAAGTCGAATTTGTCGGGAGAATTCACCGTGATCAATCCTTATTTAGTTAGCGAACTTAAAAGTCGCCAACTATGGGATAACGTAATGGTACATGACCTTAAATATTACAACGGCAGCGTTCAAAAAATTGATCGTATTCCGGCGGAGCTTAAAAAATTATATGCCACGGCTTTCGAGATTGAGCCACGCTGGCTGGTTGAAGCCGCCTCACGTCGACAAAAATGGATCGATCAAGCTCAATCATTGAATTTATACATGGCTGAACCCTCGGGGAAAAAATTGGATGTCTTGTATCGCATGGCCTGGCTGCGCGGATTGAAAACGACCTATTACCTGCGCAGTATGGGAGCCACAGGAACCGAAAAAGCCACTATTCATGACACAACGTTAAATGCAGTAACGGGGAAAAATAACCCTAACTCTTGCACTATTGATAATTCCGATTGCGAAGCATGTCAATAAATTCCTTAAAAAGTTATGGTTCTGAACCACTAAATAAAAAGGAGAATCGATGCAAACTCATCAAGAAATAAGCAGTTTACTCGATTGGGATGATTACAATGACCCCGAGGCCATTGAAGCTACGCCCGAAAAAAAATTCTCCCCAAAAAACGAAGAATCCGATGAGGAGGAAACCGGTGGCGGTACAACTGTGCAAAGTGGCGCTACAGGCCTAGAACAACTCGAAATGAGCGCTGCCCGAATTCGCGTTGACGACAAAAAAATTATTAATTGTCACGCCGACCTTAACCAACTAGTCCCTTTTAAATACACCTGGGCTTGGCAAAAATACTTATCCGGCTGCGCCAATCATTGGATGCCCAATGAAATTAACATGACTGCAGACATCGCTCTTTGGAAGGACCCAAATGGCTTAACCGCCGACGAACGAACCATCGTAAAACGCAGCCTAGGTTTCTTTTCGACTGCCGACTCATTAGTCGCTAATAATCTAGTGCTCGCGATTTATCGGCATATCACTAATCCTGAATGCCGCCAATATTTACTGCGCCAAGCGTTTGAAGAAGCCCTACACACGCACGCTTACCAATACATTATCGAGAGTCTCGGATTGGATGAAGCGGAAGTTTTTAATATGTATCGGGAACTACCAGCGGTTTCCAAAAAAGCCGTATGGGCATTGCCTTATACCCAAAGTTTGGCCGAACCTAATTTTAAAACTGGAGCGCCGGAAGATGACCGCCGTTTATTACGCGATTTAATCGCATTCTATGTCGTTTTTGAAGGGTTATTCTTTTACGTGGGATTCACACAAATCCTCGCTATGGGTCGCCGTGGTAAAATGACAGGAACGTCTGAACAATTTCAATATATTTTGCGCGATGAATCCATGCATGTAAACTTCGGTATCGACGTAATTAATCAAATTAAAATTGAAAACCCGCATTTATGGAAAAAGGATTTTCAAAAAGAAGTGATTCAGATGATCCTTGAAGGTGCCGAACTAGAATACCAATACGCGAAAGACTCTATACCTCGCGGCATTTTAGGCTTAAACGCCAACATGTTCAAAGATTATTTGCAATACATTGCCAATCGACGTTGTGTGCAAATCGGCTTACCGGAGCAATTCCCCGGGGCGAAAAACACATTCCCCTGGATGAGTGAAATGATGGATCTCAAAAAAGAAAAGAATTTCTTTGAAACCCGCGTCATTGAATACCAGGCGGGGGGCACGCTCAAATGGGATGAATAATTAAAAAGACCTTAGATAGTACTCTCACTCACGTTACCAATTAGGCCGCAAAGGCGGCCTAATTGGTATTCAACAGGACAAAAATCATAAAAAAAGTAACCTAATGAAAAGTGCCCCTCCTTAAAGAGGGCGTTATAATGCGCCAACATAGAGTTTCTATTTTTAAAAAAAGGAGCAGGGCCATGAAAGATATTAAAATACTTGGTGTTGGTATTTATTGCAAAAGGGGTTTTTCAACTGTGTGGGATTGATGAGTGGGGTAAGGTGATCCACACGAGAGGGGTTAGGCGCTCAATATGTGTCCACTGTGGCAAGGCCTTAAGGTGGCTTGTGTGGTTGATAGAAGCGTGTGGAGGCGCGAACCATTGGTATCGGGTTCATGGG
>NZ_CAJRAM010000024.1 GCF_907164965.1 Coxiella endosymbiont of Ornithodoros maritimus
CGAGTTCATATCCACCGGTTGTTTCAAATACGCACAGTCCCGATTCAAGAAATGCTTTATAGCTTTTCAGGAAAGTATTAATGCCTTGGGAATTGTTCTCATATTCCCTCGCAGATTTACTGCCATAAACAGCTACTGTAAATGAAAATTTACCAATATCGATACCGATAAAATTATTGTATGATCTCATCTCATCCTCGAGAATTTTGTTTAGGATTCTAAGTGGGAGAGTAGAATGACTTCCCGGTCAACTATTCAAACGTCTCGAGAGAATAGAGCCGAGGATCTTGATCCAGTCGATTGTATAAAATCAACTCCCGCACGATCGCTCGTGCCCGTAATCCCTCGGGTATTCTGGGGATTTCTCTCTGAACGCTATTTATATCATGATGGAAACTCACAATCCCCTGCCCGCGCAGGAATGACTCAACTATCGTATGCTTATCAAAAGGTTGAGCGTAGGCCTTTCGAAATTGATCAATGATCTTTAAGGTAACTTTAATATTTATTGCTTAACCTATTGTAATCAAATAATGGAGCAACATTGATAACTGAAACTTCTTTTACAAAAGAAAAAGAAAATATTCGCCGTCAAGTTGATGCGGCAGAATTCGATCGAATCTCGATGGAGATCGCTAAGACTATTCAAAAAGCAATTTGCCGGATTATAGTTGATTATTTCGATCAAACTAAAAAAACGGGGAGACTGCTTTTATAGAAGGGATGCAATGATTGCAGTATTTAATTGTACCCGCAGCCGTTGGGATGACACCCATACAAACTTAAACCCGTTATAATCAAGCGCAAGAAAGTTTGGATGTGCCACTTATTTGCAGGCATCATTCGATTGTTAGTGGGCCCTTCACTGTTACCACAAAAAAGGTGATTTAGTTTCTCTCACGGATAGTCAAAATAGTCGTGATTAACCTGAACAGGCGGGCAGCTATCTTGCTATAAATACGCCGAGTTTGCGTTTTCTATGAAAACTTGATACGGAAGGAAAAAATAACCAGAGTTTATCCCATGCTAAGCTTGTTATCTACGGATAATTATGATTTTAACTTACTTTCTCTTCCCAAAACGTTAAGTAAAGCTATCCTTAAACGGCCACAATGCGCTTGTCTTTCTAAAAATTAGAAAAACAATGCGTAGGTAATAACTTTGTAAAGGTCGCAATCATTAAAATTAATAATTTCCTCGAAGCTTTTCAGAACGCTCGTTTGAGAGAAGCGAAAATGGCCGATATTAAACGGACGTTAGTATTAATAAATGATGAGAAAAGGAATCGGCGACAGTGCCAAAAACAGATCAGGAAACGATTGCTCGATGGCTTAATTTGGCGCTTTTAATAATTAAAAATACTCAAGTATAAAAGAAAAACTCACTTCTGGAAAAGTGCTCTTAGTTCGTCTTTGGCCTGGTTTAAAACGGCTTTCTGTTTAGCCGGCAATTGCCTTCCTGCACGGTTGATGTAGAAGTTAAGCATTGACATGGCCGATTGATATAGTGAGGCTTTTCGGGGTTTGCTTTGTAGTGCTGATTTTCTCAATGACTTTGCGATTCTCTTGGGGTCTTTCCACGTAACTACCCCTTTTCGAAATCAAGGGCGTTACTGTTTTGTGTTACTTTCTACGACCATTTTTTACTTTGATTTGTCATACCCCAAAATTATAGTATTTCAAAAAAATATTTTGAGTAGCTTAAGGAAAAGTTATAAAAACCTTCCGTGCCGCTCTTCCTCTGACTTGAACCGCTAAAAGGCACTTCCCGGCATGAATGCCGGAGTCTAACCTCCAGAAAAACTTCAGATTTAAGGCATGTTTCATAGTCTTTTAAGACTCTTGATTCTTACTTTAAAAATGATAAATTGTTTCCATGGTATAGAAGCTGAAGTCTTAAGAGGCCCTTGATGGATAGAAGATTGTTAGAGATACTGGCTTGCCCTATATGTAAAGGGAAATTAGTTTATAGCCAAGATGAACAGGAGCTCATTTGTAGTTTTGACAAATTAGCTTACCCTATTCACGATGGAATACCGGTAATGTTGCCCGATAGTACACGTCCGTTAATTGAGAGGTAAGATGGAATTCCGAGTTATTATTCCCGCGCGTTTTGATTCCACTCGTTTACCCGGCAAAGCATTAGTTGACATTGCCGGAAAACCGATGATTCAGCATGTTTATGAAAGTGCGATTAAAAGCGGTGCTGAAGAGGTTGTGATTGCTACCGATGATAAAAGAATCCGCCAAGTCGCCGAAGATTTTGGCGCAGTAGTTTGCATGACTTCTTCCGATCATCAATCGGGTACTGAACGTATTGCCGAGGCTGCGGTTGCGTTAGGTTTTGAAGATGATGAGATTATCGTTTGTTTGCAAAGCGATGAACCTTTAATTCCACCGGATGCCATTCGTAAATTAGCGGAAGACTTGGATGAACATGGTAATGTTAAAGTTGCTTCTCTTTGTACGCCCATTACAGAGGTCGATGAGTTATTTAATCCCCACAGTACTAAAGTCGTTTTAAACCGGCGCAATTACGCGCTTTATTTTAGCCACGCTCCCATTCCGTGGGGCCGTGATACTTTTTCTGATAATGAGAACCTCCAATTGAATGGTTCTCATTATCGCCATGTCGGTATCTATGCTTACCGAGTAGGCTTTCTAGAAGAATATCTTTCCTGGGACGCTTGCCCCGCAGAAAAAATGGAAGTCTTAGAACAATTGCGTATATTGTGGTACGGGTGTCGTATTTACATGGTGGTCGCTAAAAGTAAATGTCCTCCGGGTGTTGACACGGAAGAAGACCTCGAGCGGGTTAGGGCTTATTTTTAATGCTCTCTAAAGAATCTTTTACTTCAATGAGCACTTGATCTATTTGTTGGATGGATTTGGGGGCGATGAAGATCGTATCGTCTCCCGCGATGGTCGCAAGTATCATGGAATCTTTTTTATGATAATCCAGAAGTCGAGCAATGAGCGGCGCTGATCCTGGGCTTGTTTTAACGAGAATTAACGTTTCATTTGCAGTGATATCAAGCACTAGCTGTGTTAAAGGGCTTTTTGTCGAAGGAGGCAAAGGCTCTTTCGAGAGCCTATAGACCGTTTGGCCGTCTTCATCCTTGACTTTTATTGCCAGTAAATTACGTAATAAACGCGAAATTTTTGATTGGTTGATATCATAGCCCTGCTGACGGAGCTTTGTAACTAACTCGTCTTGCTTAGTAATTTTTTCTGTCCAAAGCAGCGTTTTAACGGCTTCAGTCAATGATTTTTGAGAATCGCTCTTTCTGGTCATAAAAGTTTGAAATATATATTCAAATAATATATCAATAGTTGAATATTTAGTCAAATATTTGACTAAAAACTCGGATCCAGCTATTATCACGAAATGAACAAAATCCAAGTTGAGTCCTTGAAAAAAAGCTATCACGGCACAGTCGTTCTTAAAGAGGTTTCCTTTGCGGCGAAGGCAGGTGAAGTAGTTACGTTGTTGGGCGATAGTGGGGCGGGCAAGAGCACCTTATTGCGCTGCCTTAATTTACTTGAAATGCCTGATGAGGGACGAATGGTTATCAACGACCTTAAATTTCATTTTTCGCTTACTGCAAAAAAGCCAACGTGTCAAAGCCTTGTTGCGCTTCGCAATAAACTGGGAATGGTATTTCAACAATTTCATTTGTGGGCGCACCGAACGATTTTACAAAATTTAATTGAGGCGCCCTGCCAAGTGTTAAAAATCTCAAAAGCAGAAGCGGTGAAAAAGGCAGAGTGTTTATTGGATCAGATTGGTATTTTAGCGAAAAAAGATGACTATCCTGTCCGGCTATCCGGTGGTCAGCAACAGCGGGCAGCCATTGCGCGCGCTTTGATGATGGAGCCGGAAGTGATGTTGTTCGATGAGCCTACTTCAGCGTTAGACCCTAAAATGATAACAGCCATGCGTGATTTAATTCATGAATTAGCGCAAAAAGGAATGACCATCGTCATTGCTACGCATGAGATGAAATTTGCTCGGGAAGTGGCGCATAAAACAGTTTTCCTTCATGAAGGAAGGATTGTGGAAGAAGGACAGCCAGAAATAATGTTCCACTCGCCAAAGACTCAGGTTTTTAGCGATTTTATTGAGTCGCTGGGGGATTGATGAATAAAAATAATAACAGAAGCGTAAGCCATTTTTTCCGCTGGACACCCACTTTTGTGCGAATAACAGCATTTTACTTTGTCAATTGTCTTTTTGTTTCGTCTGTTTTTGCAACAGACACTATTAAATTCGCTACGGAGGCCACTTATCCGCCCTATGTTTATATGGGTCCATCCGGTCAAGTCGAAGGTTTTGGTGCGGATATCGTGAAGGCGGTTTGTAAACAAATGCAAGCTACCTGCACCATTAGCAATCAGCCGTGGGACAGCTTAATCCCGAGTTTAAAATTGGGAAAGTTTGATGCTTTGTTTGGCGGAATGAACATTACCACAGCACGACAAAAAGAAGTTGATTTTACTGATTCGTATTATACGAATTCCGTTAGCTTCATCGCCGACAAAAATACGCCGTTAACGCTATCCAAACAGGGGTTGAAAGGTAAAATCATCGGCGTGCAGGGAGGTACGACATTTGATAGTTATCTCCAAGATTCTTTTGGAAATAGCATCACTATTCAGCGGTATCCGAGTGAAGAAGATGCACTGATGGATTTAACTTCCGGTCGAGTGGATGCAATGGTTGGAGATACGCCGTTAATTAAGCAGTGGTTAAAACAAAACGGACGCGGAGAATATGTCCTGATAGGAAAGCCGGTTGATGACCCCAATTATTTTGGTAAAGGTGTAGGTATTGCCGTCAAAAAAGGTAATCAAGCGCTGCTGTTAAAATTAAATAAGGCATTAGCAGCAATTAAAGCAAATAGGGTTTATGCCGCCATTATTCAGAAATATTTTGGGCAGGCATAATGATTGGCTTGGAAGGTTTTGGTCTGCAATTGGCAAAGGGTGCAATGGTCACCTTGGCCGTCTCGCTATGCGCCGTTATTTTTGGAATGGGGCTTGCGATTTTATTTACGTTGATTGAATTTAGTCAGTTAAATTTTTTAAAATCGATTCTAAAAAGTATCACAGCTTTTATTCGTGGACTTCCCGAATTGCTGGTATTATTTATAATTTATTTTGGCGGCTCTGCACTGCTGACAAAGCTTTTTCATCGCTCTGTACAGGTTAGCGCCTTTTCGGCTGGAGTATTAGCCTTGGGAATGATTTTTGCGGCTTACGCTACTCAAACGCTTCGCGGGGCGTTATTAGCACTTCCAAAAGGGCAAACCGAAGCGGGAAAAGCGATGGGCCTTTCAGGCTGGATTATTTTTAAAAGAATTGTATTACCCCAAGTCTGGCATCATGCCTTGCCGGGCCTCGGTAATTTATGGTTAGTTTTACTAAAGGATAGTGCATTAGTGGCATTAATTGGATTAGGGGATTTAATGAATAAGACGCAATTGGCCGCGAGCACAACGCGGGAACCTTTTAAATTTTATATAATGGCTGCCTTTTTATTTTTATTGTTGACTTCCGTTTCGCAATTGGTTTTAAAATTATTTTCCGTAAATAAGTTTTAACAGTCATGAATATTTTACAATATTGCCCCCAATTGTTATCTGGCGTTGTGATAACAATTGAGTTAATGTTATCTGCGCTCGCGTTGGGTTTATTTTTAGCCGCGCTATTAACCGCACTTTCTGAGAGTGGTTTTTCTTTTTTAGAAGCACCGGTAAACATTTTTGTTTTTATTATTCGTGGAACACCATTGCTCGTTCAGATTTTTATTATTTATTATGGCAGCGGCGAGTTTCATTGGTTGCGGGAAACCATTTTGTGGTCGGTGCTAAAACGACCTTTTGGCTGTGCCGTTATCGCTTTGGCTATTAATACGAGCGCTTATACAATTGTTTTATTGCGTGGCGCTATTCATTCCATTCCGATTGGCGAAATTGAAGCGGCTAAAGCATTAGGTTTATCGCGTTGGAAAGCTTATCAGAGAATTATTATTCCTCGGGCGATCCGTATTGTATTGCCGGCTTATTCAAACGAAGTTATTATGACTTTAAAAGGAACTTCATTAGCAGGTACAATCACATTGATGGATATTATGGGAGTCACGCGTCACTTAATCGCCATGACGTATGAAGTTATCCCGCTATTTTTCCTGGCTGTAATTGTTTATTTCGTTTTAAATGCTTTAATTATGAGCGTATTTTGTTTCCTCGAAAAAAAATTAGCGTTTCAACATTAAGGGGTATTAACAATGAGGGGAAATCGCATTAATAATGATAAGGGGGGAATCGCTCCCCTTAGTTAGGGAGAAAACTGTTCCAGACGCTCTCCAAAAGTTGGTGGAACGATTTCAGAAAAAGGTCACCGTCACCGGAAGAACGCAAGAAACTTTTGCTTGTCTCGATCACCTTATGGAGGTTGTTGCTTTCACATTAGCTGCAGGTAGGGGTTTAATGTATTGGAATTCTTCCCAACAAGGGGGAGAACGTTGGGCAAAATATCTTGGTACCGGTGCTGGACTTTACGCTTCTCAAGTGGGTGGTTCCGTTACCAATGCATTGTTCAATTGGGTTGCTTATCGGTGTCTACTGAATGCCAGGAAGTCACATTCTAAAGAAGAAAAGATTATTACCAAGGTGAAAGGTGAAAAAATTAAGTGGGGCGCATCGTTCCTGACTACTTTTTTGCGCTTTTACCTATTTGGAAGGAAAGTTTAAGGGGTTTGCGCCTCGATATGATTCTTTCTAATTTAAGCGGTGCTCTAAATTTACCCGTTAATATGGTGGGCGCGGAAGCATTGATGAAACAGTATGAGCAAACGAGGTATCGTTTTTTTGATTGGATGCGAGGAAAATGTGGTAATTTGACGAAAGACTAAAATTACAACGCGGAGTTTTGCGTGAAGCAAAAGAGCAGATCGTTAAGCGACTCCGCAATCAAACAAAAACAAAAGCTTATCAAAAACTTGACAAAAAGTCGAGCTCTTGTTTTTAATAAATTAATGTACCGCGACCCTGAAAATCCAAATCCGTTGGAACTATTGGAATGAGATACGTTTTTTTCTGCGCTATTGAATAAAGAAATGTTTGAATTTTTGGACGGTTCAATTTCCTCTGAATCATCATCGTCTGTCTCTCAAGAGAGAGAATCCTGGTTTCAATGGGGTTTGCGCGGATGGGCGTTTGTGCCGCGGGTGCCATGGCAGTATGGGCAAACTTTGGATTTGGGGTAATGAGCTTTTCTGGCGGAGAGTCATTCATTAATAATGAAGCTTTTGGAATTTTATCGGTAATTTTTCACCTAGTTGCCCAGCCTAGGCTTTACCAAAGAAGGGATTATCGAATTTGGTGATTTCGCTTTGAGCGCTCCCTCATTAGAGGGAGCGGGAAATCTCCATGTTGTATTTTAGTTTGATGGCGGTGGGGCTATTAGTGGCTTTTCCTTCCGGAGTTACTGCTGATCAGATGGGATACGAAGGATGGAAAAAATGCTTTTACTCATTTGGGGGAGAGAAAGCGGCAATTGTATCGGGAGTCACCCATAACTTTCCGACGGCGTTTGTTTATAATTGGCCTGTTTAACGGTGGTTAAAGAGGTGGTGCACCATCGTGCTGAGGGCGCTCTAAAACAAGACCTTATTTTTATAAAAGGTTTGAACGAGCTTGCCGATTTATTAGAGCGAATACCTATTCCCAGTTGCCAGGAGTTTTTTAACGACTCGATGATGCCTCGAGAGAATATCCGTACCTTTCTATCTACTGTAATGGCTGAGGAGCGTCTGCAAAAAATAGGCAGATTTTATGCCGACTCATTAGTATCCCACGGGAATACGACGGAAGGGTCAAGCTCCGGAAGCTCTTATGGTGATAATTATCGGACGTTCCCGCGGTAAGCCCAAGGAATTTATTATCGATTGCTTCTATTGTCGTCGCTAACTTTATCATTAGGGGGGGATTTAGCGCTGTGATCCGCCTCTTCTTTAATGCCACCAAAACTAGAACGACGCTCATCCCCAAAAGATGGAGTGCCGGCATCTGTGGCAAAGGGCGGTCGGGGCATAGATATGGGGAGCTGGTTAACATCTACAACGTCTTCACCCAACGAAGACATCGATTGCGTATGATAGGCAGGACTGCTGCGTCCGCCGCCCTGATCGTGGCGACCGCCTCGAGTTCCGCGGCGTGAACGAATTCCGTGTCGGCTTTGACCGTGACCGCCACCCCCGCTGCGAGGATGATATCTTCGGGGTCCCGTTGATTTGTGCGAAGCGCAACCACCTCCTTGCCTTCGACCTCTGGCGGAGGAAGACGGCTTGTGCCATTCAGGTGTTCGCCATTTAACTGGTGGCATCATGGCCGTTGAAGATTCTTCCTCACCACCAAACATTTTAACCATCCACCGTTTGAACAGGCCAGGAGCAGCTGTTTTACGAGGCGTTGTGGGCGCTGGAGGGGGCATCAAAAACTGCTGGATGGCAGGTTCACTGAATGGCCTGATTTCTTGTTTTTGCGGTACCTCTGTTTTGAATACCTTAGTGAGTTTATAACTGGCCATACCCTTACCGTGTTCGAGACTGGCAGGGTCGATTTTCATTTGCCGTAATTGATAAAGCGGGGTTTCCATATATTGATTGGGAACGACGGTAATTTTTACCACATAATGGTGTTCAATATACCGCAATAATTCCCGTTTTTCATTAATGAGGTAAGTCGCCAAATCTACCGGCACTTGTAATTGGAAATGAATATTTTTAGCTTTTGAAGCTTGCTCTTGAATGATGTGGATAATGGATAATCCCAAAGATTCAATGCTTCTTACGGTACCTTCGCCGTTGCATCGGGGGCAGGCGATTTGAGTGGAACGTGTGAGCGAAGATCGCAAGCGTTGGCGAGACATTTCCAACAAACCAAATCGGGAGATATGTCCAATCTGGATACGAGCTCGGTCTTGGCTTAATGCGTTGCGCAGACAATTTTCGACTTCGCGTTGATTGCGAAGCGGGGTCATGTCGATAAAGTCAATAACAATCAGACCTCCAATGTCACGAATGCGTAATTGGCGAGCAATCTCTTCCGCGGCTTCTAAATTGGTGGAAAGCGCGGTTTCTTCGATGCTCGCTCCCCGCGTAGCGCGGGCGGAGTTAATATCAATAGCGATCAAAGCTTCGTTGTGATCGATAATTAAAGAACCTCCCGAAGGAAGGCGAATCTCACGTTGGTGCGCATTCTCAATCTGTTGTTCGATTTGGAATCGACTGAAGAGCGGGAGATGTTCTCGGTAAAGTTTTAGCCGTTCTACAAATTGAGGGCGGACTTGATTGATGTAATGTCGAGCATTTTCAAAAGCCACTTCATCATCGATGAGGATTTCTTCGACGTCTTGTCGCAGATAGTCGCGAATCGCTCGGATGATGACATCACTTTCTTGTTGAATCAAATAAGGCCCGGGTTTAGCGACAGCGGCTTGTTTAAGCGCTTCCCAATAACGCAGTAAAATTTTTAAATCCCATTCTAATTCTTCCTTGGGCCGCCCTAATCCTGCCGTTCGGACAATCAAGCCCATCCCTTCAGGAAGACTAAGTTGGTTAATCATTTCGCGCAATTGATCGCGCTCATCGCCTTCGATGTGGCGCGAAATGCCGCCGGCTCGGGGATTGTTGGGCATCAGGACTAAAAAAGAGCCTGCCAGACTAATGAATGTCGTTAAGGCAGCGCCTTTCGTCCCTCGTTCTTCTTTATCTACTTGAATGACCAGTTCTTGACCTAATTTAAGTACCCGATTAATGTCGGTGGAATCAAAATCGCCTTCGATGCCCTGGAGAAAATATTCCCGGGAGATTTCTTTCAGCGGCAAAAAACCGTGGCGTTCGCTGCCATAATTAACAAACACTGCACCGAGACTTGGCTCAATGCTGGTAATGATGCCTTTGTAAATGTTGGATTTTTTCTGCTCTTGACCGGGAATTTCTATGTCGAGATCAATTAATTTAGAGTCGTCAGTAATAGCTACGCGCACCTCATCAGGCTGAGTGGCGTTAATCAGCATTCTTTTCATTTTTTAAGTCTGTCCTCTGGGCGCTGCTCAACCACAAACGGGGGGTTTGAGGGTTCGCCGGAAACCGCTCTGGGAGCGCCGTGTTATTTATTAATATATACTAATAAATTCAGCACCAATCTGAACTGCACTGAGCGTTTAAATAGTTACAAACCAATTCATTCAATCGGCGTAAGGTAAACTTTGTAATCTGCTGTTCGTTGACGCCAATTTTTCAGTAACTATTCAAGCATTCACGTTAGTTGCCTGAATAGTTATGTTTTTCACAATCTCAAACCATGATACCATGGCGGCGACGTTTAACTATATCAGGCTTTAGGTAATAAAACCATATGCACACAACCCTCATCACGATCGACGATGCCCGCGCTGGACAACGATTAGACAATTTTCTCATCACTTGGCTTAAAGGCGTCCCCCCCAGCCGCATCTATCGCGCTATTCGTAAGGGCGAAGTATGGGTAAATAAGCGGTGGGTGGGGGCTCATTATCGATTAGTTGTTGGCGACCTTGTGCGAATACCGCCTGTGCAAATGGCAGTCCCTAAAAAACCTGCCACCGTCGATGAAAAATTGCTCATTTCCTTGGAAATGCGAATTCTTTATGAAGAAGCGGATCTTTTGGTGATTGATAAGCCAGCGGGTCTGCCCGTCCATAGCGGAAGTGCTACTCAGGGAGGGCTAATTGAAGCCTTGCGTATCATGCGTCCCAAGGTCCGATTATTGGAATTGGTTCATCGATTAGACCGTGAGACTTCAGGTTGCCTGATGGTGGCTAAAAAGCGATCAACTTTAATGGCTCTGCATACTCTATTGACTCAGCGGAAGGTGATTAAGCAATACCTATTGCTGGTCAAGGGTCAGTGGCAGGGGGGCGAATGTCGGGTTGAAGTCCCACTTAAGAAGAATCGTCTACAAAGCGGTGAGCGAATGGTGAAGGTCGAAAAGGAGGGAAAGTCCGCGGTGACTGTTTTTCGCCCACTTAAAATTTTTGAACAAACAAGCTTAATCGAAGCTAAACCGCTGAGTGGCCGTACACATCAAATTCGCGTTCATGCGGCGCACATAGGTCACTCCATTGCGGGGGACGAGAAGTATGGTGATAAAGTTTTTAATCGAGAAATGCGAAATTACGGATTGCGGCGTTTGTTCTTACACTCCGCGGGAATTTTGTGTCAGTGGGAAGATAAACGTTTAGGTGTTTGTGCCATTTTAGATTCCGAGTTAATGAAATGTCTCACCCAACTTAACGCCACCTAAAATGAAACGGGATTGTTACAATTAAGATATGAAGGTTCCGACAACTGTTCGCGTTTATGTCATTGGAGATGTCCACGGCTGTGCTGATTTATTAAATTGAGTGCTCAAAAATATCGAACAAGATGCGCAGCTACGTCCTCAATCCCGACACATACTAGTGACTCTTGGCGATTATATTGATCGCGGCTCCCATTCTCCCCAGGTCATTGAGACGCTTATCCATTTACCGTTAAATGGCTTTGAGACACGTTACTTAAAAGGTAATCACGAAAACATGTTTCTTAATTTCCTGCGTAATCCTGAAGAAGGGTTATTGTGGTTGAGCAATGGCGGAGGCGACATTGGTGAGTTATGGATTTAAAGTCGATGATTTGCCTCGCGAGACAAGTGATTTACCGCTGGCTCGCGATAAAACATTGCAGCTAATTGCCGCCGGAACACCTCACTTTTTTTTAAATCACTTAAATTGCATTATCAATTAGGTAATTATTTTTTCGTTCACGCCGGCGTTTGTCCCAGAATCCCGTTAGATAAACAAACTGAGGAAGATTTACTTTAGATTCGTAGCGAATTTCTACATTCAAAAACGGATTTCGGCAAAATAGTCGTTCATGGGCACACGATTGTAAAAGAACCAGAAATTCACAATAATGGATCACTTTAGATACCGGCGCTTTTTATATGGGAAATCTGTCCTGTTTGGTGTTAAGCAGGGAGAATGTTATTTTTTGTAGGTGTGATTGTCGTTTTTGGGTTATTAGTTGAATGATTTAGTACTCGACAATTTTAATAATTGTGCTTTCCAGTGTCATCTCGAACCAAGTCCTAAATCCAATTGCTGATAATAATTCCCACACCGACGCTATTTGTATAATGATTGTATTCAATCAAGTTTTGGCCATAACCACTGAAAAATTGAATATAGCCATGTATAACAGGCCGTGGATGGGGAAGGAATAGGAAAGTTCAATAGCACCGCGTTTGAAGCCACTTTCAATAGTATTTCTTAGCATTAAAGAGAGAACTTGCCGATGAAAGGTGACTGCGAAAACAACCCGTCCGTAGCCGAGGTAGCGATAAATATCGGGATTGTGAAGATCGCTGGATTCCGCTTTAAAGATTAAGATCCAGGGTTTGACGTCAATCATCCAATGTTCGCCGGTGAAAGTAAAATCGAGAAAAAGTTGATTCCAGCTTCTTTCTAAGTTGCCGCCGCGGCCGTTAGATTGGTGATTAATACAAATAGCGGCTAATCCGTTTGGGGAAAAATGATCGCTTAAAAATAATTGCGGCTCATAATTGGTTTCACGAAAAATTGAAATTTAGCATAAAATTGCCAGTAAGAGAGCTGAGTGTAGGGTATATCCAACGAAACGTTACTACCGAACATGTTATAGCATATCGGAAATTGGAAGCTCATTTGACCTTTAAATTCTTGATGATCCAATCGTTGATTTTCAGGAGTATTTCCTTCATAGATAGAGTGATAAGGTCGATCGGTATAGTAATAAGGCAAAATATAAGTTGGTTCGTAAAAAGAAATTCCTGCACGTGTTTTTGTAACTTGTCGTTGGCGTGCCAATCGCTTCTCGAGGAGAGATCGTTGAGCGGGTGTCAAGTTGCTTAAGATTTCCTGTAATCTTTCCCCAAAAGAAGGCGCTGGAGGAGTGGCGTGTTTGCAAACAACGACATTGTAGTAATGCTTGGTTTTTTTATCGTATCGCTTGATATGCTGACAATCGTTTTTTGAATTTTTGAGTTGAGAGATAGTTTTAGTATGAATATGGGCGCCGCTTTGAAAAGGTAGAATGACTAAAATGCCGATGACGAATAATCCCACTTTTTTGATGGCTCTTCCCATGGAAGGATGATATTAAAATTCTTCACAGATGCAATAGGGGCTTGCCGTAACGCGACTACTTGCGGCGCAATAATTTTTTGAGTTCGGTGAGGGGATAGGTATTGATTACATCTTTTTTTCAAGCCATCCGCGGCGGGCCGTATCAATTCCAAACTTTATATTGGCTAATTGGTTAATGGAATGCGCGTCGGTTGAAACCACCATTTTAATGCCGAGATCTTTCGGCATTTTGCAATGAGTATCATCTAAATCCAAGCGATTGGGTTGAGCGTTAATTTCTAATAGGCACTCGTTTGTTTTCACGGCTTCGATAATGCGCTTAATGTTTACGGAATAGGGGTCGCGCTGCCCAATGAGTCGTCCACTGGGATGGCCTAAAATATTAAAATAAGGGTTATCCATAGCACGAAGGATCCGTTCGGTTTGCCTTTTTTCAGAGAGGTTAAATTTATAATGCACTGAACAGACCGTTAAATCTAACTCCTTTAGTAGAATTGGGAAGATCCAATTACCCATTTTCCAAAATGTCCACTTCAATCCCTTTTAAAATAGTAAAGCCCTTTAGTTTTCCATTTAATTTATCAATCATTTTTATTTGTTCTATAAGTCATTTTTTGTCTAAACCATCAGCTACGCTGAGGTGCTTTGAATGATCCGTAATTGCCATGTAACGCTAACCCCGTGCCTGTGCCGCTTCTGCGATCGCTTCCAGGGAATATTTCCCGTCAGTAGCATTGGTGTGACAATGCCAAATCACCGCGGATATCTTTCAGAGTGATTAACTTAGGCAATTGTCCTTTTAACGCGGCTTCAAGTTCGCCACGGTTCTCGCGTAATTCGGGTTCTATGTAAGGCATATTGAAAAACGCGTAAAATTCTTTCTCCGTTTTGCCAGTCATTTGTCGATTACCTTCTATAAACCCCATATTCGTTGGCCTTTAAATTTCTTTTCAAGACCATTTTTCGGATAGTGATATTTTGTGGGATTTTGAACCCGTAAAATAGTGCATAGCGGCGCCGTAACTTTTTTCAGGCAGCACACGTAGATCCACTTGAATACCTGAGCGTAAAAAAACAGTCGAACGGGTAGTGCCATGAGATATAACTCGTAAAACCTCCTCAAACTTAATAAAATAGTCAACGACTTTTCTTCTCTTGGCGGTGACCGCTAATATATTAAGATCCCCGACGGTTTCTTTACGGCGACGAAAACTACCAGCAATATCCACTTTTTTAATGCCAGACGATTTTTTAAGGTAATCCAGCAAGGGCAGAGCAATTTTCTCGGCGTCAGCCAATTTCATACGGCACTTCCCCTTTGTAAAAGATTTGAGGCCGATAAAAATAAGCTTTTCGCTTTTCCCGCCAAACCCGTGTAGATCGCGGATCATTCTTCGGTCGAGTTCTTTTTTTCAATCATCGAGGTTTTTTGTATGAAGTTTTTCGTGGAGGATTTTGATACGTTTTGGACCTAGTCCCTCGATCATTAATAATTCTGTAAGGGCTGTAGGCATTTTTTTCTCGAGACGGTCGAGTTGGGGTAACTTTCCAGTCGTAACAGTCGTTTTAATTTTTTCAGCCAGCGCTCCTCCGATACCCGGCAATTCTGTCAAATCTTCCCCTTCCTTCAACATTTCGGCGACGCTTTCAGGAAGTTCGTCAATGAGGCGAGCTGCGGAACGATAAGCGCTAATACGAAAAGGGTTTTCGCCTCTAATTTCTAAAAGATCGGCCAGCTTATGTAGTATGGTGGTGATTTCGGGGTTGTGAATGGGCATAAAGTAACTATACATCATTCTACCTTTTTAGAGAGGAATAGAAAAGGCTAGGAACAATGTGTGTGTCAGTACGGCCCTTAAAGCGAGTCCACTGCCAGGTGGCGTCTAGGCCGACAATTGGATCGAATTTGACACCATTCCGATTCCGCTATACCATTCCTCCTCAGTTTTCAGAGGGTTAAATAATCGATATCCCGTAAACCTTGGAGAAGAGAATGGCAGTACAAAAAAGTCGCAAAACCCGTTCAAGACGCGGCATGCACCGGTCGCACGATGCGTTACGTGGGGCGATGCTATCAAAAGATCTGACGACTGGCGAAACGCACTTGCGTCATCACATCAGTCAGGAAGGCTACTATAAAGGCCGCCAAATTTTAACCCCCAAAGAGTCTTACGAAGGCGAAGAGTAAGTGCTGAATGTTAAAAACGATCGCACTCGATGTCATGGGCGGCGACCATGGACCTAAGGTCATTGTTCCGGCGGCCATATCCATCCTGAAAAAGCATCCGAAGGTTAAACTTATTCTTGTGGGTAAAGAAGAACAGTTAGCCCTTTTGATACCCGAAAAAAATAGAAAATCTTTTGGACAGCAATTGGAAATTGTTCATGCCAGTGAAGAAATAGGAATGGATGAGCCGCCTTCTCAAGCGCTAAGAACTAAAAAAAATTCCTCCATGCGTGTTGCGATTAATTTAGTGAAAGAAGGCCAGGCCCACGCTTGTGTAAGTGCGGGTAACACTGGCGCTTTAATGGTAACAGCCCGTTATATATTAAAAACACTGCCGGGTATTGATCGACCAGCCATTATTGCCGCTTTTCCCACGAAGAATGAGCGCGAAGTGCGGGTTTTGGACTTAGGCGCCAACGTCGATTCAACCCCTGAAAACCTTTATCAATTTGCTGTCATGGGCTCAATTTTATCTTTCGCTGCACATAACATTCGGAATCCTCGAATTGGATTGCTCAATGTGGGTGAAGAAGAAATCAAAGGAAATGAATTGGTGAAAAAAGCCAATGAACTTTTTGAGGCAAGGAAGACCATTAATTATATCGGCTATGTTGAAGGCAATACTATTTTTAATAATGTTGCTGATGTGGTCGTTTGTGATGGGTTTGTTGGGAATGCGGTGTTAAAAGCGAGTGAAGGTGTTGCACAATTAATTAAACAGCATGCCAAAGAAGCTTTTAGTGAGGCGTGGTGGACGAAATTAGCGCTCTTACCAGCGATTCCTATTTTGAAACGCCTCATCAGACGTATTGACCCTGAGCGTTATAATGGAGCCACGTTTTTGGGGTTGAATGGTATTGTGGTTAAAAGTCACGGGAGCGCGAATATTAAAGCTTTTGTTTGTGCTGTCGAAGAAGCGATCTTTCAAGTCAACAAAAATATTCCTCAACTTATTAAAGAAGAAGTCGCTCATATTTTAAAGGAGTTTGAAAATAAATGACCTACGCGCGTATTCAGGGTGTTGGCAGTTATATTCCTCAGCAAATATTAAGTAATGCAGATTTAAAAAAAATGGTTAATACCACTGATGAGTGGATCATGCGGCGAGTCGGCGTGCGTGAGCGTCATGTCATTGCTAATAGCCCTGATAATACCACCACGATGGCGGTCGATGCGGCAAAACGTGCAATTGAAATGGCGGGAATAGACCCCGCCGTTATCGAGATGATTATCGTGGGGACTGCAACGGCAGAATACTATTTTCCTAGTACAGCTTGTTTGGTCCAAAAATATTTAAATTTGCGTGAGGATATCCCTGCCTTCGACATAAATGCGGCGTGTGCTGGTTTTGTGTACGCTTTAAGCATTGCTGATCAATATATCCGAAACGGAGGCGCCAAGCGTGTGCTTGTTATTGGTGTGGATTCTTTAACAAAGGTAGTGGATTGGAAAGATCGCAGCACCTGTATTTTATTCGGTGATGGTGCAGGAGCGATTATTTTACAAGCTCACAAAGAACCCGGCATTTTAAACACTATTTTACATGCAAATGGCGATTACAGTGGTTTAATTACCGCTAAAAGTGGGATTTGGGAGCGGGAATCTGCGCCTCATTTGCACATGTATGGGAAAGAAGTTTTTAAACTAGCGGTAACTAAATTAGGAGAAATTGTCGATGAGATTATTGAGAAAAGCGGACTCACGCAATCGGACATCGATTGGTTAATTCCCCATCAAGCGAATTTACGTATTATTGAAGCAACAGCGAAACGAATAGGGCTGCCAAAAGAACGGGTTATTTTGACAATTGAGCAACATGGTAACACCTCCGCTGCCTCTATTCCTTTGGCACTCGATGCCGCTGTTCGGGTTGGCAAGATTAAACGCGGCGATACGCTGCTGTTAGAAGCTTTTGGTGCAGGCCTTGCCTGGGGCGCTGTGCTACTTAAATTGTAGCCCGTATGAAGCAAAGCGCCTTACAGGGCTATATTAATCCCCGTATTGCACTTCATACTGGCTACTCTAACTAGTTATATTTTGGAGTAAAAATGCTGCAATCTTTTGCTTTTGTCTTCCCTGGCCAAGGGTCCCAGCATTTGGGGATGCTGGCTGAGTTAGGGCTTCAGCAACCGATTGTTCTCGAAACCTTTCAGCAAGCCTCTTCCGTGCTGGCCTATGACCTCTGGGAGTTGGTTCAGCATGCCCCGCAAGAGAGGCTAGATCAGACCCAATTTACCCAGCCGGCTTTGTTAACTGCCGATGTTGCTATTTTCCGTTGTTGGGAAGCTCTAGGGGGACCAAAACCGCATGTGATGGCGGGCCACAGCTTAGGGGAATACGCGGCCCTTGTTTGCGCGGGGGCTTTGAAATTTGAAGAGGCCGTCAAATTGGTGGAGAAGCGGGGCAAGTATATGCAAGAAGCGGTGCCTGTCGATGAGGGGGCTATGGGGGCTATCATCGGTTTAAATAAGGCGAAAATCGAATCCATTTGCGAAAATGCGGCACTAGGAGAAGTTGTTCAGCCGGCCAATCTAAATTCAACAGGCCAAACCGTGATATCCGGCCATAGTGAAGCGGTGGATCGCGCTCTTAGCATGGCAAAGACAGAGGGCGCAAAAATCGCAAAGCGAATTCCGGTCAGTGTTCCTTCCCATTGCCCCCTCATGCAAGCCGCTGCGGACCGGTTAGCGCAGGATATTGCTAAAATTTCGATTGCTTTTCCTAAAGTCCCGGTGATCCATAATGTAGATGTGGTTAATCATAATGAGGCGAATATCATTCGCGGCGCTTTAATTAAACAACTAGTGGGACCCGTTCGATGGGTAGAAACCATCAAGTATATTGGAGAACAAGGGATCAAGGTTTTTATGGAATGCGGTCCCGATAATAAATTAGCTGGTTTAATTAAGCGCATTGATCGCCAGAGCGAGATACTGCCGCTCACCACGACAGAATTAATTTTAACCGCTATAAAGCGACTAACTCACTAACTCCGCCCAAAGATACCCTCTCCTTGAGGAGAGAGTGGGGTGAGAAGTAAAAAATCAGGAGAAATTGATGCTTACACCGCTCAAAGGAAAAACCGCCTTAGTAACGGGTGCTTCTCGGGGCATCGGCGCTTCCATGGCGACCGAACTCGGTCGCCATGGAGCTATAGTTCTTGGAACAGCCACCACGGAGGAGGGGGGGAAGAAGATTACCCAGATGCTGATCGAAGAAAAAGTGGAGGGGAAAGGCTATGCTCTCGATATTTGGGATCAAGAAAGGATAAAAGCGATTCTATCCGATATTCAAGGTGATTTTGACGCGCCATCGATCTTGGTCAACAATGCGGGAATAACACGGGATAATATCCTTCTGCGAATGAGGTCCGAACAGTGGGACGAGGTCATTAACACGAACCTCAACGGCGTTTTTCATCTCACGAAAGCTTGCCTAAAATCGATGGTGAAGGCTCGTTCGGGACGAATTATTAATATTAGTTCAGTAGTGGCGACAATGGGCAATGCTGGTCAAGCCAACTACGTAGCTGCCAAAGCAGGTCTGATTGGCTTTACCAAAGTCGTTGCTATGGAATATGCGGCCTACGGAATCACCGCTAATTGCATCGCTCCCGGCTTTATTGAAACGGAAATGACAGGCGCATTATCCGAACAGCAACGAGAAGCGATACTGGCCCGAGTGCCAATGAAACGCATGGGTCAGCCTAATGAAATCGCTCAGGCGGCGGCTTTTTTGGCCTCTGACAGCGCGGCGTATATTACGGGGGAGACATTGCATATCAACGGTGGAATGTGTATGGTATAGCGCTTGAATACTAGTAACAACATGTTACTATTCGTCGAAGTTAACTTTAGAGAGGGGAGCCGCAATCATGGCAACAGTTGAAGAACGAGTCAAAAAGATTGTCGTTGAACAATTAGGCGTAAAGGAAGAAGAAGTTACCAACAGTGCTTCGTTTGTAGACGATTTAGGTGCTGATTCTCTAGATACAGTGGAGTTGGTGATGGCATTTGAAGAGGAATTCGAAACTGAAATCCCCGATGAAGATGCTGAAAAAATTACTACTGTCCAACAGGCGATTGACTATATCAAAGAACATTCCGGCAGCGAATCCACTTCTGCGTGATCGATTTTGCTATTTTGCTTTATTGAGAATCTGAGGAGTCACACTTGGAGAAACGGCGCGTTGTAATAACCGGGTTGGGAGTTGTGAGCCCTCTCGGAAATAAAGTTTCGGATATGTGGCAGGCGCTCTTAGCGGGTAAAAGTGGAGTGAAGCCGATTGCTCGATTCGATGCGTCCTCTTTTCCTACCCAAATTGCGGCCGAAGTCAGGGATTTTGACCCGGCTTTAGCATTAGATCTTAAAAGCATTCGTAAAACGGACGTTTTTGTGCAATTCGCCATGGAATCTGCCCGTCAAGCGTGGGAGGATTCAGGGCTAGAAATCAACGAAGCTAACGCGCCTCGTGTGGGGGTAGCTATTGGGTCTGGCATCGGAGGGATGCCTTGGATTGAAAAAAATTATGACGCGTTATTAACTTCTGGTCCACGAAAAATTTCTCCCTTTTTTATTCCGGGGGCTATTATTAATATGGCATCTGGTATGGTGTCTATTAAATACAATTTAAAGGGCCCTAATATCTCAATCGTTACCGCCTGTACGACGGGTCTTCATAACATCGGCCACGCAGCGAGAATGATTGCTCACAATGATGCAGACGCCATGATTGCAGGGGGAACTGAGATGGCATCCACTCCCCTCGGTATTGGTGGCTTTGCTGCTGTGCGTGCTTTATCGACACGAAATGATGAGCCCGAAAAAGCGAGCCGTCCGTGGGATAAAGGTCGCGATGGTTTTGTGTTGGGGGAAGGTGCCGCGTGTGTAGTAGTAGAAGAGTTAGAACATGCCAAAAAGCGCAATGCGACCATCTATGCCGAAATTATCGGATTTGGGATGAGTGGTGATGCTTATCACATGACACGTCCAGACCCAGAAGCCGCAGGTTTTACCACTTGCATGAAAAATTCCCTTCGGGATGCCGGCATCGCCCCTGAGCAAGTCGACTACATAAACGCCCATGGTACCTCGACGCCTGCCGCCGATCCGCTTGAGGCGTGGGCCATTAAAAAAACATTTGGGGACCATGCTTATAAACTAGCTGTAAGCTCCACAAAATCAATGACAGGACACATGCTAGGGGCAGCAGGCGCTTTAGAAACCGTAATTTCAGTGTTAGCAATTCGTGATAATAGGGCACCACCGACGATTAATCTTGAAAATCCCGATGAAGGCTGTGATTTAGATTTTGTACCCAATGAGGCGATGGAGATGAAGATTGATACCGTAATGTCAAATTCATTTGGCTTTGGCGGCACTAATGGAACCTTGGTCTTAAGCCGAGTTTTTGACTAAACCTAATTAATGTCATCCTTCAAAAAGATTATTCTTTTCATTTGCGCTATTGTGCTAATGATTTTAGGAATGTGGTTTGCCATCGTCTGGCACCGCTTTATTCATACGCCCCTTCAAAGCGACAAAGCGATACAGCAGGTAAGCACTATTAAAGTCCCACCAGGCACCGGCATTCACTACCTAGCAAAAATTTTGTATGAAGAAGGATTACTGCAAAGTCCTCAATTTTTCATTTGCCTAACGCGTCTGAAAGGTGATGCCTCTTTATTAAAAGCAGGTGAGTATGAGATTACGCCGACGATGACGCCGTTGGAATTGCTAAGGAATGTAGTAGCAGGCAAAGTAAAGCAGCGCAGCATTACCTTTATTGAAGGTTGGACGTTTCGTGAAATGAAGCAGACCTTAAAAGAAAATCCCTACATTCACCATACCATTGACCGGCTAAGTGATCAAAAAATTCTGGCAAAACTTGGTTGCACCTACCTTTGTCCCGAGGGACTTTTTTTTCCCGATACTTATTCTTTTACGTGGGGAGACAACGATATCAAAATACTTCGTCAAGCCTATCAGCGTATGCAGATAATTTTAAATGAAGCCTGGCAACAGCGCGCAGACAATTCACCTTACAAAAATTCTTATCAGGCATTAATTGTGGCCTCGCTTGTCGAAAAGGAAACGGCGTTGCCAAAAGACCGCCCTAAAATTGCCGGCGTTATTTTACGCCGTTTAAAAAAACGAATGCCGTTACAAGTAGATCCTACTGTTTTATACGGCCTCGGGCGCCCTTATAGTAGCCCTATTACGAAGGAAGACTTGGTTTCTAATTCACCCTATAATACTTACCAGCATTATGGTTTACCTCCCACTCCCATTGATATGCCATCGCGCGCATCGATTCTAGCTGCGCTTAAGACAGAGTCGGGTGATGTGTTATACTATGTGGCGCGGCGCGATGGCACTCATATTTTTTCGGCGACGTGTAAAGAACACAAAGAAGCTATCAAAAAGTATTTAGAAGATGGAGAAAAACATGGGAATTGAACGCGGCCGTTTCATTTCTTTTGAAGGAATTGAAGGAGTGGGGAAGACAACCGCACTTAATTGGGTGCGGGAGCAATTGGACGTTGCTCGTATTCCTTATGTGGTTACGCGCGAACCTGGTGGTACACCGATTGCTGAAGCCATACGCGATGTTTTGTTGAGTCATTCCGATGAAATGATGTGTCCCGATACTGAATTATTGTTAATGTTCGCTGGTCGAGCGCAAAATATCGCTCATGTGGCTTTGCCTGCCTTACGACGCGGGCATTGGGTCTTATCGGACCGTTTTACAGATGCCAGTTTTGCTTATCAAGGCGGGGGACGAGGCATTCCCGTCAAGCATATTGAGAAATTAGCGGGATGGATTTTAGCGAATTTAAAGCCGGATCTCACGTTGTTACTTGATGCGCCCGTTTCAGTGGCTTTATGTCGTGTTAAAAGTCGGGGTGCTAAAGATCGTATCGAAACTGAGGGACTCGAATTTTTTAAGCGCGTGCGCGAGTGCTATTTGGCGCTGGCGAACCAAGAGTCGGCTCGATTTCGCGTCATCCACACGGATCAGGATTTATCGAACGTTAAAAATCAAATAATGAAGGCAATAAAACCGTTGTTAACTGTTTCTCCTCTCCCAGGGAGAAAAACAGAGATCGAGGGACTATGATTTATCCATGGCAGCAAACTCAATGGCAAGAAATCTTAACCCGTTATTGGCAAGGACGATTACCGCATGCGTTGCTTTTAACGGGAAGTCTCGGGTTAGGTAAGTTTAATTTTGCGAAAGCGGTAGCGGAATTCATTTTATGTGAAGCCCAGGATGGAGGAGTGTGTGGTTCTTGTCGCGGTTGCCAATTGTTTAGAGCAGGAAACCATCCCGATTTTTTTAAGGTCATTCCAGAAGAAAAGAACAAAAATATTAAAATTGCGCAAATACGGGAGTTAATGAACGCACTCAATCAAACCGCTCAAAATGGTGATTATCAGGTGGCTATCATTTATCCGGCGGAAGCCATGAATCGCGCGGCAGCGAACGCTTTTTTAAAAACATTAGAGGAACCGTGTGGTCAAATCTTTTTAATTTTAATCAGTCATCAATCGGGAGCCTTACTCCCGACGATCCTCAGCCGCTGTCAACGGCTAGCTTTCACAGCGAGCGCCAATGAAGCGACTGTTCAATGGCTTCAGAAGCAGATAGATGGTGATCGGCGCGAGGCTATCCAGCTATTAACGGCTGCCTTTTATGCGCCGTTGCAAGCCCTTCAATTAAAATCATTGAACTATACAGAAGTGCGTGACCGATTGTTACAGTTAATTGTAAATATTACAGCTCAGCGCGAAAATGCAGTTTCAGTCGCAGGGACTTTATTAAAAGAAGATTTGACATTCGTTTTGCAAGTGCTAATTATTATCGTGATGGATCTATTACGCCTCCAATTAAAGGCCACTAATTTTGTTGTTAATTCTGATCAATTAATCCTGTTGCAAGAGCTGAGTGCTACATTGCCGCAAAATAAAATAATGCTATTATTACAAGAATTACAAGAAGCCTGGTGGTTGACAAAAAATTCTTTATCAGTAAATACCCAATTACTATTAGAGGATTTATTTTTAATTCTGTAGTTCGCAAGTCCGTCATTCTTGTGAAGGCAGGAATCCAATGACAAAAATGGTTCACTCTGGTTTCTGATTCCGTTTTCAACAAGTGACGAATTAGTGGGGTAATCAATCATGTTTGTTGATTCTCATTGTCATTTAAATATGCTCGATCTGGCCCATTATGGAGGGGATCTTGGTGCGTTAATTGAGAAAGCCAAAAGTGTGGGTGTAGAGCATATTCTTTGTGTGGGAGTTGATTTGATGCACGCTCAAGCGGTGATTCAAATCGCTGCTCATTTTGAAAACGTTTCTGCAAGTGTGGGATTACATCCAAGCGAAAAAGTAGATCATGAGCCGACGGTTCAAACGTTAATTGAAGTAGCGAATCACCCCAAAGTTGTTGCTATCGGTGAAACGGGTTTAGATTATTATTATAATCATAGTGAATTAGGGAAAATGCGTGATCGTTTCCGCTGTCATGTCCAAGCAGCACTTAAACTCAAAAAACCTCTTATTATTCATTCTCGTAGCGCACAAACCGATACTATTCAGATTATGCAGGAAGAAAACGCACAAAGCGTGGGTGGTGTGATGCATTGTTTTACTGGAAACTGGGAAATGGCGGAACAAGCTATGAAGCTCGGTTTTTACATTTCCTTTTCGGGCATTGTCACTTTTAAAAATGCGAAAAACGTAGCGGAAGTCACAAAAAAGGTCCCTTTGGAGAAAATGCTAATTGAAACGGATGCTCCTTATTTAGCCCCCGTTCCATACCGCGGCAAAAAAAATGAACCCCAATATATCCCTTATGTGGCAGAGTGCATTGCGGAGTTAAAAAATATCCCGCTTAATGAAGTAGCTCGAAAAACGACAGAAAATTATTATCATCTATTTGGATAAAAATAGGGGCCTGCTTACAATCCGCTGAGCTGAGCTAGAATTCATTGATTTACAAGCACCGCAGCGTACATAGGAGCACGTGAGCAGCGAGCACAGGAAATTAATGAATTATGGCCGCGGCCTAGGGCGTGCCGTTAATTAACGCTGCCTGTCGTCCCGCGCCTTGTCCGTGGGATCCAGAGAGCCACATTAAGTTTTAGAAATTGGCTAGTTAATTAAGTATTTTGGGATATCCCTTTTGTAAAAATAATGTTATTCCAGGATTTACATCGAAATATGATGTACATCAATTGGTCTATTACGAAGTACCTCAAACTATAATGGAGGCTGCACGACGTGAAAGACGATTTAAAAATTGCTGTAGAAAATGGAAATTAAATGTTACTGAAAAAAACAATCCAACATGGCGTGGCTTATATGACGAGATCTGTTCCTAACTGGATCTCGTGGACAAGCCGTGGGACGACAGGCCCTACTAGAATTGTAAACAGACCTAACTCAAGCGATTGTTTTGATAGCACTATTTTTCAGCAATTGAATCCCACAAATCGTTTCTAACAAAATAACCGCGACTTGGTAAGGGTCGGCGTTAGCACCGGGGCGACGATCTTCTAAATAACCACAACCTCGAGATGCTACCGCGCTAGGTATGCGAACGGAAGCGCCGCGATTGGCTACGCCTGAAGAAAATTGCGTAATAGGAGCCGTTTCGTGTTTACCAGCGAAGCCGCTTTCTAACCCATGACCGTACACCGTAATATGAGCGTCATGACGTTTTGATAATCGCTCGATGGCCTGTTCGATGGTTTCCAAGCCTGTGGCGGGGTCGCGCATCAACTTAGTGGAAAAGTTCGTGTGTTTCCCAGCACCGTTCCAATCCTCTTGAACCGGTTTAGGCTGGAGTGTTGCTGTGATCCCGTAATCTTCTCCAATACGATAGAGCAACCATCGAGCCAGCCAAAGGTGATCAGAAACTGTCAAAGGATTAGGCGTCTCGTCGTCAGCGCCTCGATAGCGAATTTGGAATTCCCACTGCCCTGGCATGACTTCGGCGTTTGTTCCAAAAATCATGAGCCCAGCCTCAATACAAGCCGTGGCATGTTCTTCCATTAAGAGAGAGCGGGGGGCCCCGGCCGGCCAAATACTTCATCGGACCCGATGCCGCAATAAAAAGGGCCTTGAGGAGCGGGATATCCTCGATCGGGCCATCCGAGAGGTTGGACGCCTTGAAAGAGAGTGTATTCTTGCTCAAACCAAATCCATGGGTCATGTTTAGCAGCTCCATTGGCCATGATTTGACGCAAGCGGGCGGGGGTGTTTGAAGTATGTGGGATCCATCGGGATTCATCACTTTACACAACACCAAGTAATTTCCATCGTCTAAGATTGGATCTTTAACAAAATGGACAGGTTGTAAAATCAAATCGGAATCCTTTCCTGTCGCTTGGTAGGTTGAAGAGCTATCGAATCCCCATTCCGGAAAGTCGACCAGCGTAATATCTCGCTCAGGGTGTTTGATGATCCGAACTTTTGATCGTAGCTTTTGGGTTAGCTGCGCGCCGTCCATCCAAATATAGGTAACTTGAGCAAACATAGTCTAACCTCTCATTAATTTCTCAAACCAAACTATATGATTACCCACAAGATACAGCTTTAGGCTTTGTCATTGCTATCTGCGCAAGGATAATGGGCTTTAAGTTTTTTAGCCTTTATCCCCTTGTGGGTAATGATAGGAACTCAAAAGGCCCCTCCGGTTTTGTCAGTTTTTTATTAATCGTTTTAACCAGGGGCTTAATATAAGTAATATTAAACCAATCACAAATGAAAGAATCGCATTATTCATAAAGGCGTGCCCATAAATTTCGTTAGCCGCCTGGATATCAAGGATGTATTTAGGCACTCCGGCTTGTTCAGCCAAAAAACCAGATAATTGGCCGCCGAATCCGAGCGCCATGAACCAAACGCCCATCATTAAACCGGTTAAATGAGGAGGAGACAATTCCGTGACCATAGATAATCCAATGGGGGAAAGCAACATCTCTCCCAGTGTAAGAAAAAGATAAAAAAGTACAACCCAAATGGGATGAATAAGTCCGCTGGTTTCGGTCCAATGAACGGCTAAAACCAAAAGGGTCATGGCAATTGCCGCTGAAAACATAGCAAAAGAAAATTTTATTCCGGGCGTGGGATCGAGTTTTTTAATATGTAAACGCTGCCAAAGCGTGGCTAAAAAAGGACCGAACAAAATAATGAAAATCGTTTCTAGGGCGATAAACGCTGGTGATGGGATTAATAGGCCCATAATGTGTCGATCCACCACGCGCTGGGTAAATAAATTTACGGAGGCAAATGCCTGAAACAGTATCCCCCAAAAAACGATGGAGGCAAGGATAAGAATGATCAAAACAAGAAACTTATTCCGAATGCGTTTTTCAAATCGACTGCTAATAAAAAGAAGTATAGCTAAGATGAAAATACCAAGAAGCAATTGTAACAAATTAGCAATACTGGTGCTGCTCAACAATAAATAGGCGATTAAAATAGTAAGGAGAATGAGGAAAATAATGCTGAGCTTATGACGCGTCATTCGTAAAAAAGACGGCCTAATTTGGTCAGGAGGAAAGAGTAATCCGCGGTTTTCATACTTTTTGAAACCGAAGCAGAAAGTGAGAGTAGCGATAAGCATGGCAATGCCCGCACTGAGAAAGGCGGCACTCCAACCCAGCTTTTCCTGGATAAAGCCGGCACTACCTAGTGCTAGTAAGCCCCCTAAGTTGATGCCAATGTAAAATAAGGTGAAGCCCGCATCCCGACGTGGATCGTTCTCATAATAAAATTGGCCTAAAAAGCTGGAAATATTGGGTTTTAATAGGCCATTACCTACGACGAGAATTGACAAGCTAAGAAAGAGTAGCTTTTGACCAGCAAAACCTAAGAAAAAGTAGCCTAGTCCCAAGAAAATAGCACCTAAAAATATCGCGTATCGAGGCCCTAGAACTCGATCGGCAACCCCCCCCCCCGCAAGGGAGGCGATATAAACTAAAGCCGTAAACTCTCCCAGAATCATGTAAGCATGAGGGTCAGAGAAATTGAGGACGCTAGTAAGGTAGAGAATAAGCAGACTTTGAGTGACATAAAAGCCGAAACGTTCCCACATCTCGGTGAGAAAAAGAGGCGTCAGGGCGCGAGGTTGTTTCATCAGCAAGCCTTGGGTTACTTAGGGTGTATAATTGAGCATAGATCGTTGAGAAGTTCAACCCCTTTTGCTAGGGTGGGATTGAAAGTGTAGGTTAGGCCGCCTTGCGGGCCCAGCAGCAAAGTAGCCTGTATGAAGCGCAGTGAAATACGGGGATGATAGACGAGATCATTATTTTCCCGTATTCTGCTTTGGTCTATACGTATATGGCCCCAGGGTTGTTGTCAACAATCAGTTTTGACGAAAAGAACGTATATGCGGCTTCACCGAGCCACCGCATGAATTAGCCTCATCAACCTCAGGTTTTACCTTAACGTCCTTAACATCACATTGCCGCGTTTACTAATCCGCGACAAGACCTCCTTATTCTCACTCGCGTGTTGTGGAGGAACTAACCCAATAAACACCAACAACTTGCCAGAAACAGATGAAATTGATGAATGTCCCTCCCCGTTCGCATAAACCGGCAGCGCCGTTAAATCCCCCCGGCTGCGCTGTACCCGTTGACAATCCTCATTGGTTTTTACCACGGCTTT
>NZ_CAJRAM010000025.1 GCF_907164965.1 Coxiella endosymbiont of Ornithodoros maritimus
CACATATTGAGCGCCTAACCCCTCTCGTGTGGATCACCTTACCCCACTCATCAATCCCACACAGTTGAAAAACCCCTTTTGCAATAAATACCAACACCAAGTATTTTAATATCTTTCATGGCCCTGCTCCTTTTTTTAAAAATAGAAACTCTATGTTGGCGCATTATAACGCCCTCTTTAAGGAGGGGCACTTTTCATTAGGTTACTTAGCCACTGGGCCCGCAAGGTGGTATAGAAAACCTACACTTCTAATCGCATCCTCTTGCCATTGAAGGCTCATAAGTCAAGGTTTAAAAAGTTTCATGCCTTGCCCAACTCTTTTCTAGCTTCTGATTAGACCTCATTTCCGGAGTAATGGCGAACATCTCAACGTCGTGGGATCGGCCGTGATAGTAACGATAATTTTTCAGACTTCCTTCATGAGGAAATCCCACTTTTTTAAGCATTGCAATAGAGGCTGCATTTTCCTTTAAAGTGACCGCCTCAATACGATTAAGGGCGATGCGACTAAAAGAAAAGTCGACGACGACTTGTAACCCCTTTGTCATGATACCTTGGTTCCAGTAGTGCTTTGAGAGATCGTAGCAAATCTCCGCACGGTAATGCTGATTATTGATATAAAGCCCAATAGATCCGATCATTCGGTCATCTTCTTTCCGTGCTAACGACCAGTAAATACCTCGTCTATATTTGAAAAGGTCGTGGCAATAGGTGATTTCAGCGGCAGCTTCAGCAAGGTTTCTTGGGTTAGAGGCGAGAATATAATGAGCAACGTCGGGATCGGCGTAATACTCAAAAAACGCTTCTACGTCTTTAACCATTTGCTCGCGTAGGAAAAAAGTATCATCTACGTTAAGGATGGGAAATTTTGAACTATAAAAAGCATTAAGCATGCTAGATTTTAACTGGTCCTCACGTGTATTAGCTAGTCATTAAATTATAAAGCTTAAAACTTAAGAGAATATTAATTCAAAATGGTGTAGACTTAAACACATAAAGATTATACGATACTGATCACCCGATAATTGCTGTTATACGAAGGTTTCAGTCGCTCTAGAGCAATGTAAAGGAGTAGTTGTAGGAGGCATCAAATAACCTTGTAATCGTGCTGCATTGCAGATTAGCTTAGGAAGCAATTAATTATATTTCCAAAAAAATCAAGTCAAAAAAATCAAGTAATTCTACTTTTACAAGCCTTCCTATTGTAAAGGGGAGGTGTCTTTTTATATTTTTAAAAATTGTTTGGAGCAGTTAACTTGTATACTTGGGATAGTTATTGTTATTATTTAAAAATAATCTCACTGAATAAATTGTGAAGGGAAACGCGAAAATAAAAGGAAGTTTTCGTGGAAAAAAAAATTATCCGACGTGTAGTACCAGAATTACAAAATGGGTTTAAATGTCTTCACCCCGTTCTGCAACGTATTTACTTGGCACGTAATGTTAATTCACCCGACGAATTAACGAATGAACTAAAAAATCTATTCCCTTATTCCTCTTTATTGAACATCGATAAAGCCGTAGCACGATTAACGCAAGCATTAAAAGACCAGCAGCAGGTTATAGTCATTGGTGATTTTGATGCGGATGGCGCAACAAGCACTGCGCTCACTGTCAGTGCATTGCGCGCCTTTGATATGGAAAATGTTTCTTATTTAATACCAAATAGGTTCGCTTATGGTTATGGTTTAACGCCGGAAATTGTTGATTTGGCTTCGTCCCACCGTCCCGATTTAATCATCACTGTAGATAACGGTATTTCCAGCCACGCTGGGATTGCTCATGCGAATCAATTAGGTATTGATGTCATTATCACCGACCACCATTTACAGGGAGAGACAGTGCCCCCCGCTTACGCCATCGTTAATCCCAATTGCAAAGATGACCCTTTCCCCAGTAAATGTTTAGCAGGCGTCGGAGTTGCTTTTTACCTCATGTTGGCATTGCGTGCGGAACTTAAAAAAATAAATTGGTTTGAACAGCGCGGATTGGAATGTCCCAATATGGCAAAATTTCTCGATTTTGTTGCGTTGGGCACGATTGCTGATATTGTGCCTCTTGATAGAAATAATCGAATTTTAGTGCATCAAGGGTTACGGCGTATTCGTGTCGGCCAAGCGCATCCGGGTATTTTAGCGCTATTAGAAGTGTCAGGACGCCCTCGCGAGAAACTGAGGGCGACGGACTTGGGATTTGGGATTGGGCCCCGATTAAACGCGGCGGGTCGTTTGGATGATATGAGTTTGGGCGTAGCGTGTTTATTAGCAGACAACCTAGATGCTGCGTTGGATATCGCTTATCGCTTGGATGATTTAAATAAAGAGCGGCGGGTGATCGAATCGCAAATGCAAAAAGAAGCTTTTGACGCCATCGATGGATTAAATTTAAATAAAGGACTGCCACCTGCTTTGTGTTTGTATCAAGAAGAATGGCATCAAGGCGTAGTTGGCTTAGTGGCTTCGCGCGTTAAAGAGCGCACCCATCGGCCCACTATTGTTTTTGCGAAAATGAACAATACTACTCTCAAAGGTTCTGCTCGTTCAGTTTCAGGGTTACATATTCGGAATGTGTTAGAAGCGATTGCTATCAAACATCCGGGATTAGTAACTAAATTTGGCGGGCATGCGATGGCGGCTGGTTTGAGCTTACCGCTCGAACGTTTTGATGAGTTCAAAGAAGCGTTTTCTCGCGAGGTGACCGAGCACTTAGGTGAGGACGATCTTCAGCCTCGGTTAGTGAGCGACGGTGAATTGGCTTCCAATGAGCTTACGCTTGAGTTGGCGTTGTTAATGCACGGGGGGGGGCCTTGGGGCCAAGATTTTCCTGAGCCACTTTTTGATGGGCGTTTTAAATTGATCAATCAACACGTCGTGGGGCAACGTCATTTAAAATTGATTTTACAAGTGCCAGAGAGTAATTATTATCTAGATGGTATCGCTTTTCATGCGGATCTTGAACAGTGGCCCAATTTTCATTGCGAATACGTGCATCTTGCTTATCGGTTGGATGTCAACGAGTTCCAAGGTCGTCGGAAATTGCAGTTGCTTGTAGAACACATTAGACCTTGTTGAATTATGTGTCGTGGACTTGTTCGTGGGGTATATCGACTTTAAGGGGAAGCCATTAGTATTAAGTAGAGCGGTAGCGAATATTTCCACCACTTTGGAGTATGCGGTTCTTCATAATCTTGACCATAGGAAGCAATCTAGCTTGAAGGTGTGAATTTTAAAAGCGCTTCAATAAACTCCTTTTTCATAGGTGATAGTCTGTCAGTGGCCGAATATAGGAAGCAGAATCCAGTTGTTAGGTCTGATGCCATCGATACTATGCCCAGGATTCGGTTCTTTGGGATAAATAAGAGCAGCGATGCCTGGTATAACGCATCCTGCTAACACTAAGCAACCGCATAAACATTGACCAGAAGCACTGCTATTGTATATGTGGTCAAACAAAACGTTTAATTCATCAGCTATTTGATTTAGTTTCGTCGATTGATTTGGATCAAGTAATTTCCCCATCAGCTCCTCCAAAGGAGCGTTTGAATAATATTCAAGTGCTCTTCGAAGAGAGTCGGCATTTTTGTATTATAACGCCCCTGGCCTTAGGATCATATTAAGATAATTAAATAAGTTAACTTTATTTGCGTTGTCTAATCTCTAAGAGATTCGTTTTGCGGAGAATGGAAGAGTACTTGTTAAACCGGAAGGTTGGCGGTGTTTTTTAACACTGTGTCAGAAAGCCGAAACGCTGAATCAGCTAGACGAATTGTTCGGTTTATTATTTTCTTTAGAAGAAAAAGAACAATTGGCGCTGCGAGTTGAGTTAGTGCGGGCTTTACTGAAGGGTGAAAAAACTCAGTGTGAAATTGCTCATGATCTTAATATTAGTATTGCAAAGATTGCCCGCGGATCGAATGCGTTGAAAACAACTAGTGATAAAATTAAATCTTTTATAAAAAATTCTGCCTTAAGGGGGAAATTTTTATGAGTAACTCTGGTAAGAAATTTGATTTTCAAGGTGTTTTAAATAACATTAAATCCATGATCAGCCCGGAAAGTAATACGCCTAGCCCTGATCCCAGCGACGCCATTGGAATGAAAATTGCAGAACTAAGTGTTATCGCGCAACAATTGACAAAGTCCCATGAGGAACAGGCTAAAGAATTAGCTAACGTCAATCGACTGCTGAATGATTTATTTAAAGACCTAGAAGCTTTTCGCAATCCTCCGGAAAATAAACAGCAGAAAAGCAAGAAGATAAAAAAGAAAAAACGAAAAAGGACTAAGCAGATGCCCGCCTGCGTGGGAATGACGATTAAGAAGAAACCTTGATGAAAGCCTTTTCATTCTAGTTATTTTTCCTATTAATCTTAATTTCTAAAAAACGATTGTCATCTATCCAGTTTTTAACACAATCGGCTTCCTTTGCGGTTTGCCATAAGTTTCTTTTATGAGAAAAGCCACGATGAAGAAAGAAATCACACTAAGCGCAGGCAGAAAGTTAAAGCCGATAATAAAATCATTACCTATCAAGAGCACCGTGAGAACCCTCGATAAAAAGACTAATCAACGGGGGTATGGATAGCACCCAATAAAATAATCATGGCGTTGTTTAACCCTAATCCTGATACGCGAGTGGTTAATGAGGAGTGTTCTGAAATAATGGCAAACCCAATGTTTTGTCCTAAAGCAGCGATCCCTATCAGAAAAAACAAAAATCCGTAGATCCAATGTTCGTGGATGGAGAGATAAGTAATAATTGCGGTCGATTGGAATCCAAGCAAACTGCAAAAAATAAGGGTAGGCTTTCGACGCCTAGCAATATCGGAGAAAGCGCCTAGTAAAGAACAAGCCATTGCAAACGCAACCCAAGTAAGAGAAACCATATCTGCGGCGAGCTCCTGGAAAAGTCCTCTGGCTTCCAGATAGTCGGTTCCCCAGATAGCGCCTAAGACTACAAAAGAAGCATAAACGCAAGCTGAATAGAATGCGATATACCAGATCTGGAAATTTTAAATAATAATTTTAATGGTTGGGATAGTCCCTGTGGCTTTTTTTAGGTAGATCAGTGCTTGTTCCCCGCCACGCGGTTTGTTTCTTACGATGAACAAAATTAACAGCGCCAGCAGCACAACGAAAGACGAAATGAAACTGAGCACAAGTCGCCAATTGCCGTGCACCTTTGAAAGAAAAAAACCAATGGATCACCGACGAGCAGAGACCCCATAGTGCCGATAAATTGGGAAGTTCCTGCGAAAAAACCAAAATAACGTTGAGGAAACCAGGTCACCGCGATGACAAGTAGAAAAATAAAAGCAAAAGAAGAACTAAATCCCATTAAAAAGTGATTAAAAAAGCAAATCCAAATCCAGTGGATTGTGCAAATATCCGGGCGCCGACGGCGCACGCTAAAACAGCAAAAATCATAATAAGTTTAACACCGAATTTATCCGCCAAGACACCCACCAAAATTTGCACAATTGCATAAGCGATATAATAAGCAGAGCAAATTAATGCAAACGATTCCGGCAGTCAAATGAAGGTCAGGGATAATTTGATGAGCGACGGTCCTAATAAAAGTTCTCAGAAAAATTTGTAAAGGAAAAAGAAAGCGACTATTAAACAGATAATTAAAGCCAAAAAAGAAATGGGCGATTTATTCACTTGTATCAAATCGTTTATTCCTTTCAGCTCATTCCCTTATTCAAACTCTTCCAATTGCTCAATACTTTGTTCTTTCCAGTTTTTAAGATGAGCCACCGCTTTTTCTATTTCAGGAAGACAGCAACTGGGAATAAGGTTTCTCCCTCATGAAGCAGCGGTAAATTATTTTTATCTACAATAACGCATTCTTGGGGGCTGGTTATTGTCGCACTTTCACCAACGCCAAAGGGATTTTTAATTGTACATAATAATTTCGCCATTTGAAACACGTTGTGCTAATTTAAATTTAGAATAACTCATTCTGCTGGTAGCCGCGCGAACCCAAATATTGCCTTTAGTAAAAAAAGAATTAGTGGTTTTTGGGGGATAACAGCGGCTTTGTTCTGGCAACAAGTTTAAATTTCGCATTACTTTCAAAATACGCTTAATGCCCATTTTAGCGCATGTTCATCAAAGTGCATGGGTTCATCCGCTTCGTAAACCAAAAGGGGAATATTTTTCTTTTCTGTTAGCGATCATAATGAACCCTTTTCAATCAGTATATCGGAAATCATCGGGGCACCGAATGCTTTTGCTAATTCTTTTGCTTTTCCATTTTCAAAGTTAACGTAAATTTGCAGAAAATTAGTTTGATTTAAAAGCCCCATTTTGAGGTCGATACAATAGTCTGCTTTATCGAGTATTTCTTTTGTAAAAAAGATCGGTGAGCCGAGCAGCATATGAACCGGTCTTCGATCCGGGAAAATTAGAGTCTAATTCAATTCCGCCAAGTAAATAATGTGAGCGGTTAATGAGACCGTAGACATTCATCACTGGAATGGTAATCAGTGTTCCTTGCAACCGTTTGAGAATAGTATAATCTAATAAACGATTTATAATTTCAGTGCCATTTAGCTGATTAGCTCGCATAGTTGCTAGAATGAGAAGAGAAGGTCTTTTTTCTTTTCCCCGAATCACTTTAATTGGCATATACATGGGCGAATAACTAAACGATTCCGGTAAAGGTAATGGAAGGGAAACCCGCTCCCCAGAATGAATAGTTTCATTACAAAATTTAAGTGGAGAATTTTTCATAATAAATCAAAAAAGTGGATTTTAACAGATTCGCGTTTAGAGTTGAAAAATGAAAGTGGCATAAAAATAGCTTTGGTATAAACTCGGATGAAATTATAATTAACTCGTTGTATTTAGAGGATTATGGAAATCACCTTAAGCGCTATTAAAGCCGATGTGGACAGCATCGGCGGTCACACCCAACCTAGCATTGAAATGCTACATGCTGTTCAGGAATCCCTTCAAAAGAATATCGACTCCGGATTATTGATCGATGGATTGGTAACTTTCACCGGCGATGATATTGCGATTATTTGTTCGCATCAACAGGGTTTAAGTAATGAAGACGTTCATGTCGGTTTTGCGTGGCAAGCTTTTCTTACAGCAACTGCAGTGGCGAAAGAGCAAGGCAATTAAGGCGCTGGCCAGGGTTACTCGTGGACGCGCCTTCTGGGAATGTTCGAGGCGTCGAACCTGGTGTTGCTGAAATTGAATTTACCCTTAATCCAAAATCCAATTACCGTCCGGCTGAATCTTTTATGATATTTTCAGGCGATAAGTGCGCACCCGGCGCATTTAATCTTCCTCTTTATTTAGTTTTTTGTGATCCGATGCATAATGGGGGGATTTTATTAAATCCAAAAATACATTTAGGCCCGGTGTTTACTGTGATTGATATGGATTACAAAGGGGAAAACGAGGATCGCATTATTCAGCTTTCTATTCCCGAATGCTCCTGGGATGTTGCCGCGTTGTTCCAAAATCCTGATCGATATGCGGTTGAATCCATTCACTCACGTTATAAACCTGAAGAACAAGTGGTTTCTGTTTCTGCCACGCGATTACATAACATTTTATCAGCGGCGATGCGCGCGGCTCTCATAACATACCGCAATTACTGGTCCCTATTAATACGCCTGTCATTGGACCATATTCTCATCCCTTAATTTCGGCATTTGGTTTTTCCATGAATAAGCAGGGTAAATTTGCTGGACGTTATGTGCATTTTTTGCGGGTTCTGCTTGGGATTACGCACGTTATGTTTCTCAGCATTGAGCGGCCGAAATTAGGCGGTAAGGATTTATGGGCATCACTATGGCACAGGAAGCAGAAATTGCCTACACCGGATTATATAGATACGTGGAGAAAACTGGATGACGAATTTGAATTGCGAAAAAATGGATAATGAAAAATTTTAAATACCTTCTTTTCCTTTTATCCATTCCAGTCGTCACAGTGTTTTTTATTTGGTATGATCCTATCCCCCAGGGCCCGCCGTATCACCATTTTGCAGATCAAAGAGTAATTGCACGAATTCCTAATTTTTTTAATGTAACGTCAAATATTTTTTCTTTTTAATTGGCAGCTACGGTTTGTATTGTATTCAAGCAAAAAATGGATTCCCAAACTTTTTTAAATCGTGCAGAAAAAATATTTTACATTTGCTTTTTTTGCTGGACTTGTTTTTTTTTGGTTTTGGCTCTGTTTATTATCATTTGGCCCCGACGAATAAAACGTTACTTTGGGATCGACTCGGCATTAGCGTTGGTTTTATGAATTTATTTTCCGCTATGATTGCTGAAAGAATTAGTTTACGAGCCGGATTATGGGTGCTTTTCCCATTAATATTTGTGGGGCATCAGCGGTGTCGGTTATTGGATTTATTCTCAATCTATCGGATAGAGTGATTTGCGATTTTATGTTGCCGTGCAACTTTTGTCATTGCTTTCAATGCCCTTCATATTAATTTTATTCCCTCGACCCTATAACAAATGAACTTATATTTAGCTTGCACTTATCAGTTATACAATGGGCGCTTTTGTCGAACATCACGATTATGAAATCTATCGCCAACCTCATGAAACGATCAGCGGACATACTTTAAAGCACCTGCTTGATGCACTAAGTACCTATTTTATCATTCATTATTTGAAATCACGCGAACCTAGTATTTTTCAGACTTCAAGAATCAAATAGTTTTATTCCAAAAATTGGGGTTGGGGACCTCTCAAATGGGATAAGCCCAATCCCGATGACGCCCCAGGTTAGGAGGTATGTGCAGTGAGGGGGATCATTTGCGTAGTATCCATTTTGAAATTCTGAAAGGGTACCTAGATTAAATCTATGAATCGAGAAAGACTTTTTAACGCCATTTTGTGATCAAACTCCCTGACAAACACAGTACCCCGAGGTTTTATCCGTGCTACATTTGCAGTTACGCAGGGGTGTTGCGGTGCATGAAACAGGGACACTTTATGATTGAGCGTAAGCAAAACCCAAAGGAGAAAGAAAAGCTATGGCGCTTACAAAATGAATTTAGGAAAGCCAGCACTAGCACTCGCTATTACGCCTGGGTTTTTAAGTTTATACGATTTGTTTTTATTTTATAGATACGTTTTGCAAGTCTCGCTCAGTGTGATGACAACTGAGTTGACGCGTCAATTTCATTTGAACGGCGTCGGTTTAAGAAATTTGGCCACATCATTTCTTTACCCCTATTTAATTGCCAAGATTTTCGTGAGTCCTTTGCTGGATCGCTATAATCCGCGCTTGCTCACGTTGATGGCCATTGCTTTTGTGGCCTGGGTGCTATTTTCTTTGCTCACGCTCAAGCCTTAAAGATTGCTTTATTAGCGCGAGGTTTAATGGGCGTTTGCGTTTCATTTACAACGTTTAGCTATTTAAAAACAACGGCGATTTGGTTTAGTATTGGCTCTGCTTTTTTATGCTTGTGTCAAAAATAAATATCCTTCGAATTCTTTTGTATCTACTGAACCGACGATACAACTACGCGATGTTATTCAACTTTTAAAATTGAAACACAATTGGTTATTAATGTTTTACAGCGGTTTAGCCTTTTCGCCATTGGTCGTGTTAGGTAGTCTGTGGGGAACGACATTTGAACAGACATTATTTCATTTAAATAAGCCAGAATCGGCTTCGTTAACGTCGAGTTTATTTTTAAGGTTAGCGGTGGGAGCGCCTATTTTATGGTGGTTATCCAGCCACTTCAATAAACATTTTGCCATTATGTGGATTTGTTTAATACTCTATTTGGTAGGATTAGTCTGCGCGCTTTATTTGCCGGTGTCGATTAGATTAGAAGGCAGCTCATTATTTCTATTTGGTTTTGGCACAGGCGCTTTTGCGCAAGGATTTACGTTTGGAAAAGTGCCAAATTCTGTTTGGTTTACCGCCTCTGTGCTCGCTCGTCCTAATTAATATCAGAGACGCTTTATTCGGTTCTTTTACGGAACCTTTGATCGGAAAATTTCTTGATTTATTCTAGCAAGGTAAAGCTGTCAACAACGTTTGCTATTTCTCGACCCACGACTTTCACCAGGTATTTGCCGTATTGCGTTTGTATTTATGCGCCGCTTTTGTTTTTTTAAATAAAACTTCGTCACTCTGTTTGCATGGAAATGACGAAGTCTAAAATGGCTGTGATTTGTGGGTAATGATATCAATTTAACCTGTTGCGAAAGCTTCTTAATTTACAACGTTGAGAAAAGAATATAGGAGATAAAATGGCACAATATTTTATTATTATGAATTTAAGTGAATTTGGAACCGATAAAAATAGAATGATTAAATTTAATCGTTTTCTTTAGGAAATTAGTAATAAATCTAAAGAGGTATGTTATTTTACTGTGGTGATGGTACCAGAAAACGATATCCTCGATGAGAGTATTAAACGAGCGATGCCACGATCATGGAAAGAAGACGCATAGGCGAGTATCGAAAAACGTTCATTTGAGGAATATAAAAAGGTTTTATACTTAGAAAACGGAAAGGTGTATTTTTCAATCAGCCATAAATTCCGTAAGGGAAAAGAGGATGAATGTATAATGCTTAAACCGCGTGGAGGAACGCCTCGAATTCGCCCCGAGTACTTAAAAACATTTATAAACACGTTACATTTATCTATTGAGGAAGGGGATGCAGAGGCAATCATACAAACCGTACAAAACCTTAAGACTCAGCCGGATATACAGGAGCAACCAAAGCCGCCGCAGCAAAAACAAGGACCTCTGTTCGTAGGAGGGAATTTCCTGATCGAGAGTACAAAAAAGACTACGCACCAACCTCTCAACCCCCCACAAAAGAGGAAAAGAAAAAAACCGAAAGTAAAACGGAAAATAAAATTTTAAAAGCCTTTTGGTGTTGTTTCTTCAACACGAAACAACCGAAAGAGAGTATCAAAATTCCGCTCTTAGAGTAAGATCAAAAGAATGAAACTTATGGTTCTGTAAATTTAAGAGGTAAGAAAACAGATTATGAAAAGGAAGAATTAAGCAGGGAATTAAAAGGAGAGCCGTCCCCTTAAGCTAAAGCCGCATTTGGAGAAAAACCCACTTTGGGCTCCTCGGGAGAGACTTGGCATCCCTTGTCCCAGCCGCATCAATTGAAGCGGCAGGTAAGTATTTGTTGATAGAAAAGAGAGCAGAAAGAAGCAAAATTAAAAGGTAAAGAAAAAAATAAACGACGAATCTATCACTGTTTCGGATATCGGTACTGATAAAAATGAAGGTTTGCGTTTTCGTCATGGTTTTGGCAAATAGCCCCTCTTTACTGCGATGAGTTCAAGATAGTTGATGCAGAGATTATTTCCTATGGAAAAGGGTCCGTACTAGCCACATTTCTGACCTCTGATAAAAATCCTACAGCGGTATCAGCGTGGATAAAAAGTTAACGTTGAACATTCCCTTTTTAAATTCATGTAAAGCAAGTTTCAATGCGTTAGAGATCTTAAACTGATCGCAGATATTGAAAAAAAAGACAGAAGAGAAATTTTATTCAATGACTTTTCTAAAAAATTTTTCAGATTATGGTAGTTATGTTCCTGATAAAATAATGATGTATCCGTTTATTTCAGGTCAAGAATTTTTAAACATAGTAAACTCTGCTAAGAGGTCATCGAAGGAAGAACCTCTTCTTTCTGATTTATTAAAGCGCTTTAATATCAGGCAATATTTAGGAGTAACCTTTTTCAAAATGTCTTTGGAAACCCAGAAAAAATTTTTTCTTATGACTGGCTTAGTTAGGGATTTTTCTTGTTTATTAATGGATGAGCCTAGTAATGCGATAGATAAACAAAATATAGATACAGTCATTGCGTGTTTAAATGAGATTTCAAAAGATAAAATGATCATTATTGTCACTCATGACCAATATTTACAGTCTCAGTTACCTGGAAGCGTATTTGAGCGTAATAATAAGTTCTTGGTGTTGCGATAATCGGATAAATCCACGATAGGCATTGAGAGAGATGAAAGTGAATCAAGGAGCTCACCCAATGAGGTTTCTAGCTTCTGTAATTTTGAAAAGTATCATCCATAGGCTCATGATTAAGGACTCTTCGAAATCAAAAGATGCAAATCCTTGATTTTCTGGTGGCCAGGCAGAATCGAATAGAATAGTAGATATTTGAAAGATTTTTTATTATTCTCAAAGTTGTACTGAAAGAAGGATGCGATTAGAAGTGTAGGTTTTCTATACCACCTTGCGGGCCCAGTGGCTAAGTAACCTAATGAAAAGTGCCCCTCCTTAAAGAGGGCGTTATAATGCGCCAACATAGAGTTTCTATTTTTAAAAAAAGGAGCAGGGCCATGAAAGATATTAAAATACTTGGTGTTGGTATTTATTGCAAAAGGGGTTTTTCAACTGTGTGGGATTGATGAGTGGGGTAAGGTGATCCACACGAGAGGGGTTAGGCGCTCAATATGTGTCCACTGTGGCAAGGCCTTAAGGTGGCTTGTGTGGTTGATAGAAGCGTGTGGAGGCGCGAACCATTGGTATCGGGTTCATGGG
>NZ_CAJRAM010000026.1 GCF_907164965.1 Coxiella endosymbiont of Ornithodoros maritimus
CTTTACATGACCCAAGTTTTTTCTGATGAACTTGAAGAAGATGAGTCATGTAAAGTCATAACCCCTTTTCTCGGCGATAAGAATAAAAATGTATTTTATCCTGATAGATACAGAATTTTCCGCCATAAATGTGGGAAACGCTTAACTGATTGAGATTAATGCTAGCGAGTTGATAGAGGTTGGCGAGCCAACGGCTATTGTGCGCAACAAAGGCGGCCTCATACGGTCGAGAAAGGCCTGACGAACTTCGTTGCCAACTTCAAAAGCTTTTGGACCGATGGGGCAGGTCCGAGCCACATTAATAAGTCTTGAGGATCGCTCTGAAAGAAGGTAAGGGCTTGGTCAAGCACGCCAGTGGCTAAGCCGCGCCAGCCGGCATGGACGGCGGCTATTTCTTGAGCATTTTTATCGCTGATTAAGACAGGTAAGCAATCAGCAGTGAGGATGGCGCAAACGCGATTGGGTTGGCGGCCATAACCGGAACCGGCGATCGGGGGAGCCCTATAATACAGAGGTAGCGAAATGACAGCGGAACCATGTACTTGATTAAGCCAGACGAGAGCGGAGAGGGTAGTTGGAGATTCTCGGTTAAACGAAGACGATTTTGTTGGACTTGAGCAGCGTTGTCACCGACGTGTAAAAGGGCTAAATTGCCATCAGAACGCGTCGTAGTAACTGCTTTAATGCGCTTAGGAGCGGGCCAATCGGGAATAATCATCTTCTAGGCATTCTAACAGGTTGGCTATATCTGGGGGTAGAGGTGCGTGGCATGTCATCGGACGCTGGTCGGCGGGATGAGAGAATTGTAAAGTTGCTGCGTGAAGTGCCTGTCCCTTTAGTGTTTTCAAGGCAGTTTGGAGCAGATCGGACAAATGCACGGGAATCCCGATGTGATTGCCATAGACGGGATCGCTTGCTAAAGGGTGGTGAATGTGTGCCATATGCACTCTAATTTGATGAGTCCGTCCCGTTTCGAGTTGCGCTCGGATATATGTGTGCGCGCGATAGCGTTTAATAATCCGAAAATGAGTAATGGCCGGGCGACCGGATTCGACTACCGCCATACGCGTGCGATGAATGGCGTGGCGGCCAACGGGGGCTTCGATCGTTCGGCCAGAAATCAAAACGCCCTTTACAATCGCTACATATTTTCGGACGATTTGGCGGGCTTTCATGGCTTTTATTAAAGCATGATGCGAAGCTAAGGTGCGAGCGATTAAAAGGAGGCCTGAGGTATCTTTGTCTAGGCGGTGAATGATGCCGGCCCTGGGTACTATGCTTAAGCTCGGGTCATAATGCAATAAAGCATTAATTAATGTTTGATCTCGAACACCAGCACCGGGGTGAACGATAAGGCCGATGGGCTTATTGATCACCAGCAAAGCTTCGTCTTCATAAATGACATCTAACGGGATCGGTTGTGGAACCCAGTACTCATTAGGCTCTAAATGGGCTTCTACTTCAATGAGTTGGTTTTCCCGCACTTTTTCCCTGGCTTTCATTTTTTGTATTCCATCTACTTTGACATGACCACCCCGAATCCAATTTTTCAGTTGTGAACGAGAATAATCTGGAAACAATTTTGCCAATACTTGATCCAATCGAGCACCGGCGAGCTCAGGGGGAATGGTTTTTTTTAATTCGATGCTAGAAGCACACATAGTGGTGTTACATTTTAACAGGTTGTCACAGTCCTGATATACTACCTGGCAATTCTTTAGTTCTAAAGTGACTTGTTTTATAATGGCCGCATTTGTTCGGCTTTCAACCGAGAAGAAGGACTCATGAAAAAAATATTATTTCTTGCCACGCTACTATTAATATTGTCGGGATGCGTTAGAAAAGATGTTGATCCTTATCAGGCCTACCGTGGAAAAACGTCAGCTGAATTATTTACAAGCGGCGAAAGTGCGTTGGCAAAAAAAGATTATTCTGAGGCTGTCAAAAATTTTGAAGCGCTAGATGCGATTTATCCCTTTGGTCCCTATGCTGAACAGGCGCAGCTTGATGTTATTTACGCTTATTATAAAAATAACGACACTTCTTCAGCCATTGCGGCGGCCGATCGCTATATCCGGCTTTACCCACTGGGTCGGAATGTGGATTATGCCTATTACATGCGCGGAGTGATCGGTTTTGATTTAGGTTTATCGTGGTTGCAGAAGTTAGCAGGGGTGAGCCCGGCGTCTCGTGACGTTAGTACTTTGCAACAATCATTCACTTCATTTGCCACTCTTGCTGAGGTTTTTCCTCATAGCCGCTATATCCCCGACGCACTTACTCGTATGCGTTACATTCGCAATTTAATGGCTCAACGTGAAATTATGATTGCAGAATTTTACATGAAAAGGCGTGCTTATGTGGCTGCAGCCAATCGAGGGAGTTATGTGGTTCAGCATTTTCAAGGTTCTCCTCAAGTTGCGAAAGCTTTAGCGATTATGGTGCATGCCTATCAAGCACTCGGCTTGCTAAAAATGGCTGATGCGAGCAATCACTTACTACAAACAAATTATCCTCATACGTTGGAAGCGCGGAAATTAAGAAAAGCTTAATGCCTTATTGATATTCAATTTTGATGTTAAGGACCTTATTGATTCATGGTGGCTGCGCTATTGTCGCAGCAAAAAATAAAACGGATAAAAAGAGTCTTTGGTTAAAAGCACTAATTGGGCGCCGAGGAATGAATTGCGCTTGTGTGGAGTTGGCGAATAAAAATGCGCGGATCATTGTCTAAAAAAATAATTAACAAAAGGAAGACATACCAACCGAGTTCGAAACAATGAGGGCTGATGAGAGTAAGGTAAAACCTGAGGTTGATGAGGCTAATTCATGCGGTGGCTCTGTGAAGCCGCATATACGTTCTTTTCGTCAAAACTGATTGTTGACAACAACCCTGGGGCCATATACGTATAGACCAAAGCAGAATACGGGAAAATAATGATCTCGTCTATCATCCCCGTATTTCACTGCGTTCATACAGGTTACTTGTTGAAAACCTCCACTTTTAATCACACTCAAATAAGAAGGAGATTTTTGTGCTGAAGAAAGTAGTATTTACTATGTATCCTGTAGAAGACATTAACCGGATTAGGAAATTTTACGAAGAAATACTTGGCCTAAAAAAAGAGGGGGCATATTCAGAAGAGCAGTGGGTAGAATATGATTTACCGGATGGCGGTTGTTTTGCGATAACAACTTTGGCTAAGGGAATAAGCCCAAGCACTAGTTCAGGTCGAAGTATTGCTTTTGAGGTTGACGACTTAGATAATCTCGTTTCCCAGTTCAAATTAAAGGGTGTGAATTTTAAGGTAGACATTTTTTCTTCTCTCATCTGTCGAATGGCGGTGATTATTAACTCTGAAGGGAATGCAGTTACGGGCTGTATCGATTGAATAAGTAATAACGCTAGGTTAACGCGTTACTAGCATTTGAATGTATCCCGGGCTCGATTTGATAAAAGCATGTCTGACGTTTGCTCTAAAAACAACGCGGATGGCGGAAGTTGGTTTCAAAAAAATAAGGAATGAGTAACAAGATGCCAAGAAGTGATGGTCTTTACCAGCCATCCAATGGCTTGCCAGTCCCTGAAGATCATGGAGCTTGCGATCATCTGGCGGGCAAATTATTTCCCTCGTCTGTTGCGAAGGTTGCCATTAATCATTTAACTAAATTTTTAGCGAAGCACTGTGGCCTTGAAGTTAGAACGAATGCGATTGCGCCGGGTTTCATTCTAAAGCGATAAAAGCGAAATCAGAAAGGCTGCCGAAAAGGCATTAGATGTAAAATTGCATTGCATCTGGCAATACATTGGGCAATGAAGTGAGTATATTATGTCAAATTCCAAACGTTTGAGTCGCCACCTCGTAAAGGGGAAAAATTGGATTCTGCTAAAACTTATGGCTCCTCGGGAGGGACTTGAACCCCCGACCAAGTGATTAACAGTCACCTGCTCTACCGACTGAGCTACCGAGGAGCGAGGTAGAAATGAAGTCGTATGTTACCGGGCAATCCGAAGAGAATCAACCGACTAATAATCCAGTACCGACGCTAATTGCTCTAGGGCTTCTTGCAATTTTTCGGTGCTGGTTGCACAAGAGAGGCGAACGTGTCCGGGTGAGCCAAAGGCGCTTCCGGGGACGACGGCAACCTTCGTTTTGTCCAATAAGTACGTTCCGAGCTTGATATCATTCTCTAATCCGAGCTGTTGGATGGCAGCCGAAACATCTGGGAAGAGGTAAAAGGCGCCGTCAGCCGGAGTGCAGTGAGCGCCTTTCATTTGATTAAGGGCTTTCAGCATCAAATTGTGGCGTGTTTTATAAGCCTCATACATGTAAGCAAAATCACTGCGCTGAGCGCCGAGCGCTGTCGTAGCAGCGACTTGGGCAATCGAATTGGGAGAAGAAGTACTTTGAGATTGAATTTTTTTCATTGCTTGAATAATCGATTTAGGAGCAGCCGCATAACCAATTCGCCATCCGGTCATGGCATAAGCCTTGGAGGCGCCGTTGATAATGATAGTGCGATCGCGCAATTCCGGGCAAACATTAAGGATATTTACAAAACGGTTTTGTCCCCACAGAATATATTCATAAATCTCATCGGAAAGAATTAAAATTTGGGGATGTTCCATTAAAACCTCTGCTAACGCTTTTAATTCATTTTCAGAATAAGCAACCCCGGAAGGATTGTTGGGGCTATTTAAAATCAGCAGTCGCGATTGGGGAGTAATCGCTTTGGAGAGCTGATCGGGGGTGAGTTTAAAATTTTGGTTAATGGTCGCTGAGATAATAATCGGTTTTGCTTCCGCCAGTTTTACCATCGGTGGATAACTCACCCAATAAGGGGCAGCAATGATGGCTTCATCCCCCGCATTTAGCGTTCCCATCAGAGCGTTATAGATCGATTGTTTGGCTCCGCTGCTGACCAGTATTTCAGAAGGCTCGTAGTTTAAGTGATTATCGCGCTTTAATTTATGGACAATCGCCGCTTTTAGGGCGGGAGTTCCGTCTATATTGGTGTATTTGGTAAAGCCTTCTTGAATTGCTTTAATGGCGGACTGTTTGATAAAGTCCGGAGTGTCAAAATCCGGTTCACCTGCGCTGAGACTGATCACGTCATAGCCCTTGTTTAAAAGCTCGCGTGCGAGATCGGAGACAGCCAATGTTACTGAGGGTTCAAGTTGTTTCGCTCGGACGGATAAGACATCATTCATTTTTCTAAGCTCCTTATGATTGCTGTGCTAGAGTAGCGGAAAATATACCGGTAAACAATCGGGAAAGCAGGGTTTCTGAAATGTCAAAAGCGTTTAAATTAATATCCAAATTCAAGCCCAGTGGGGATCAGCCGCAAGCAATAGAAAAATTGGTCGCCGGGTTGGAAGATGGCTTGGCTTATCAAACGCTTTTAGGGGTTACGGGATCAGGGAAAACCTTTACGATTGCGAATGTCATCGAAAAAGTTCAACGACCTATGTTAATTTTGGAGCCGAATAAAACTTTAGCCGCACAATTTTACGCTGAAATGCGTGAGTTTTTTCCTGAAAATGCGGTGGGATATTTTGTTTCTTATTATGATTATTATCAACCCGAAGCCTATGTTCCGAGTTCAGACACTTATATCGAAAAAGACGCTTCCATTAACGAGCACATTGAGCAAATGCGTTTATCGGCAACGAAAGCAATAACGGAACGCCATGATACAATTATTATCGCCACTGTTTCAGCCATTTACGGTTTAGGGGATCCGGATTCGTATTTGAAAATGTTATTGCATTTAACTCGCGGTGACCAAATTGATCAACGGAAAATTTTGCAGCGTTTGGCCGAGTTGCAATACACCCGCAACGACCTTGAATTACGACGTGCCACCTACCGCGTGAACGGTGATATTATTGACATTTATCCTGCAGATTCCGAACGTGAAGCTGTGCGCGTGGAATTGTTTGACGACGAAGTGGAAAATCTCAGTTATTTTGACCCGCTGACAGGGGAAATGCTAAGATATGTCCCGCGAATAACGGTTTATCCCAAAACCCATTATGTCACGCCACGAGAAAAACTCTTATCTACACTTGACCAAATTAAAATAGAATTAAAAGAGCGATTATCCCAATTAGAAAAAGCCAATAAATTAGTAGAGCGTCAGCGTTTAGAACAACGAACTAAATTTGATATGGAAATGATTTTAGAGTTGGGTTATTGCAGCGGTATTGAAAATTATTCTCGTTATTTGTCCGGTCGAAACGAAGGGGAGCCGCCGCCCACTTTAATCGATTATTTGCCTAAAGATGCTTTGTTGATTATCGATGAGTCGCACGTGACAATTCCGCAGCTCGGTGGCATGTATCGTGGTGACCGAGCGCGTAAAGAAATCTTAGTAGAATATGGGTTTCGCCTCCCTTCTGCATTGGACAATCGGCCGCTTCGTTTTGATGAGTTTGAAAAGCTAGCGCCGCAAACCATTTTTATTTCGGCAACGCCGGGACCTTATGAGGAAAAACAAAGCGATCAAGTTGTGGAGTTGTTAGTAAGACCCACGGGCCTAATTGATCCTGAAATAGAAGTCCGACCCGTTGCCACTCAGGTTGATGATTTGCTCTCAGAAATTAAAAAACGAGCGGCGGAGAATGAACGGGTTTTAGTAACGACATTGACCAAACGAATGGCGGAAGACCTCACTGAATATTTTACGGAGCATAACGTTCGTGTTCGTTACTTGCATTCGGATATTGATACCGTGGAACGGGTAGAAATTATTCGTGATTTACGCTTGGGCGTTTTTGATGTGCTTGTCGGAATTAATTTATTGCGTGAAGGGTTGGATATTCCGGAAGTTTCTTTAGTGGCTATTTTAGACGCTGACAAAGAAGGGTTTTTACGGTCCGAGCGATCGCTGATTCAAACGATGGGGCGAGCAGCCCGAAATGTGCATGGTAAAGCTATTTTATATGCGGACCGGATTACGGATTCCATGAAACGAGCGATGGGAGAAGCTGAAAGAAGACGAATAGCGCAAAGCGCATATAATGAAAAGCACCATATTACGCCGAAAAGTATCCAAAAAGCCGTCACCGAAATTATCGAAGGCGCTCGTACTTACACCGAAAGAGGGCGTTTCGTTAATCAAGCGCAATTGATAGCCGAAGAAGAAAAGAAATATATTGCCATGACGCCGAAACAATTGGCAAAAGAGTTGCATAAATTGGAAGAGCGAATGTATCATCACGCAAGAAACTTGGAATTTGAAGAGGCGGCTGCCGTTCGCGATAAAATCCAGCATATACGAAAGGGGCTTTTGGAAGTTAAAGAATGAGCCTTTCGTTATTCCCGCGAAAGTGGGGGAGGAACAGTTTCTCGACGTTAAGGAATTAAGATGCTCAACATTGATTTGATTCATCTAGTTACGGCTATCGGTTATTTTGGAATTTTACTCGTTGTTTTTTTAGAAAGTGGGATTTTTGTTTGCTTTTTTACCCGGTGATAGCTTGTTATTTTCGGTGGGTTTGTTAGCTGCCCAGGGCGTTTTCAAAATTTGAATTTTAGTGCCGACTGCCATTGCGGTTGCTATTTTAGGTTATTTTTTAGCTTATTGGTTGGGTGAAAAGCTCGGCGGGTGGTTGTTGAGGCGGCCCGATTCCATTTGGTTTAAGAAGAGTGATCTCATTCACGCGAAAAAGTTCTATGATAAACACGGCCAAAAATCATTAATCCTCGGCCGTTTGATTCCAGTGGTTTGTACCTTTGTCCCGGCTGTCGCCGGTATGACGTGGATGGAATATTATCGTTATATCATCTTCAATGTCGTTCGTGCTTTTGTTTGGGGGGGGCGGCGGAGTAACATTAGTGGGTTATTATTTTGGCTATTTGATTCCAGATGTGGGTGAGTATATTTTGTTGATCGTATTGTCCATTATTCTATTGTCTCTACTGCCTGGAATTTAGCATGTAGTAAAAAGTTGGTTTTTTAATCCAGCGTCACCCTAATCCGGTTGTCTCTTTGTTGAGAAGTTTTGATATCGACTTGCTAACGCAATCGCCACTTTTGAGCGAGAGGGACGCCCTAAATAATCGCAAATCAATCGACCTGCTCTCGTTAGCTGTTTTAAATCAACGCCGCATTCAATCTTCATGCCATTCAATAAATAAACAACATCCTCGGTTGTCACGTTACCCCCGGCTCCAGGGGCATAAGGACAACCTCCTAAACCCGCGACGGCGCTGTCAATCGTTGAAACGCCCTTTTCTAGACTAACGTAAATATTGGTTAGTGCCTGAGCGTAAGTATCATGAAAATGTACCGCAATTTTTTCAATCGGAATTTTGCTTGAAATAACGTCGATCAATTGCTGGGCTTTGAGTGGTGTGCCAATTCCAATCGTATCGCCCAACGAAATCTGATAACAACCAAGGTTAATCAACCTTTCAGCAACCGTCAGCACGTGGTGGGGCGCAATTTCACCTTCATAAGGGCAACCTAACACGCAAGATACATAACCGCGAACGGCCAAATTATTTTTTTTTTGCACGTTCAATCACTCGTGCAATTCGGTTTAGGCTCTCTTCAATCGAACAGTTCGTATTTTTTTGAGAAAAGATTTCTGAAGCGGCCGTAAACACCGACACTTCAGAAATATGAGCGTCAAGCGCATCGTCGAAACCCTGTTCGTTAGGGACTAAAGCAGTATATCGAACCGAAGGATTGCGTGTAATGCCTTCCATGACTTCTCGATGGTCAGCCATTTGCGGAACCCATTTCGGCGATACAAAACTGGTGGTTTCAATAACGGATAAGCCGGATTGCGAAAGCTGATTGATGAATTCAATCTTTAAATGTGTGGGCACATTCTGAGGCTCATTTTGAAGCCCATCGCGAGGACCCACCTCGACGAGGGTGACTTTCTTAGGTAATGGCATTCGTTTCTGCAAGCCTGTTTTCTGCTTTGAAAGGCAACGCTTTTTTTGCCCATTCTAAACTGTCTTTGACAATTTGTTCAGTATCAAGTTGGGTAAACCCCCCTTTTTTGAGCAATTGTTTGCCAGCGACCCACACATCGCTCACTTGCAGACGGTTAATGGCGTATACCAAATGAGAAAGCGGATTAGAAACAGGTTGGGTGAGAAAAGAACTTAAATCCACCGCAATGATATCGGCAAATTTTCTTGGCTCGAGTGAACCGATTTTATCTTCTAGCCCCAGCGCTTTGGCGCCATTGAGCGTCGCCATTTTCAACATTTCAGGGGCAGGTAAGTGCGTGGGGTCGAGGCCGGAAATTTTTGCCGTGAAAGAAGCCGTTCGCATTTCACCGAATAAATCGAGGTCGTTATTGCTCGCCGCACCGTCAGTGCCAATCGCTACGTTAACGCCGGCATTTACCAATTTTGCAATAGGGGCAATGCCGCTACTCAATTTTAAATTAGATTCGGGACAGTGAACGATATTCGTTTGAGTATCTGCAACTAATTTAATTTCTTCCGAAGTTAACTGCGTCATATGCACAGCTATAAGCCGTTGTGACAGCAACCCTAAATCGTGTAAATGGGCGAGCGGTCTTTTTCCATAGGTTTTTAAGCCTTGTTCAATCTCTAGCTTCGTTTCATGAAGGTGTATATGAATGGGTAGGTCGTAGTATTCAGCTAATTTTTTAATTTCCTTAAAGGCGGTGTCACTGACCGTATAAGGGGCATGAGGGGCAAGCGCCCAGGTGATCAGCGAATGATTTTCTGCTTTTTCCAATGTTTCTTCGGCGCGCGCTAAATAAGCTTTTTCGTCACTGGCCCATTCCGTGGGAACGCTCATTATTACGACTCCGATAAGCGCCCGCATACCAGCTTCACTGGCGGCTTTGGCGATCGTATCGTAGAAAAAATAATGATCGTTGAAACAAGTCGTACCACCGCGTAACATTTCAGCAATAGCAAGCTGCGCCCCAGCCCGAACGGATTCAGCATTAATAAGGGCTTTTTCAGCCGGCCAGATGTGGTTTTGCAACCAATCCAGCAATTGCAAATCGTCAGCCAAACCCCGAAAGAGGTTCATCGGAGTGTGGGTATGAGCATTAACCAATCCCGGTAGGACAACATGATCGTTAAGTTCGAGACGCTGATCGGCTGTGTATTTTTTGTTAGCTTCAGCCTGCGGAAGAAGATCAACAATGTATTCATCGCGCACAGCTACTGCGAAATTTTCTAGAATTTGATTAGCTGGAGCGATGGGAAGAAGCCAGCGCGCATTAATAAGCAGATTAACATTTTCCATAAAAACCCTCTGTTTCAGATAAACAGGCATATTAATGGAAAGCCTAGCTTGGAGTCTAGCGGCGGGCACGGCAATCAGGCAAAGCTTAAGCAAGGGGTACTTTTTTAATGTTCCTTGTTTTGGTTGGTAAGATTTTTTAAATAATAGAGATAAGGAATAGCAAGTAGCCCGTATAAAGCGAAGCGAAATACGGGGAAATAGTGTGCGATTCCTGTATTCCGCTTCACTTCATGTAATTAAATACTACTCTCTTGACTTTCCGTTTGAGCAACACATAGCCTGTGCGCGTTTTAGTACGTCAGTAATCCAATCATAACGATCAGATTTTAAAACCCTCAATCTAAGTTTTCAGAAGCTTAAGAAATGATTTAATCTCTTCTGGGCTCGATAAGTCTTTGCCATTCATTTTTGCTGACACCATTGCTTAATAATGAACGACCGCCCCTAAGAGCCAAACCTTAACTCAGTTTCAGCCTCACCTTGCGGTAGAATCCAATAGCTGGTCGGGGGGGGCCCTTGTCTTGCATTGGGTAAGACGGGAGCTCCCATCCTTGTCTTCAATATGATATAATATTCGATCTTAATTAAATCAGTAATTCATTGTTTTAATGATTAAAATAGAGGAAGTTGGTCATGGGGGGGGCGGCGCACGAAATTATTCCAATTACCATTGAAGAAGAACTCAAGCAATCGTATCTCGATTATGCGATGAGTGTTATTGTAGGGCGCGCGCTGCCCGATGTGCGTGACGGGCTAAAACCAGTGCACCGGCGTGTGCTATACGCCATGAGTGAATTAGGCAATGATTGGAATAAGCCGAATAAAAAATCCGCCCGGATTGTCGGGGATGTAATTGGTAAATACCATCCGCATGGTGATGTTGCTGTTTATGACACGATTGTTCGGATGGCCCAGCCTTTTAGCTTGCGGTATTTGCTGATCGATGGTCAAGGAAACTTTGGTTCTGTAGATGGTGATGCGCCGGCAGCCATGCGTTACACCGAGATTCGATTATCCCGCTTTGCACATGCTTTGATGGCCGACCTTGATAAGGAAACGGTCGATTTTGCCCCCAATTACGATGAAACGGAAATGGCCCCCGCGGTCCTCCCGACGCGAGTTCCAAATCTGCTGATTAACGGGGCTTCCGGTATTGCAGTGGGAATGGCTACTAATATTCCTCCTCATAATTTAAATGAAATTATCAATGCGAGTTTGGCATTAATTGAAAATCCTGACTTAAATGTCGAAGAATTAATGCGCCATGTTCCTGCTCCGGATTTTCCAACGGCAGGCATCATCAATGGCCGTAACGGTATTGTCCAAGCCTATAAAACTGGGCGCGGTCGAATTTATGTGCGTGCGAAAACCGAAATTGAAACCACAAAAAGCGGACGATCGCTGATTATTGTGCACGAGTTACCTTATCAAGTTAACAAAGCGCGTTTATTAGAAAAAATCGGTGAGTTAGTTCGTGAAAAACGCATTGAAGGTATTTCGGGGTTACGGGATGAATCCGATAAATGCGGTATGCGCATGGTAATCGAGGTTGGCCGGGGAGATAACGCCGAAATTGTGCTCAACAATTTATATGCGCAAACGCAACTTCAAACCGTGTTTGGAATTAATATGGTGGCGCTGGATAACGGTCAACCGCGTGTTTTAAATTTAAAACAATTATTAAGCGCTTTTTTGCAGCACCGCCGCGAAGTAGTGACTCGAAGGACCCTTTTTGAATTGCGAAAAGCACGAGAAAGAGCACATATTTTAGAAGGATTAGGTGTTGCGTTAGTCAACATTGACGAAGTGATTGTACTCATTAAAAAGGCGAAAACTCCAGCCATTGCCAAAGAAAATTTATTAGCGCAAGCTTGGGAGTCGGGAGCCGTTGTTGATTTTTTGAAAAAAGCCGGCAGAGATCGAGCTCGGCCTGATGATTTAGCAGCAGAATTTGGACTGCGAAAAGAGGGTTATTACCTATCTCCCGCACAAGCGCAAGCGATTTTGGATTTGCGATTACATCGTTTGACCGGCCTTGAAACCGATAAAATCCGAGAGGAATACATAGCGATTATCGACAAAATCGAAGAATTAATTGCAATCGTTTCTGAGTCTGATAAGTTACATGAGGTAATTCGAGAGGAATTGATCGCTGTAAAAGAACAATTCGGTGATGAGCGGCGCACTGTAATTATTGATGATCATTCTGACTTAACACATGAAGATTTAATCCCTGAAGAACACATGGTTGTAACCTTATCCTATGAAGGCTATATCAAATCGCAATCGTTGAGCAGTTATCAAGCGCAACATCGCGGTGGTCGCGGTAAATTGGCTGCTGCTGTAAAAGAACAGGATTTTGTAAAAAATATTTTAGTGGCCAATAGCCACGATACGATTTTATGCTTTTCAACTCAGGGAAAAGTTTATTGGCTTAAGGTTTATCAAGTGCCGCAAGGCAGCCGTGTAGCGCGCGGGCGACCGATCGTTAATTTATTGCCTCTCGTTAAAGACGAACAAATCTCTGCTATTTTGCCAATACGCGAATATGACGGATCACATTTCGTTTTTATGGCCACCGCGCAAGGGGCCGTTAAAAAAGTATCTCTGGCTGAATTTTCACAACCGCGTATGAAAGGTAAAATTGCTTTGGCCCTAAATGAAGGCGATCGTTTAGTGGGTGTTGACATTACCGATGGAAAAAAAGAAATTATGTTGGTGACCGACGCCGGAAAAGCCATTCGTTTTCACGAAAAGGAAGTCCGCGAAATGGGTCGTTCAGCACGAGGCGTTCGTGGCATTGGACTAAAAGCCAAACAAAATGTTATTGCGTTAATTGTTGTAAAACCTAAAGGGAATATATTGACGGCCACCGTGCACGGTTACGGTCAGCGTACTGCATTGGATGATTATCGCTCTACCGGTCGAGGCGGGCAGGGCGTGATGGCGATACGGATTAACTTCCGTAATGGAAAGGTGGTTTCCGCTGCGCAGGTGTTTGATGACGACGATGTATTGCTCATTAGTGATAAAGGAACGTTAGTGCGAACCCGTGTGAACGAAATTTCGCAAATGGGGCGCAATACCCAAGGCGTGCGATTGATTCAACTTTCACAAGATGAGTCATTAGTGGGTATGGAAGCGATTTCGTCAGAATTGATTAAAGAACCCTTTCTCTAACCCTCTCCGCTTGCAGGGGAGGAGCTTGGGAGGGGGCTTAAATTTTTACCAGAAGGATTTTTATGTCTCGCGTACACAATTTTTCAGCTGGTCCAGCAGCTATTCCCGAAGAAGTTTTGTTTACTGTGCGTGATGAATTATTGGATTGGCATGGCATTGGCATCTCTATTGCGGAAGTTTCCCATCGTGGTGAAGAGTTTATTGGAGTCGCTGAGAAAGCCGAGCGCGATTTGCGGGAATTGCTGGCTATTCCTGCATCCTATCACATCCTTTTTTTACAAGGGGGCTCCCGATTGCAATTCGCTATGGTGCCGATGAACTTGCTGGCTAATCATAAAAAAGCGGTTTATATTGATTCGGGTGTTTGGTCGAATCTCGCAACCCGAGAAGCAAAAAATTATTGCGACCCCTACTTGGCGACGACTGCGAAAGAACTCAATTACACAGGCATACCTGATCAAGCGACATGGTATATGCCTAATGAAGCTGCTTATTTCTATTATGTCGATAATGAAACGGTAAATGGCATTGAATTTCCTTTTATTCCTGACACCGATTTAACGTTGGTGTGCGACATGTCATCCAATTTGTTATCTCGACCGTTTGATGTTTCTCGTTACGGTTTGATTTTTGCTTGCGCCCAAAAAAACATGGGTCTGGCAGGGTTAACCATTGTTATCGTCCATGACGACTTATTAAAACGATCGCCTCTTCCGACAACGCCAAGCTATTTACAATATGCTTTACACGCGAAAGAACGTTCTTTCACAAATACACCGCCAACATTTGCCTGGTATCTAGCCGGCCTTATTTTTAAATGGATAAAAAACCAAGGCGGTGTAGCGGTGTTAGCGGAGCGCAATCAACGAAAAGCCTCTAAGCTCTATGAATTTATTGATAAGAGTAATTTTTTTGACAATCCTATTAATCCCACTTACCGTTCACGAATGAACGTTATTTTTAGATTAGCTGATGAAAGATTGAATTTGCTCTTTTTAAAAGAAGCAACGGAAAATGGATTGGCTAATTTAAAAGGTCATCGTCTTTTAGGCGGCATGCGCGCTAGTATTTACAATGCCATGCCAGAAGAAGGCGTTGATGCATTGATTAATTTTATGGGCCAATTCGAAAAGCGGCACGGTTAAATTAGATGGATTATCAAACTATTCCTTCACAAGGCTTAAGCGGTGAAGTTTGTGTGCCCGGCGGCGATAAATCCATTTCACACCGCGCTGTGCTATTGGCGGCTATTTCGGAAGGGCAAACACAAGTTGAGGGTTTTTTAATGGGGGCTGATAACCTGGCAATGGTGAGTGCTCTTCAACAAATGGGCGCTTCTATTCAGGTTATTGAAGATGAAAATACTTTAGTGATTGAAGAGGTTGGCATGACAGGTCTCCAAGCGCCGCCCGAAGTTTTAGATTGCGCTAACTCGGGAACAGCTATTCGCTTATTGTCCGGGCTGCTAACCGGACAACCTTTTAATGCTGTATTGACAGGAGATTCGTCTTTACAGCGCCGTCCGATGGAACGCATCATTGATCCTTTGACTTTAATGGGTGCAAAAATCGACTCAACAGGTGACGTCCCCCCACTAAAAATTTATGGAAATCCACGGCTAACTGGAATTCACTATCAGCTTCCTATGGCAAGCGCACAGGTGAAATCCTGCTTGTTATTAGCGGGATTGTATGCAGAGGGAAAAACATGCATTACAGAACCCGCCCCTTCGCGCGATCACACCGAACGATTACTGAAACATTTTCATTACACTCTACAAAAAGACAAGCAGAGTATTTGTGTTAGTGGTGGCGGAAAGTTAAAGGCTAACGATATCTTGATACCAGGTGATATTTCATCCGCCGCTTTTTTTATAGTGGTGGCCACGATCACACCGGACTCTACTATTCGCTTATGCCGGGTGGGCCTTAACCCAACACGATTAGGTGTGATTAATTTATTAAAAATGATGGGTGCAGATATTAAAGTTACTTATTACACCAAAAACCAAAAAAAAAAACGAGGAACCAATAGGGGATATCACAATGCGACACGCAAGGTTAAAAGGTATTGATATCCCGCCAGATGAAGTGCCATTAACCATCGATGAATTTCCTGTTTTGTTTATTGCTGCGGCGGTCGCTCACGGGAAAACGGTCTTACGTGGCGCCGCCGAGTTACGAGTCAAAGAAACCGACCGTATCGCGGTGATGGTAGATGGGTTACAAAAATTGGGTATAGCAGCAGAGTCTTTACCAGATGGTGTGATTATCAAAGGAGGAACGCTGGAAGGTGGGGAGGTTAATAGTTACGATGACCACCACATTGCGATGGCATTTGCGGTTGCGGGGACCTTGGGAAAGGCCCTGTCAAAATTCGCAATTCTGATAACGTAAAGACATCGTTTCCCAATTTTGTTAAGTTAGCAAACGAGATAGGAATGAATGTTAAAGGCGTAAGGGAGAGAGGTGGTTTTTAAATGAACGCTCGACAAAAACCAGCACCTGTTATTACCATTGATGGACCCTCAGGTTCTGGTAAAGGGACGATTGCTTTGCGAGTCGCCCAAACGTTGAACTGGTATCTCTTGGATAGTGGAATTATTTATCGTGCCGTCGCGTGGGCAATGGCGCATTACAAAGTTCCGCTGGAGGATTCCGCCGGGTTGGCACGCCTTTTAAAACGGGTTCAGATTAGCATTGAAAATCGGATATTGGGTAAAAAGGCCAAAATAAGTTGCGATGGTCACGATATTACTTTAGCGATCCGCCCTGAGGAGTGTGGCGCATTAGCTTCTAGGACTTCTGCTTTATCTATCGTGCGCGAGGCGGTTCTCCAGTACCAACGTGATTTTCGTCAGCGTCCTGGCTTGGTAGCCGATGGTCGGGATATGGGAACGGTAGTTTTTCCTGATGCTGTCTTAAAATTTTATTTTGATGCAGACTCACAGCAACGGGCCTATAGGCGTTGTAAGGAGTTGCAAGACCGGGGGATTAATGTTAGGCTCCCCGACATCCAGGAAGATTTGGAGGAGCGCGATCGTCGTGATGTTACTCGCTCTATTTCTCCAACGAAGCCTGCAGAAGATGCTGTAATTATCGATACAACTTATTTAAGTATCGAAGCAGTTTTCGCGACGGTCATGAAGCATGTCCGACAGCGCGGATTGGCCAACGTAGCCAATGGAAAATAGGTCTTATTTGCGATAGCAGATAAGGAAGTACAAACAGACCTTAACCCGTATCTTTATTGATATGGTTTTTAACCTAATGTGTCTAACTACATGAGTGAAACCTTTGCTGAATTATTTGAAAAAAGCTTAACGGAAACCGACTTACGTCCTGGGGCCTTGGTCAAAGCTACTGTTGTTGAAGTCCGTCCCGACCGCGTCATTGTCAATGCCGGACTTAAATCCGAGGGGATTATTCCCGTTTCCGAATTTCGTAATGAAGAACCCCACGTAGGTGATGAATTTTTTGTTGTCATCGAGGCTTCCGATAATGGTTTTGGTGAAACCCGTCTCTCGCGTGAAAAAGCGCGACGCGCTAAAGCGTGGAGCGAGCTCGAAAAGGCTTACAAAGCGGGTGAGATGGTGAAAGGGGTCATTATTGAGCGTGTAAAAGGTGGTTTTACCGTGGATTTAAACTCCGTTCGCGCTTTTTTGCCGGGGTCGTTGGTGGATGTAAAACCTGTTCGCGATCCGGGCTATTTAGAAGATAAAAAAATCGATTTTAAAATCATTAAGATGGATCAACGCCGAAATAACGTAGTGGTTTCGCGCCGTGCCGTAATGGAAGCGGAAACCAGCGCAGAACGTCAAGCGCGTCTTGAAGAATTGCAAGAAGGCCAAGAAATTAAAGGGGTGATCAAAAACATCACCGATTACGGGGCTTTCGTTGATTTAGGTGGAGTAGACGGTCTATTGCACATCACTGATATGGCTTGGGGGCGTGTCAAACACCCGAGCGATCTTCTTAATGTTGGGGACGAAGTACACGTTAAAGTCCTCAAATTCGACCGTGATAAAAAGCGTGTTTCTTTAGGAATGAAACAATTGGCCGACGATCCGTGGGCGAAGATTGAACGTCGTTACCCCGTCAATTCTCGTGTATTTGGAAAAGTGACCAATATTACGGATTATGGCTGCTTCGTTAAATTGGAAGAAGGCATTGAAGGATTGGTCCACACTTCTGAATTGGATTGGACAAAAAAAAATATCCACCCCAGTAAGGTAGTCCAGTCAGGTGAAGAGGTTGAGGTGATGGTCCTTGAAATTGACGAGGAACGCCGTCGTATATCTTTAGGCATCAAACAATGCAAGCAGAACCCATGGCAAGAATTTGCAGAAAAACACGAAAAAGGTGAGAAAATTACGTGCAAAGTTCGATCAATCACCGACTTTGGAATGTTCATCGGATTAGAAGGTGATATCGATGGACTTGTCCACTTGTCCGATATCTCGTGGACAGAAAGTGGTGAAGAAGCCATTCGTAACTATAAGAAAGGCGATGAAGTGCAAGCCGTTATTCTGGCAATTGACCCAGAACGTGAACGAATTTCTTTGGGGATCAAACAACTGGAAGATGATCCTTTCATGGAATTCGTAGAAAGTTATGACAAAGACGCTGTGATTCAGGCTAAAGTTAAGGAAGTGGAAAGCAAACAGGCCGTCTTAGAGCTTTCGGATCAGGTATTGGGTCAAATGCGGTTAGCAGATTACACTTATGACCACGTAAAAGATTTAACACAAGAGCTGAACGTGGGTGACGAAGTGGCTGTTAAAATTGTTAACGTTGATCGTAAGAATCGACTTATCAATATCTCGCATAAAGCTGTAGAAGATCGCTCGGAAAAGGGAACCCGCACTGTATCCGACGTGCCAACGAAAACCACGTTAGGCGACTTACTCAAGGAGAAAATCCAGAGTAAAGACGAATAGTAAAAAATACCCGCTAGGCGCAGGTATTTTTTTGCTATCTCCTAGCCTCTCGCGCAAAGGGGGAGGGCCATAGTGGAAGGGTGGCGCTGAAGATTTATAATACTTTCCTTCCTTAGTGCAAACTAAATTATTACTCATAACCACTAATAAGGGACGGCCATGCGATATATTTTATATCTCTTCTGGACTTTTATTATTCTCTTGGGGATCACCTTTGCCGCGTTGAATCCTCAAAAAGTAGCACTCAATTATTATTTGGATATAAAAACAGTCCAATTGCCATTGCTAATTTTAATAACATTATTGATCGGCGCAATTTTAGGTATTTTAGCGGTACTACCGGCCTTAATTAAGAGTAAGCACATCACCCGTCATCTTAAATCCAAAATAAAACAAATCGAAGCCGAACTGCGAAATTTACCAACGATCCCCATCAAGGATGTTCATTGATGATAGTGCAAGCGTTATTTTTGCTTTTGCCAATAGCAGCTGCCGGCGGATGGCTTGCAGCGCGACGCGTATCATTTAAAAACGATACTAAATTGTTGCCCACTTTACGCCAAGATTATTTTAAAGGTTTGAATTATTTAATTAACGAACAGCCTGACAAAGCCCTTGATGTTTTTATTAAATTGCTTGAAGTCGATACAGACACAGTAGAAACGCATTTAGCACTGGGTAGTCTCTTTCGTCGGCGGGGCGAAGTAGAGCGTGCTATTCGTGTACACCAAAACTTGATAGCTCGGCCTCAATTAGCCAAAGAACATCATTTTCACGCTTTATCGGAATTAGCTCAGGATTATTTGCGCGCCGGTGTGCTTGACCGTGCTGAACGGTTGTTTATCGAGTTAGTAGAGATGGGTGAAGAAAATCAAGGCAGTTTGCGCTTTTTGTTGCACATCTATCAGAAAGAAAAAGACTGGCAAAAGGCCATTGAAACGGCCCAAAAATTACTTGTATGTGGCGAACCAGTTAACGCTATTATTGCACAATACCATTGTGAGCTGGCCGAGCAAATGATTGATATAGGGCGGACTTCCCAAGCGGTGCAATGTTTAAAACGGGCTAAAGCCATCGATTCGAATTGTGTGCGTGCAAGCCTTATTCAAGCGCGCCTAGAAAGCGAAAATGCGCACTATCGAGAGGCTATTTGCTGTTATAAACGAGTCGTTGAACAAGATCCTGATTATATTTCGGAAGCCGTAACCCTATTAGTCAATTGTTATCAGCGGCTTGGAGAAGAAAATAAATTAGTGGCTTATCTTGAAGACTGTCTCATGCGTTACCCAAGAATTTCATTGGTATTGGCCATTTCGGATCATTTACAACATCGGCACGGAGAAAAAGCGGCTATAGAATTTATCGCGCAACAAATTCAGCGCCAGCCATCCTTGCGCGGTTTAACGCATTTAGTAGGATTATATTTACTTAATTCCAGCGGCGATACGCAAGATAAATTATTAATTTTGCAAAATTTCATGAAAAAATTATTGGAAAATAAACCTATCTATCGTTGTTCTCATTGCGGATTTTCGGGAAAGATGTTGTACTGGCTCTGTCCCAGTTGTCAACATTGGAATACCGTGAGACCCATTCAAGGTTTAGAAGGTAATTGAATGATGGAAAAACCAGACCCAACAGTTATTGTGGCCATCGATACTGGTACGGTGGAGCAAGCGCGAGCACAAATAAACCCATTAACCCCTGAGTTATGTCACCTTAAAATCGGCAGTATTCTATTTACACGTTACGGGCCGGCATTTGCCGAGGAATTAATGCAGAAAGGCTATCGCATTTTTCTCGATTTGAAATTTTATGATACTCCACAAACGGTGGCAGGCGCTTGCCGAGCGGTCGCAGAGCTTGGCGTGTGGATGATGAATATTCACATATCCGGTGGACGTACAATGATGGAAACGGTTGTGAATGTGTTGCAATCGATTACTTTAAAGGAAAAACCTTTATTAATTGGGGTCACTATTTTAACAAGCCTAGACGGTAGTGATTTAAAAACATTAGGGATACAAGAGAAGATTCCTGATATCGTTTGCCGTATGGCAACCCTTGCCAAAAGCTCTGGGTTGGATGGGGTGGTTTGTTCAGCTCAAGAGGTGGCACTGTTGCGTAAACAAATCGATAGAAATTTTTTGTTAGTTACTCCTGGCATTCGTTTAGAAACCGATGAAAAAGGTGATCAAAAACGTATAATGACCCCACGAGCGGCTATCCAAGCTGGCAGTGATTATTTAGTAATTGGCAGGCCCATCACGCAATCCACAGATCCTTTAAAGACATTAGAGGCTATTGATAAAGATATTAAGACCTGTTGAAAATTTCTAGTGCCAATAAAAATTATCCCGATATTGTGCTCTTTTCACATTGACATACACTGTTGATGTTTGAACTGTTCAAGGAGATTTTTATGAAAAAAATAATTCAATTAATTTCAGCGGTATTGATAGCTAGCGTTGCTTCTTCAGCACAGGCCAAACTTGCTTCTGAAGTGATTAAAAGTAAACTGCATAGGCATGGCAGCAGTTAGTATGTAAAAACAGGACCTGTCGATACTAACACGGCCGATGCCACTATATTAACTACGTTTAAAGGCATTGGTGTTAAAAAAGCTAAAGCCATCATCGTCTATGGGAAAAAGAAGGGAATTTTAAATCAATAGAGGTATTTTCGTCGGTATCCGGCATCAGCCAAAAAACCGTTGCTTGTCTTATAAGAAACAATCCTCATTGCTTAGTGGTTAATCCGTAGAGTGAAGGATAACCCTCTCCCGAAAGCAGGAGAGGGGAGAAGAAAATTTTGGAAGCCCGTCGCTCTTGTCTTTGGCGCCAGCGCCAGAGATTTCTTTCTTTTGAATTCTACTTCACGCTTGAACAATCTTTCTCCTGCCTGTTATCATTTTTCCGTTCATGACATTAATCAAATTGAGAACTGCATGATGTGACTTTTTATGGAACTTATTAAAAGCGGCCTTATCGCGTTTGTAGCCTCTTTATTTTGCATTTGGTTATTGCGCCCTTTGGCAATACGCATTGGTTTTGTTGACCGTCCTAATGACCGAAAATGGCATGGAAGAGAAGTTCCATTGATTGGCGGAATCTCGATGTTCTTTTCTTTTTGCTTTGCGTTATTAACGCTCTCGACTTCATTGTTGCCTTATCGAGGGATGTTAGCGGGAAGCAGCATCCTTGTTTTAATGGGAGTCGTGGACGATTTTAGTGATCTAAGTTCAAAGCTGCGATTATTTGGACAATTATTTGCAGCCTTGTTGATGATCATTTGGGGAAATGTGATTCTGTCTAACCTTGGTAATTTATTCTTTTTGGGCGATCTTAAAATTGGTTTGTGGGCTATTCCAATAACGGTAATTGTGGTTTTGGCTAACATCAATGCAATGAATATGATTGATGGTCAAGATGGTCTGGCCGGGGGTGTGGCGTTAGGAGAGGCGCTATTATTATTATTGGTGAGTGTCAAGCTGCATCAAGTGTCTAATTTTAATTTGCTTTTTATTCTTATTATTTTATTAATTGCCTTTTTAGGATTTAACATGCGATTACCGTGGCGTAAAGAGGCCAGTATTTTTATGGGTGATTCGGGGAGTACCTTCATTGCTTTTCTGTTGGCGTGGTTTGCGATTGATTTATCCCAACAGAATTTGGCGTTGATCAAACCCATGACGATATTGTGGATTATGGCATTTCCTTTATTCGATCTCATCAATGTAATTGTATTGCGAGTGCGACAAAAAAAATCAATCATTGTAGCGAGTCGTGATCATTTTCACCATGTATTACATGTCGCTGGTTTAGATACATCCTTGTCTACCTTATTATTGTGTGTGTTATCCTTGCTTTTAGGGATTTTTGGATTAGCGTTAAATTATTTTACTGTCTCTGATGGTTGGCAATTCATTTTATGGGTGGGGGCGCTGTTTTGCTATATTTATATCGTTGAGTTGACACGCAAACCGATCATGGAGAACGAAATTGATATTGTCGCTAACCCCGAGGGGTTAGCTCTTGTGACTAAAACTTCCTGCAATGCCGGTACACAAAATTTCAAGTAATCTACGAAGCGGCTCTTGCTTTAAGGCAGGGAAAGTATTGAGCAGGCCATCCATTCTTTCATTATTTAGGATTTCCTGCTGATTGAGAATTTCTTCGAGTTTGCTAGTGGCTCGACTTATTTGTTGAACAGGATGATGACATTTAAAAAAACCCGCAATTTTCTTCCAACACATGTTTTCATTTTCAATAGTCTTTTTATATTCCTGAAGTAGTTTTTCGATGATTAAGAGTAAATTTTGGGGGTCGTCTCTAAAGTCAGCTTTGGAAAAGCATTCCATATGTTTCAATAACAGAGATAAATTATTTTCTATAACATTTTTAATAAAATCTACGTCAGCGATCCTATTGCTGCTTTCTCTTATGTTAGCCTGTTAGCCAAATGAGCCAATTGGCTAAATAGCGATTGTGCTAATTCTTTTTTAGAAAAAAGTCCACAGAAGGGTGGATATTGAGAGAGATCATGTTGGCTTGCGAACAAAAATAAAGGACTACAGGCACTGCGATTAAATTGCAAGAATATTTGCTGTTGTGCTTCAAAGCTAAATTGGCTTACTTGGTCTAAGATAATCTCTTTTGTAGGTTCAAAATTCATTACTAGCATCAAACATTCATAGATGTTTTTATTTATTTGAATAAAGATCGACTCAAAAACCCCATTCGCACGACTAACGTCAAGATATTTTCGCCATCTGCATTTATTGATAGGTTTTGTTCGTTCTAGGATTTTAATAGTTTTTTAATTTCTTCATCGGGAGAAGATACGAAATCGTTCTTCTTAACGTCCTCCATAATTTTTAAATAAAGTTCTAAAAGGGGAAAGAGTCGTTCACTCAAAGAGCAACCGACATTAGGATGTTTATTTTCACCCTCTTTTTTTCTTCTCAGGAAGATGAAGGGGACTCGAAAACTCGTCCTTCAGGAATTAACTGCTGCATGATAAAGATATCAAAATTCCGTGCTTTTTTTGTTTAAGTTTCTGATACCTCTTTTTAAGGAATCTACGTTGATTCTCATCCTTAAGCCCTCTAGTTGTGTATCTTACTTTATCTAACTGGTGATAGAGACAATATAGCTTGTTGTTCTTAAACAAAAATCGGTTGGGCAATTTTTGCCATCAGGATAGTTGCATTCTTAAGCCTTTTTAGCACAAAATGTCACGACTAGATTATGCAGCATAAGGAAGAATGGCTATGAAGCTGGTTGAACATTTTTCTCGGCTTTTTGGGGGAGTAATCGGATTTTTTATAGTTATGGCGGCTGGGTGTTCCACTACCCTTAAGGGATCCATGCCAGTTCGATCCTTTGCTGGGCCGACCGCCTGTTCGCAAAACGCATTCCTGCGGAAATACGGTTGTTCTCTTAGCAAAATTTAGCAAAATTGAGGTTGCTGCGGAGCGTGGCGATCCTGACGCCAAATATGCTTTGGGATATATGTATTTTTATGGTATAGCCACGGTTCGGGATGCAGAAGCCGCTAGTCTGTGGATACGACGAGCGGCCGCCCAAGGTCAGCCCTTGGCGATTCGGGCCTCTCATATGATTCATGAACACGAATATCCCACCATGGGCGCTGTTCAAGGCCTTTCTCTAAACCTGACTAGTCATTCAGCGTCTCCAACAAGCGCTCTTCTTTATAAAAAGGTCGATATCCACCGTGCTAATACTCGAGCGCCATTGGAACCTTTACGCCAGCACTTGCCGGATTATCGAAATACCTCTCGCCATTCGAATCCCGTCCATGATGTGCTTAAGAAAAATTCTGAAACCCCGCGGATAAAGATTCCACGGTAGTGCTCCTTTTTATTCAGTGTAGGTTTTGCTCAAGTCCCACCTCCTGTAGCTTGTTACGGTGATGAACGCCGGCTTGAGGGCAGGAGAAAAAGCCTTACATAATTCGAAAGCGAGCTATACAGTGCAGTTGATGGCTAGTGTTGATTTAAAGGCCATTAAGGATTTCGTGAAACCCCATCACCTGGAAGGTCAAACTCATTATTTCCATGCCTCGTAAAGCGGCTATCAGTGGCATGTCCTGTGGCATGTCCTCTTGTATGGTGCCTATAAGAGCCAAGAGAGGCAAAAACGGCTATCCAGCACTTTTTCGCCCCTTCAAAAGCTTTTTTGCTCATGGGTTAAGTCTGTGATAGTGGTTAAGCGGGAAATTCAGCTAAGGAAGGTAGTTTAGGAGATCTAAGCCTCCCCAATTCTCTCCATATTGTTACCCCAACGTACAGCCACTTTAATTTTGCCCTCCTCACCCCGCGCAGCGGATCACAGGCGCGCTTTCAGCGCCTGTGCACAAACGCTGCCCCCGAAAAGTACGCTGGGTCTCCCCTAGCGCGCGGTGACGGGGTCTAAAGTGGGTTGTGACTAGTGTCTAACGATAAGATCCTGCCCCTCCCTTATTTGATAGATTTTAGAACAAAATTTGTATATAGTAAGCTTACTATTGATTTCTAAAGAATATTTGGGCAAATATCTCTCTAATATTTTTTGGAATATTGAGAAGGGGAAGCATTTATGTCTGTCCGATCACTGACCGGTCAACCTAAGCCTTTTTATCTTATTTTCTTTATTGAAATGTGGGAGCACTTTGGTTATTACGGGGTTTAAGCGTTACTCGTGTTATACGAGGTAGAACGCGCCTGGGCTATCAAGATAGAGCTATGCCGATTTCCTTTTTGCCGCTGTTAATGCTTTAGTTTTCTTACCTGTGGGGTATGTTGGGAATAAAGTTTTCGGAACGAAGCGCACTATTTTATTGAGGCAGCTGTGTTGGCTCTCGGCTATTTATTACTATCGCTGCCGGCGATTTCTAACACTTATCTCGCGCTTCCTTTAACCTTTATTGCTGTCGGGAACGGTTTATTCAAAGTAAATCCGTCGAGCTTACTGTCCGAAGTTTATGAAAAAACACAGCACAATCTGGACAGAGGTTTTACCCTCTATTTTATATGAGCGTTAACATCGGAGCGGCTGTTTCGATAAATTTAACGCCAATCTTAAGCAAGTTTTTTGGTTGGCACGTGGCTTTTTCTGTTTGTTGCGCTAGGCTAATCATTGCCATATTTAATTTTTTTATGCGGGGAAGCATTGCAGATTACGGTTCAAAGCCGGATCAGAGCCCTTTAGGTTTGCATTATTTAATGTATGTGTTGCTCGGGCACGGTAGGGCTTGTTGTTGGCGGGTATTTCTTGTTAATTCATTTTCAAATAATCTCTTGGCTCCATTCTATCGGAACAGTGGTTTTATTGCTGACTTATTTTGTTTTAACGGGGAAAGCTAAACCAGAAGAACATAAGGGAATATTTTTATTTATTATCTTATTTTCAGAAGCCGCTGTCTTTTTTGTGTTGTATTTCCAAATGCCGACATCGTTATTGCTCTTTGCATTGCAAAATGTTCACCATTTGATCTTGGGTATTTTTATTGAACCAGCTCAATTTCCAAACGCTTAATCTACTATGGGTCATAATTATGAGTCCGGTAATGGCGGTAATTTATCAAAGGTTGCATAAGCGTGGTCGCGATCTATCGCCACCGGCGAAACTTTCGTTGGGAACATTCTTGGCGGGATCGCTTCCTTTTGGGGCTTTATTCAATCATTATGGTGTAATTTCGGAGATTTGGCTGGTGCTTTCTTACTGGTTGCAAAGTACTGGCTAATTTCTGGTTAGTGCGCTCGGATTGTCGTCGCTTGCGGCTCGTTATGTGCCTCAGCGATTTATGGGGTTCACAATGGACCTCTGGTTTCTCTGTACCTTCATTGCAAGCATAATTGCAGGGAAGGTAGCGAGCATAGCTAGCATTCCAAAGAATAATTCGAAAGATGTTCCCATGTCGCTACCTAATTTATGAGCATTTATTCATGAAAATCGGCCTGATTATCGTAGCGATATCGCTGGTTGTGTTTACGTTGAGGTGCCTTTATTAAAAAAACTAGCAGCCAATGACAAACAGCTTGTTGACAAGCAGGACGTCGCTGAGCTGCTGAGCGATGATCAATTAGTGGGGTTAAGTTAGCTGGCGATAAGAGGCCAGCTTTTTTTATATCAGCGATTTCCCCTCTCCCACAAGCGGGAGAGGGGAAAGTTGTGACCGAGATCTTTTTTAACACATCCATTTTCTCGACTAACTTTCTTCTCTCTCCTGATTTGGGTAGACTACAAACACTATCAGTCAGGATGAATAGCAGCTGCTCATGTATTTAAAGACCATTAAACTTGCTGGATTCAAATCATTTGTTGATCCCACGCTTATCCCTATTCGCGGTTCGATGAATGCCATCGTCGGCCCTAATGGCTGCGGTAAATCAAATGTGGTTGATGCAGTGCGCTGGGTAATTGGAGAAACGTCGGCAAAACAGTTGCGCGGGCAGTCGATGAGCGATGTGATATTCAACGGCACCACCTCCCGTAAGCCCATTGGTAAAGCCTCCGTTGAACTTCATTTTGATAATAGTGAAGGCCGAATTGGCGGCGAGTACGCCAAATACAGCGAGATCGCTATTCGTCGCGAAGTTGAGCGCGATGGGCAATCGAATTATTTTATCAACGGTGCGCACGTACGCCGGCGTGATGTCGTGGATGTCTTTTTTGGTACAGGGCTTGGGCTGCGTAGTTATGCCATCGTGGAACAAGGGATGATTTCTAATCTCATCGAAGCAAAGCCAGAAGAATTGCGAGTTTACTTCGAAGAAACTGCCGGTATTTCAAAATACAAAGAACGCCGCCGTGAAACTGAAAACCGAATGCGCCATACGCAAGAGAACTTAGATCGAGTCAACGATATTGCTGAAGAATTGGCTAAACAACTACGGCATTTAAAACGCCAGACCAACGTGGCTGAGCGTTATAAAGCTTATAAGCAAGAAGAACGCTCGCTCAGCGCTCAAGTCAAGGTTTTACAGTGGAAAGTGCTGGACCAGAAATTATTGGAATACGATCAAGCCATTAGCCAGAAAAATATCCGCCGAGAAGAAAAACAAAGTGAGCATCATCGTGTTGAAACCGAAATAGAAAAAATGCGGGAGAAATTAACCAATATCAATGAAAAACATAATGCTGTGCAAAAACGTTATTATGCTTTAGGCGCTGAAATTGCCCGTTTAGAACAGCAGATTAAAGACACCCAAGAAAAAATCTACCAATGGCAATCCGAATTAGAAGAAAATAAAAATGTGTGGGAGGAGCTGCAAAACAATACCGCTGAATGCGAAGCGCAAATAACGGAATTAGAAACCGAAATAGAGCATTTAAAACCTCGATCGTCCGATATTCATTCAATTGCCGCTGCGGCTTCACAAGAATTAGCACAAGCGGAATCGAATATGACTCGATGGCAAGAAGCTTGGGAAGCTTTTCAAGTAGAGGCCTCGCAAACCATGAGTCAACTGGAAGTCATGCAAACCAAAAGAGAGCATGCCGAACGTCAATTAACGGATTTAGAAAAACGCAAACAGCAATTGCAACAAAATTTAAATCAATTACAACTCGATCAACTTTTAAATGAAATCGCGCCCTTATCCTCACAGTCCGAATTATTAAACGCTGAACTCAGCAATAGCCAGTTGAAATTGCAATCATTGGCTGAAGCCATCGCTTCACGTCGTGAAACGAATCAAACCAGGCGTAATGGATTACAAACCCAACGACGCGAACTGCAAGTTTTAGAAGCCCGCGCAGCTTCAGTAGAAGCGATGCAAAAAGCAGCTTTAGGGGAGAGCGATGGAAAAATTAGTGAATGGCTTTCTCGTCAGCAGTTAAAAGAAAATCTACGCTTGGGGCAAAAACTGGTTGTCAACCCCGGCTGGGAAATAGCGGTTGAAACAGTATTAAGCGGCTATTTTGATGCGGTTTGTGTGGATGCAGTTCTGCCATTTTTAAATGATTTGACGACGGTGTCGGAAGGCAGAGTCACACTCATAGAAAAAAAATCTATCGCTGCCACTACTTTTGACAAAGCACCTACGTTAGCCAGTCAAGTCGATAGTGAGTGGCCTTTTCAACAATGGTTGGCGGGGATTTACATCGCTGACTCACTGGATCAAGCAAAGCAGTTGCAAAGTTTATTGCAAGGGAATGAGTCCGTGATTACCAAAGAAGGACTTTGGCTTGGCCCGCATTGGGCACGAATTTCGAAACTACAAGACGCACCGCAAAGCAGCTTTTTATTGCGGGAGCAGCAACTAAAACAATTAAAAGAAGATATTCTTGGGCAGCAAAAGAAATGCGACGAACAGGAAACGCTATTAAAATCGGGTGAACAGCAATTAAACCAACTCGAAACTGACCGCGATATTTTGCTCCAGACTTACCAGAAATTAAATGCAGAAGCAACGGCTATTCAAAGCGTATTAAGCACTAAACAAGCGCAATTGTATAATGCGCAACAACAACAAAATCGCTTAAAAATAGGTCTTAAGGAATGTGAACAGCAGCTCGAGCAATGCCAACGACGATTAACGTTTATAAAAAATAAAGCTTCTTCGTTAGACAATTCACAACGCTTATTAGCCACGCAGCGTGAAGAAATGATCCGGAAACGAGATCATTATCGCAACCAATTAATCGAATTGCGTGAAAAAGCACATCAAAAACGTAAAGAAGCCGATGAGTTTGAAATTCGATTGGCCAGCAACGAAGATCAGTTAACCTTGTTAAGGCAAACGGTTGTGCGAGATCAACGGCAATTAAAACAGCTTAGAGAACGGCGCGAAATGTTGTCTCAATATTTATCGGAAGGTGATAAGCCTTTAGAAGAATTAGACGAGAAATTACAAATACAATTGGAACAACGACTCACTTTGGAAGCGAAATTGCGAGAAGTCGAAAAAGAACTCGAAGAGACCAATCAATTATTACGCGACCTTGAAGAAAAACGCACTTTGACGCAGAAAGCGCTTAATGAAGCGCAAGCACAATTAGAAGAATTGCGCATGCAGCGTCAAACCGTTAGCGTAAGACAGACAACCATTAAAGAGCAGCTCAACGAAAATGATTTTGATCTTGATCAAGTTGTGATTGAATTGGCAGAAGAAGCTACGATCGAAAATTGGCAAGAAAAATTGGATCAACTTGTCGAACGTATTCAACGGATGGGGCCAATTAATTTGGCCGCTATTGAAGAATACGAAACCGTAAATGAACGAAAAAATTATTTAGATAAACAATATACGGACTTAACCGAAGCGCTGGAAATTTTAAAAAATGTGATCCATAAAATCGATCGTGAAACACGCGCTAAATTTGAAGAAACCTATGACCAAGTCAATCAACAATTTCAATCTTTATTTCCTCGGATTTTCGGCGGTGGTCGGGCAACCCTCGAAATGACAGATACTGATTTATTGACGGCCGGCGTAATCGTACGCGCCAAACCGCCCGGAAAACGTAACGTCACTATCCATATGCTATCAGGTGGTGAGAAAGCGCTGACAGCCGTTGCGTTGGTTTTTTCCTTATTCCAATTAAATCCAGCACCTTTTTGTATTTTGGACGAAGTGGATGCCCCCCTCGATGATATTAACGTCGGTCGTTTCTGCCAACTTGTTAAAGAAATGTCTAAAGAGATTCAATTTCTAATAATTAGTCATAACAAGGTGACTATTGAAATGGCTGATTATTTAATGGGTGTTACAATGCAAGAGCCCGGCGTCTCACGCGTTGTCTCAGTCAATATGCAAGAAGCCATCGGGTTGGTGGAAGCATAAAATCCTTCTTCACGAAAGTGGACGGGGACAAAGGAAAATAAATGTTTCGGCTCGAGTGGAGAATAACAAAATGATAATGCTCTTACTGTTATTATTCCTTCTGGTAGTAGTCGGGACCATTATCTTTCGAGTGCGACAACAATCGCAGCAGGCTACCCGTCGTCGCCATCGTCGTGAGCCTTCGATTCAACAGTCTATTGAAAAAGAAAAAGAGGCGGAAATTGATACCGATGGGGCATTGGGCCTTTCGCAGGATCCTCAAGAAAGAAACGAAGCTGTTAGTAATGAATCCGCAGAAGCTGAAGAAATTCAAGATATATTTGCTTTGTATGTCATGGCACCGAAAGAATACCCTTACAATGCCTATGAATTATTACAAGCCTTATTAGCTAACGGTTTGCGTTACGGCGAACGGAATATTTTTCATCGTCATGAAATAAAAACTGGTCGCGGTCGAGTTTTATTTAGTTTAGCTTCTGTGAATAAACCGGGGACATTTGAATTATCTAAAATGGGGAATTTTTCTTGTCCGGGCTTAGTATTATTTATGGTGTTAAAACATACACCGGACCCATTGATAGCTTTTGACACGTTGCTTGAAACTGCACGCCAACTTACCGAGGACCTGGGCGGAGAGGTTTGGGATGAGGAACGGCGGCTCTTAAACATGGATAAAGTTGCTCAACTGCGTGCCCGAATTCGGCATTACGAAGAATCACAGCGTGTGTTAGATTTTTTTTTAAATCCTAGGTAAATGGTGTGGAAGTTCCTGCAAAAATTCAAAAGCAGATCGAGCGATTGCGCCAGAAAATTAATGAACATAATTATCGTTATTACGTATTATCACAGCCCGCTATTCCCGACTCCGCTTATGATGAACTTTTCCATGAATTAAAGCAGTTAGAGGAAAAATACCCTGAAACAATCACACCTTCTTCTCCAACGCAGCGCATAGGCGCTGAGCCATTAAAAATGTTCGAACCCGTACATCACGAGATTCCGATGTTATCGCTGGATAATGTGTTTGATGAAAAGGGGTTGCGGGCTTTTGATAAACGCATTCGGCAGCGATTGAAACTTGATAAACCCCTCGGATATGTGTGTGAACCAAAGATGGATGGTGTCGCCCTCAGTTTACTTTACAAAAATGGCGAGTTAATTCGGGCCGCCACGCGGGGAGACGGATATACCGGGGAAAACCTGACTCAAAATACGCGAACGATTGCATCGGTTCCCTTACAATTGCGTGGAAGCGATTATCCTGAATTAGTGGAAATACGCGGTGAAGTGTTAATGCCGCGAGGGGGTTTTGCAAAATTTAATCGGGAGGCTGAAAAACGCGGCGACAAAACCTTCCTCAATCCGCGCAACGCAGCATCCGGGAGTCTGCGTCAACTGGACCCGCGCATTACGGCCAAACGCCCACTTATTTTTTATGGTTATTTAATCGGTTTACTTAATAAAGGAAAAGACTTTCCGAAAAATCACTGTGACATATTGAAGCGGTTTAAGGGTTGGGGAATTCCAGTTGTTTCTGAAATAAAAGTTGTGGATGGCATAGAGGGTTGTTTTGAGTATTACGAACATTTAGTAAAAACTCGTGAAAAAATGCCTTTTGATATAGATGGAGTCGTTATAAAAGTAAATTCTTTGCAAATTCAGGCTGAATTGGGATTCGTTTCGCGGGCGCCGCGATGGGCTATCGCCTATAAATTTCCAGCCCAGGAAAAAATGACGGTAGTGAAAGCCATCGAGTTTCAAATAGGACGCACGGGTGCTGTCACCCCAGTAGCTCGTTTAGAGCCGGTGTCGATAAGTGGAGTGACGGTCAGTAATGCGACTTTGCACAACTTCGACGAACTTTATCGTAAAGACGTCCGTGTTGGGGATACGGTTATTGTGCGTCGAGCGGGTGATGTAATTCCGGAGGTTGTAGGGCCGATTTTAGCAAAGCGCCCAAAAAAGGCAAAACCGATAAAAAAACCGTCTCGCTGCCCTGTTTGCCATGCGGAAGTCATTAAACCGGAGGGTGAAGCGGTAGCACGCTGCGTGGGGGGGTTATATTGCCGGGCTCAATTGCGTGAGAGCATAGAGCATTTTGCTTCCCGTCGGGCGTTGGATATCGAAGGATTAGGAGATAAATTGGTAGAGCTTTTCATTCAGGAAAGATTAATTAAAGAGATTACGGGAATTTATCAACTTAAAAAATCAGCGATTGCAGCTTTGCCGCGTATGGGGGAAAAATCGGCAGAACATTTATTAACAGCAATTGAGAAAAGTAAAAAAACAACCTTGCCGCGTTTTTTGTATGCACTGGGAATTCGGGGCATTGGTGATACTACCGCTCGAACCCTAGCACGTCATTTTCACGAACTTGACCCTTTAATGAAAGCGTCGATTGAAACCTTACAGGAAATTCGTGATATCGGCCCCGTAGCGGCAAAAAATATCCATGCTTTTTTCCATCAAAAGCATAACACGGAATTAATTAATAAATTAATTCGTTTAGGTGTGCATTGGCCACAAGAGAAAGCGCTTGTGAAATCGGAGATTGCTGGTAAGACATTCGTACTTACCGGTGCTTTGAAAGCATTAACCCGTGAGGAAGCGGAAGAAGAAATTGAGCGATCAGGGGGGAAGTCGAGCAGCAGTGTGTCGAAGAATACAAATTATGTGATCGTGGGTGAAAATCCGGGTAGCAAATACGAAAAGGCAAAAGCATTGGGAGTTTCGCTTATCGATGAAGAAGTCTTCTTGAAATTACTGAAATCGTAAGGGAATTTTTCCTCTATACATGACGAAAGCAGTTCAGTTGATGAAATAGTGAGAAAAGCTGCTGAGTGTTGAGTAGAATTTCTGA
>NZ_CAJRAM010000027.1 GCF_907164965.1 Coxiella endosymbiont of Ornithodoros maritimus
TCAACCCCTATAATCAATTGCTTCAATTAAAACAAACCTTTCCATTAATTCCGCCTGCTCAGAAGATAAATTCATCGCTTTCCTTCGTGTACGGGGAAATTTTTCGATGAAACCTTCTGTTCTTACTTAACTAAATCTTAATTAAAAGACTTAAAACTAATGTTGGGCTTTAGGCTTTGAAGCGATTGATCTATTTAACCTCTACTACTCATTACCATGAATATGAAGTATTCGTTATATCAATTAGATAAAGCGCCTACAAGAAAGTGAGGAAAGATAAGTAAGTACGTGAAAGTATAAAAAACCGAAGAGGCATAGGGAGCGGCGATGCAACCTGGCGAGCTATTTGATGAAATAATCCGGGGATTCAGGGAAAGCGTACAACAGGCTCGTTTTATCCCAAAGGCGAAGAAAGAGGAAAGAATCAAGGAATACGAAGAACTTTATGAAATTTTTCACTGTCAAATAAATGCAAAAGAAGAATTAGATGTAGAAAATGAAGTTCTTAAGAAAGCGAAAAAAATCTTAGCAAAGATAACCAGGGGTTAATTAGTAAAGTTCAAGCCCTTGAAATTGATAATAAAGAATTAACTTATGATAACAATAGACTTAAAGAAAAAATACGAATGTTAACTGTCAAAAAATAAAAAAACGAAAGGAAATAAAATCTTTGAAAGAAAGTATGAAGCCGCACAGTCTGAAATGGAAACAGATTACACTTCGCTTCCTCCTATCGAAAAACCAAGTTTTTTGTGTGGGACGATATAACTAAATGAAACCGGATTACCTCACATCTACAAAGATATTTTACTAAGTTAGATTTTGAATTACTGGAACTGTCGCCATCCCGGCGCAGATAAGAAAGTATTGATCATATTAATGTCGAACAAAAAGTTAATGAGGGTTCAGAGCCGGTTTTGATTTTTGAGATTGAAAAACTTAATTCGGATACTATTTGTATTAACGGTCTCTACCTTGACGAAGGAAGAGAAGAAAATATCAATCATTCTTTTGTTCGAATGTTGAGATACCTAAGGACTTTTAAAGAAAAGAAAAATATCTTATCAGTTATTGGTATCGATAATAATTTTTGTTTATTAGATGAGCTTAACTCGCTTCAGATATTTTTGTATCTCTTTGCCAGATCAATTTTACGTGGCTATTATGATTATGATTGGAAAAAGTTATGCTCTTTATTGGATTTACGTTCATTTATAGGATTGCCAGGAGCGTCGTGTCATTTAAATAAAAAAAGTTTTATTTTGGATTTATACGGCTGTTTCGGTAATTTTAGATGGATTAATAACACGAGCAGCAGTCTATTGGTTATTTCTGGATTCAGATTCATCTCCGACAATAGCTAACTTTATTGCATCAACTATCGGTATTGCTGACGGATCGCAGTTTTTTCTATGGAAGGTTCAGTGCTAGCGAGGGAATTTAAACGACCAGTATTAATTTGGGAATTATTTTTGGAGTCGATTTATAAAGTTCTTTAGTAGTAAATGATGTAAGTCACTTTTTATTAGAAACCAATATGTTTAGACAGAACTATTCTTGGCAATGTGTGCGAGAAATTTTATTCACCTTAAGTATTATGTATTTTCTTTATATTTATTATTTATTTGGTATCGAAATTAAAGAAATTATTTATTTTAAATTTTCTTGCTTACACAAGTATCGTTTTTCAAATATATGTATTCAATTTTCTGAATTCTACAATTACTTAAAAAAATAGAAGTTCGTATAAGTGGAAAGCACTTTATGTTTTGTCAATGCTTACAGCAGTGATTGAGCTTAACGAAGCTTTTCTTGATCTTGTCACTACTTATGAAGGTTCGTTTGATTTTTTTACACTTGAGTTTTCAGAATTAATTGCTGAACAGATCAAATGAATGTTTTATTCATCAGGGACCTGTTCTTCATTGCTTTCGTTGTTCTTGTATCGTCGATTGTTGCCAAGAGTCATGGCGAAGTAAGCAGGGAATAACAACGAGCCTATGAAAGTGGAAAATAAAATATCGACAATATTATCAAGATTACATCTTTTCTTGAACAATACCCGGATTTAGAAGCTAAGCAAAATACCTTTCAATTACAATAAACTATTCTAAACACGGAAAATAAACTGGCGTACGCAAAGCAAGCTTACAACGATAGTGTGGAACGCTATAATGCAAAGAAAAAATGGTTTTTCCTTCAATAGTGGTCGGTGCATTTCCTAGTAAGTTGAATTTTGATTTCCCCTGTTCGAAATTGTCACCTAAGAAAATAATTAAGCAAGAAGATTATAAAGTAAAATTGTATATTTTTTCTGATGGATTCAATTCATGATTTTAAAGCGGATTTGGTTGACTGGTGTCAATTGCTGCAGCGTAATCGATAGGATACCCGGTATGTGATTTCAACTTTCCTGGCAATTTATTTAGAGATCGGATTATTAATTAATTTTTACATTAATTCGTTACGTTATCCAAACGTTTCTTTATCGCAATTATTGATGGTGTTGCTGATTTTCAAAATTTTTCCAACCCCAATGGTACTCACTGGTTTAATTGCATTAATTTCGTTGTACCTGACATTTACTTTTAACCACAAGCTAATACTATTAGGCGTCAATTACCGTGAGAATTACTCCTGAGAGTACAAAAACGCTAGAAAAAAACGCTCTTTACAATGTTGTAGAAGAATTAAGAATCGCACCGCCACTTAAGTTTATGCCAAAAGTTTATCTTATTTAGGCAGATTACATGAATGCCTTTGCGAGCGGTTATAGTGAAAAATTAGCGATGGTAGCTGTTACGAAAGGCCTTTTGTACAAATTAGATCGCAGCGAATTGGGGGTGATGATGGCACATGAGCTTAGTCATATTCGCCATATGGATATTAAATTGACGTTAATGGCTTCAGTTTTGGCTAACATTTTATTGATTGCCGTTGATATTCTCTTTTTTAGTGCTATGTATGGTGGACGCTCTCAAGAAAGTGGTGAGAGACGAAACCGGCTGTTTATTTTTATTGCGTTATTGGAGGCCACTTTTAACGGTTATTTTAATGCTATACCTCAGTCGCATACGGGAATACCCACAAACTTTCTACGAAAGCCTCCAGCAAGCCGCTTATATTTTTGATCCGTAACAGTGGGTATCCAACCGATGCATTCGTTGAGCGATTTATTTTCTTCTCATCCATCATTAGTAAAACGTTTGACGGCGATAGGTTATAAACTTAAAGAACGGTAAAGCGATAGGGTCAAGTCTTTGACGTATCATTCCACACCAGTCACACCCCTTTCAATTTTAGGTTTTGTCTTTACCACCTGTAGGTAATGATATGATCTTGATTATCGGACTTTAAAATAAAAATTTGATAACCAAAGTCCAAAATTTGCAGATTTGAGTGAAAATTTTCTTGCTGTTAAATCAAAATCACGTCCGCTTAAATGAAAGGATAGATCCTTCATAGGAATCCCTATTTAGGAATCTATCCGTTTGATTTGTTAATTTAAGCTTGTTATTCGATGAAATTTCCCGGAGAACCTTTGCGTCCTCATCATCGTTACAGCCTATCCATAAACGAGAAGTATTTTTTTTAAAAGGAACTTGCTTTATTAAAAAACTAAAGAAAGACAAGCGGACTGATTGATAAAGTGAGGTTTCATCGCTGATTAGAGGGTGTGACGAATAATCAAATCGCATTGAGGGGAAGTATAGTTTCCTATGTTTTTTCTAACAGAACGTAAATTGCCAGTACCCTTGAGCAGCTCCCATTCTTTTGCATAGCCCTGATCAATATCAAGCGCTATATAATCAAAGGAAATTTTTTTATAAGTACAATAAATTTTAACGAGTAAGTAGTTAACAGTATTTGCACCACTTCCGGGCTCGTAAACGAGTAGTGGCTCTGTGTGTTCAAGCTAAAAGTTAATAATAAGTGTAGTTAATAATTTTTTTGTATCGTTTTCAATGTATTGTCATGTGGCTTTATTGACGCTTTTTGGATAGTAAAGTAAGTTTCGAGGTAAGATTTGAAAATATCCAAAATAGCTTTGGAGTCTTTTTTTTAGCTCTTTTTTCTCGTGTTCGGATAAGCTTAATTTCTTCAAGGAGAAGCTTGTATGGTTTGGCATTACTCGCCTTTAGTAGTATGTTCTAGTAAAACAAGGTACCCTTCAATTGCTTTCCCTTTTTGATTTCGTAAAACGATATTATCAAAACACAGAAGTTTAAAATCATTTTTTTGATTAGGGCATTTATGTATTTTTTAGAATGAGAATAACGAATCGTTTGTAATAATCCATAAGGAAATCGATGTGTTTTCTTGACTGTGAACGCAAAAAATACCTTTGCAACTAATTTTTTTTACTTTTTTGAAGATATCATCCAGCTCGCCAATGTAGGTGAAAACGTCGCCTGCTAAAATAAGATTGAATCCCTGGTGTTTATCTAACGCCTCCTGCAACCTTGATTTTCAAGTTTATCGTAAATATTTTTATTTCCAGCAATGATGAGCATCTTTTCTGAAGCATCAATACCGATTAATTCTTTAGCCATTGATTTAAAAAGTTCAGCGCAAAGTCCTGTTCCGCAGCCTAAATCTAAAATTCGCTATTTGGTCTTGCCGCCATTTGATTCAGTTTCAACGGCTTGATAAAGCTTTTGAGCGACTTGGTATTGCAAATGCAAGGTTAAATGCTGGTCGTAATAAGTGGCATATTCGTTAAATAAATGACGAACGTACGAATCGGGCGCGTGCGCTGGGACTTCTTTTTTTTGGAGTGCTGTTAAAATATGTTCGATTTCAGAGTCGTTCGGCTTTAGGAGCAAGGCGGATTTGTAGTGTTCAATGGCCTGTTTTATTTGATTTATTTTTAAATAAACCGCCGCGATATTTAAGTGAGCCTCACGATAATTAGAGTCTAAGGTGAGCGCTTGTTTGAAATAATCAATGGCTTCCCAATGCTGTTCTTGATACAAGTGTAAAACACCGATGTTATAATAGCATTTTATTTGCGGTTTTTTTTCAATTACCGTAAATAATGAAGGAGCGCTTCTTTAGGCTCCCCCCGCTGAAGATAAGCAGTGGCTAAGCTGTAATGGCAATCGGGGTGTTCCGAATTTAACGAGAGCGCATTCGTAAAATAGTCAATGGCTTTTTCAAATTGATTATCTTTAAGATGAGCCAATCCACAATCGTATTGAGCATCCACATTTTTTGGTTCTAGCGTTAAGCGTTTTTTGTAGTAAGTAATCGCCTTTGAGAAATCGCCCAGATACATATAAATGTGAGCGAGTTGACTAAAAGCAGCGGAATGCTGCGAGGATATCGCAATAATTCTTTTTAATTCGGCAATAGCTTGATGGTAGTTTTCAAGTTCGATTAAAAGCCGCGCATAATTGAAGTGTGCGTTTGAAAAATGCGGTTTCAAAGCAATAGCCTTTTGATAGGCTTTTTTAGCATTATCAAATTTTTTTTGTCGAAAAAAACAATTGGCAATATTATTGTAGGCCGTGGCATAATCCGGTTGTAATTGGATAGCCTGATCGTAAGCGATGGTAGCTTCCACTAATTTTCCATGTTGGGACAATATATGATATATGCTCCCGGCTATTTTGAAAAGTGGCGTTTTGGGGCTCTAGAAGAAGAGCACGATCGATATAGCGAAGGGCTTCATCATTACGACCTAACTGAGATAAGGCAATTCCTGCACCGTGTAAGCTTGGGATCATCCAGAAGTACCTTATGGTAATTCTTAAGAGCGTTTTTGAGGCTTCCTTGTTGGTGTTGTTGAATTGCGCGTTCCAGGAGTTTGTTGGTCATATCGTTTTTGAAGGGCTTGACTTAATTGATAAACGGCCATTGCATAAATTATACACGGATTATACCGCATAATCACACTAAAATTAGCAAAGACGAGCCATTTTTCATGGCTATTTTCCATTTTCAGTTGGATAATGGCCACTTTTTTAGTATCAGGTATCGGAATAGATGGTATAATTCCCTTATTTTTCAATTGCTTAATAGAAATTTTTGGAATAGTCCTTTTGGAGATCAACTGCGGGTTGAGGGGTTTTTTGCTGCTAAAAGCACAGGCAATAGGTTGATTTTTATGCCAGCCGTGGGTATGTAGAAAGTTTGCAATACTAACAATGGCGTCTTCGTCGTTATTCATGAGGTCAATGTGGCTCTGCTTGGTATAGGTAACTGCGTAATGCCGGTAAGTACTAGGCATAAATTGAGGAATTCCAATAGCGCCAGCGTAAGAGCTTCTTAATAAGGGAAGGGGTAAGCGCTGTTCTTCAATAAGCAAAAAAAATTGAGCGAGCTCTCGGGTGAAAAACTTCGTCCGATGATTATAATGGAAAGCCAAGGTCGTTAATGCGTTGAGGGCGGAATATTTTCCGATACGTTCTTTATAATTGGTTTCAATTCCAATGATGGCGACGATAACAGCGGGTGGGACGCCATACCGGCGTTTGGCATATTCCAACGCTCTTGCATGGACTTTCCAATAATTGATACCGTTTTGGATCCGCTTTTCGGTTATAAAATAGTGACGATAAACGTACCACAGTTTTTCTTCATAAGGATGAGTGATATGGAAAATCACTTCTTCATCGTATTTCGCTTGAGAAAGTGCAGCGACCAGTTTTTCACGTTTGAAGTGATAACGCTTTGCCATGTAATTAATGAAAGTTTTTTCTTTTTGTGCCACTGTGCTTTGCTTTTTCATTTCGGTACTTAATATTGGTGTGGCGAACAACAATAACAACGTACAAAATCCCCTTTGAAGCCAATTTAACATAAATATCCTTTATTAAATTTATTTCCACGGCTTGCCGTGTCTTTTCACGCAGTCATTCCCCCGCAGGTGGCATGACGGCTCAACTGGGCCATAATTTTCGATGTGTGTGGATGGACATAATCATACCAAATCCAGCCATCATTGTAATGATTGAACTGCCGCCATAACTAATTAATGGAAGCGGAACGCCAACGACTGGCAAAATTCCAACGACCATTCCAATATTAATAAACGTGCATAAAATAAAAGTTAAACTTAAGCTTCCGCTTAATAAGCGCGTAAATGTATCTTGCGCTTGACTGCTAATGTAAAATCCGCGGCCGAAAATGGCTAAAAATAGAATGAGCAAAGCAAGGCAGCCAATTAATCCCAATTCCTCGCCCGTCACGGCGAAAATAAAGTCGGTCGCATGGGCCGGTAGGAATTGTAGATGAGACTGTGTTCCATGCAGCCAGCCTTTACCAAACAAGCCACCGGAACCGATGGCAATTTTTGATTGAATAATATGATAGCCACTTCCCAGTGGGTCTCGCTCGGGATTGAGAAAGGTTAGAACACGTTCTTTTTGATAGCCGTGCATGAAGTGCCAAAGAATGGGGGTACTTAGCGCACCCAAGGATAAAAAAACGAGAATTAATTTCCAATTTAATCCAGCTAATAATAGAACACAAAGACCCGCAGCAGCAATGATAATTGCCGTTCCTAAGTCGGGCTGTTTTGCGGTCAGAATTAACGGAAAAACCAATAAAATTAGAGAAATGATGAGCGGTTTGATTTTTGGAGGAAGTTGTTTTTTATCAAAATAATACGATAACATCATCGGCATCGCGAGTTTCATGATTTCGGAAGGTTGTAAATGGAAAAAACCTAAATCGAACCACCGGCGGGCACCCTTACTAATATTTCCAAAAATCAATACTCCGATTAACAATAATAATCCGACGCTAAATATCCATGGTGTCCAGTGATAATAAAATTTAGGAGGAATATAGGCAAAAATAAGCATGACTAAAAAACCGATCAGCAACCACACCGTTTGTTTAAGCATAACACTGACGTTTTGATTGCTCGCGCTAAATAAAATAAAAAGTCCGACATTGACGAGCAGAAAAACAAAAATTAAAAGTAAGGGATCGATAGGTAGGGCTTGCCAGCGGAAGTGAACCATACGCCGTTTAAGGCGGGAATCGGAGTTCAATTTGTTAAGCAGATGAGCGCGTGTTGTCAATATAACCTCTTTTACCTTTCTCCCTACGAGAAAGAAGGGAAATCATTTTTGCCGATGTTTGAAGTAATAATTAATGATTTCTCCTGCCATTTTATAAGCCATTGCGCCATGTTCAACCACTACTGCAATAGCTATTTGCGGGTTCTTGACCGGCGCAAAAGCAATAAAAAGGTGGTTGTTGCGTAAGCGCTTGGGAATATTGGTACGGCTTTTATCTTCGTCGCGCTGGTGCCCGTAGACCTGGGCGGTGCCTGTTTTGGCAGCCACCGTAAAATCAGGATGTCTACCAAAGAAATCAGCTGTTCCCCATGGCTTATCCACCACGTCTTGCATCGCATGGATAACAATATCCCAATTATCAGGGTTCTTCAAAAGAATGGGTGCTTCGGGGATTGCCTGTTGAACGTTGACTTTTCCCGTGGGCTCCACACTCTTCAATAACAGCGTTGGCCGATAGCGTTTGCCGTGTTCGGCAAGAATCGCTGTCGCTTGTGCGAGCTGCAAAGGGGTGACTAGGAAAAATCCCTGACCAATGCCAGCTTCAATGGTATCGCCGGTATACCAAGGTTTACCTTGCGTCCCCATTTTCCAGCGCGGAGAGGGAACAAGCCCGGGGACCTCTTCAGGCAAATCGATCCCCGTTAGTTGGCCAAACCCGAAGCGCTGGAGGATATCGTCCATCCGTTTAATACCCAGCACCACTGCTAGATTATAGAAGTAAACATCACAAGAGACCGCGATCGCTTTGACGACGTTAACCCAGCCGTGTCCCCGTTCTCGCCAATCGTGATAAATATGTTGGGTGTTGTGTAACTGAAACCACCCCGGATCGTAAATTCGGTATTGAGGGGTGATGATTCCCATATCCAAACCGAAAAGAGCTAAAAAAGGCTTAACCGTTGAGCCTGCGGCAAATTGCCCGCGGACCGCTCGATTGTAGAGGGGGTGCTGCGGCGAGTTTACTAATTTTTGATAGTATTGTTGGCTCAAGCCAGAGATGAAGGGGTTAGGGTCAAAGCTTGGCTTGGTAACCAACGCCAAAACCTGTCCTGTGCTGGGTTGGATGGCAACGATAGCACCGCTCTCATCACTCAGGGCTTTTCTTGCTTCGGCCTGAAGATTGCTATCAATAGTGAGATAGATGTTAATTCCTGGTGTAGGCGGTACGCTTTTTAATATACGAACGATCCGTCCACTGGCATTGATTTCAGCTTCTTCAGCGCCCATTGTGCCGTGGAGTTCATTTTTATAAAATTTTTCGATCCCCATTTTGCTGATATCGTCATCGACGCTGTAATTGTTGCTGTTTACCTTTTGCAGTTCTCGAGCATTAATTCGACCGACGTACCCCACTAGATCGCTGCTGACGTCCCCGAGCGGGTAATAACGCATCATTCGCGTTTCAATCCGCACGTTGGGAAATCGATATTGGTTTACATAAAAACGGGCAACGTCTTCGTTTGTTAATTCATATTTTAGTGGGACGGGTTGGCAGTGGTGATATTGATAGAGGATATGATGAAATTGTTTAATCTCATCGGAAGAAATGGGAATTATTTTAGTGAGTTCTCTTATGGTTTCGTTTAAGTGATGTGTCCCATTGGGGAGGATGGTTAAGATGTAAGTTGGGATATCTTTGGCTAACAACACGCCATTTCGATCAAATATCAGACCGCGGTTCGGTTCAATGGGAATAATATTTAATAGATTGTGGCGTGAAAGGGTGGAATAAAAATGGTGATTTTTGATCTGAAGATAGATTAACCTTCCGATGAGGATAAAGGCAAAAATCAAAAGTAGAATAAGGGCAGTCAAGCAGCGACTTTTGAACAAGTGTGTTTCAAGATGAATATTTTTAATTGTCAGCCGTTCTCTATTCATGTCGATCATTGTCTATTTTCTGAGCAACCTATCGATGATAGGGATGATTCGTTATCATACTCCACGCGTGGTAAATTTGTTCAGCAACAATGACACGTGCCAACGCGTGCGTCAACGTTAACGCAGAGAGCGACCAGACCCATCGGGTGGCTTTGTCGATGCAAGTAGCCGATAAACCCTCGGGACCGCCGATGAGCAAGCTAATCGACCAATTTTCGTGGCGCCATTGTGAAAGTTTTTTGAGCTAAGGTCCCGGGGTGTCAACTTCTTCTCCTAAGCGATCCAGAACGATAATTTCACACTCTTTCGGAACGGCATCGAGAAGCTGTTGACTTTCTTGAAGCATGACTTTTTAAGATCGGCTCCTTTGGAGCGCTTAAACGCTGTTATTTCAATCAGATTTAAGTCAAAATCGCGAGGTAATCGATCGCGTAGCTTTGAAAGCCAGCATTTATCCAAGCCGATAGACGCTTTCCAACGGCAACCACACTAATTTTCATATTGTTGGTGGGCAGTTTCCGTAACACTCCACAACTTATCGAGATTGTAGAAATCACGGACTTCGGGGAGCATGATGTGCACAATTACATTGTAAAGGTCGATGAGAATCCATTCAGCCTCGGCTTTACCTTCCACGCCCAACGGACGTATTCCATTTTCTTTTGCTCGCCGAATGACTTTATCGGCAAGTGCACTAGCATGGCGTTTTGAAGTTGCGCTACAGACGATCATTCGATCCATCAGGTCGGTCAACGTCCTCAGATCAAGGTCGGTAATTTGAAGAGCTTTATGCTCATCAAGCGTGTTAATCACTAAATTGGCAAGATCGGCATTTTTCATTGGATTATTAAATTAGTCCTTGGGTAAAAAATCCCTAATGATAAAGGGATTGTGAATTTCAAACAAGTTAGCCCTCGGTGAAGGATTTAAGTTTGGGGCATTTAAGGTAGTAGCGTATTCATTTGAACGGAGAACACATGCTTCCGGAGTGTGCGGTTGCGGTGGTAAACTTTATTCGTATGTAGGATTCTCTATCGTCGATAATAGAAGACATAAAATTACTTATGTGAAGTGTTCAGGAATCAATTCAGAAGCATTACGACATTCCCTTCATTGTGGGGCGCCTGATAATGAACATACCGACCCTCCCTATAAGTTTGCATTTGCTGTGGGAGTGGGGAAGTAACACATCCATATTTTTCATCCATATTTTTGTGTTTGATAAGAAATAAGAAATGGATCATCGTAAAAGAGCGCATTGTAGCTTTAGCTATAATGCGCTTAGGGCCTGTTAACAATTCTACTATATTGGTTTTATTTATCTGTAGTAAAAAGAACGCTTGCATCGCCAAAGAGCGTGTCGGGCGTACCTGTAATAGCGGAACCATCCAAATTGATTTTTGCCATAGTGGAAACAGGGACGGGGTAGATAGCGCAGCCGACGAAATGACGCCGATAACGATGATGCCAGTGAGGGCTATTATAGAAGCGCCCAGGGTAGCAGACCTAAAAACCACGAAAACGAGTTGCGTTAACTGCACGGACTTATTGGATGGGGTTTTTGTCCGGCTGAAGCCGCTCCAGTTCCTGAAACCGTAAACCCTAATGCCAATAAGCAAATATTGAATTTTATCATTTCGATAGATATTCTCCATTATTCTGAGTTTAGATTTATAAAAAATTTAGTACATTAATTTTTTATTTTGGCGTAAGGAGTGAATTATTCTTGATAAAGTTTATGCGCTTTAATGTAAGCAAGTGCAGTTTTCGGCAAAAGAGGCGCTACGATCTCATAATCGCTCTTAGGCAGATAGCAACGGATTTGAGTGGCGCTGATAGCCTGGGGAGAAAGCGTTTGAAAGAATATTTTTCCGAACTGGAATCGACCAAGATCCTCAGTATTTTCTGTTTGATGGTGACAAAGAAGATCGCTCAACCACGGTTGTTGGGGTAAAGGATAATTTGGACGATTAACTACAATGAGATGGCAATATTCCAAAATTACCGAAGATTGGTGCCAATGCTTAAAATCAGCAAAAGCATCAGTCGAAAGAATGAAGCAAAGTGCCTGAGTAGGAAATAAAGGTCGTAGGGTTTTAAGCGTGTTAATAGTATAAGAAATATCGTTTCCTTTAATTTCGACATTATTTAGAACTAAATTAGGCTGGTTTGCAATAGCGCGCTTGATCATTTCCAAGCGATCGGCTGGACTGGCGATAGGAGGTGGACGATGGGGCGGTTGTCGAGAAGGTATAAATTGAATTTCTGTCAACGATGGCAGTTTCTGTATTAATTCATTGGCTAGCGCTAAATGACCATTGTGAATAGGATCGAAAGTGCCACCAAATAACCCGAGCAATGGAAACATTTTAAAGGAGCCCCTTTTCAACCCCGGCCATGCGTAAACTTAATGTTTCTAATTCCTGCCAGGCGTTGCCCGGTGTTAAGCCTTTGAGGATATGGTCGATGCGTTTTGCTTGTTGTAATAGTTGAGCGATAATCGTTGTATTTAAGCGCGTTAACGCCATTCTTAGCGGCTGCTTACGTGTTTGCCATTGGGAAGCGAGAAGCTTGGTGAGCGGTTTACCTCGCTGATAGTCAATGGCCAGTGGATACAGCAAACGCAATTCGCGAGTTATGGCCCATAATATCAGCAGCCCCGCTTCTTTGTCGGTAAAATATAAATTCGCTAAAATGCGAACGACACGGGATTTTGTGCCCATTAAGGCGGCTTCCGTGAGATCGAAAATGGTAAATCGTGCGTTATCGTTAACAACTCCGATAATCGCTTTGGGAGTGATAGATTTGTCTTGGTGAAGAAGGCGTAATTTTTCGATAGCTTGGTGTGTGGCTAATAAATTACCTTCAGTTAATTCAGCGAGAAGCGAAATACTTTCATTATCAGCTTTTAAGCCTGTTTTTTTTAAGCGTTGTTCAATCCAAGCCAGTAGCAATTGTCCTGATAAAGGCCAAAGGGAAATTACGGCGCCTGAACGGTCGATGGCTTTATACCATTTTGTTTTTTGTTGAGCGGCCGTTAATTTATTAGTGATAATTATTAAGCGTTTATCCTCGGGTGGGTTGTTAAGATAATGTAATAAAGCCCGTGTTCCCGATTCATCGAATTTTGCTTTGGGATTGCGAAGTTCAATAAGCGTTTTCTTGCTTAATAAACTGAAGTTATTGAAAGATTGTGTTAGGCTTTGCCAATGGAATCCTGTTTCAACAAATAATAATTCACACTGCTGGAAGCCTTTCTGCCAAGCTGCTTCGCGGACAGCGTCGCGGGTTTCCTGAACGAGAAGCGGGATGTCTCCGGAAATGAGATAAAGGGGAAGAAGCGCTTGTCGGTTTAAATGGTTGTCGAGCTGTTTTTGTAGGAGTTGCATGGTTAAACTCCTCTCTTCCTAATCCTCGGGGGAGGGGGGGCTAAACCTGCAACCAAATAATTATAAATCAATGTCACCATTGTCCGCGTCATTTCTCGCTTCATCAAACGAGTAGCGTTCGGCGTGTAAACTTGATTCGCATTTTGCAGTAGCGATCGGGTTAGCGTTAAATTTCGCGGACCTTTAATTGTCCGGCCGTCTCGTGTTTCCACAACGAAATCCACATTTAATGTATAAGAATAAGTTGTGGCATTGCTACTGTATAAAATAGTGGGGTTCACAGTTTCCCAGTTAATGTGACTAACCCGTAATGTTACTGGAGCAGCTTCTCGCGTTTGAGTTAAATCAACATTGAGCGCGCGTAACGTCCGGCTGAGTTGAACGACTAAAGGATCATAAGGATTGTGAACGTCTAAATAAAGAATACGTAGTTGTGGTGGAATATCGTTAGGTGAGCGCGGTTTAAAACCACAGGCGGGAAGAGTGCTGCTAATAAAAATGACCATCAGGAGGGGGGTAATTAGCCGAATTTTTTTCATGATGCAGTTACACCACAATATTGATGAGTTTTTTAGGAACGACGATAACTTTTTTGATTTTTTTATCCGTAAGGTGGCGTTGCACATTTTCCTGATTTAATGCAGTGTTTTCGATAATTTCTTTGGATGCTTCTGTTGACACTTGAATACGGCCGCGAAGTTTCCCGTTAATTTGAACAATTAATTCAAGTTCAGTGGTTTGTAATGCTTTAGGGTCAGATTTAGGCCACGGAGTGTCAAGAATATCGCCGCCGAATCCGAGGGATTGCCATAAGTGGTGACTAATGTGTGGCGCAATCGGTGACAAAAGCCGCAATAAAATTTCTGCACCTTCTCGAATTAAATGCGTTTCAGCATCGTTATCGGTCGTTAACTTTATTAATATATTTAATATTTTCATTATGGCTGAAACGACAGTATTAAATTGCAGGCGTTCCATGTCGATGTTGGCTTGTTGTAAACATTCGTGTATTTGCTGCCGGGGTTGACGATGCTCGGGTGCTTCCCATTGGTAATTGCTTCTCTCTTTTTGTTGATTAATGACGAGCAAAGCATCTTTAATCCGATAAGAAAACCCCCACAATTTTTTTAAAAAACGATAAGCACCCTCGACCCCGCTATCGGACCACTCCAAGTCTTGTTCGGGCGGAGCAGCAAATATGATAAATAATCGAACTGTGTCTACGCCGTATTTTTTGATGAGCGATTGGAGAGTGACGACATTTCCTTTAGATTTAGACATTTTTGCGCCGTCTTTTAAGACCATTCCTTGCGTCAATAATCGAATAAAAGGTTCGTTTGAATTTAATAAACCGAGATCACGCAATATTTTGTGCATGAATCTCGCATAGAGAAGATGCATGACGGCGTGTTCGATACCGCCGATGTATTGATCGACAGGCGTCCAATACTTCGCTCGATCATCCAGCATTACTTTATCTTGATCCGGGCAACTATAGCGAGCGTAATACCAGGAAGATTCAACGAAGGTATCCATGGTGTCGGTCTCGCGGGTCGCTGGTTTATTGCAAACAGGACATCGGGTTTTATAGAAACTGGCTGCTTTTTTTAAAGGAGATCCATGAGCAGTGGGAATAATATCTTCAGGCAACAAAACAGGTAATTGATTTTCCGGTACGGGAACTGTTCCACAGGTTTTGCAATAGATAATAGGGATGGGCGTTCCCCAGTAGCGTTGCCGTGAGATTCCCCAATCACGTAGCCGATAATGGGTTTGTCGGCTACCAGCGCCATTAAGTTTTAAATAATCAGCGATAGCTTTAAAGGCAGTTTTTGAATCGATATCGTTAAAGGAACCTGAATTAATCAGCTTCCCCGGATTGGTGTAGGCGGCTTGATTATAATCCCAATCGTGGCCATCAGTCGGTTCAATCACAGGCTTGAGAGGTAAATCATATTTTAAGGCAAATTCATGATCCCGTTCGTCGTGCGCTGGTACTGCCATGATAACGCCGGAGGCATATTCCATTAAAACGAAGTTTGCGATCCAAATAGGTAATTTTTCTTGAGAGATAGGGTGAACGGCAAAAAGTCCGCTGTCGATGCCTTCTTTTTCTTGCGTAGCGATATCGGCTTCAGCTACACGCGTTTGTTTACATTTTTTTAGAAAGACTGCAATTTTCTTGCTTTTTTTAGCGCGTTCTTTTGTAAGTGGGTGTTCGGGTGTAATGGCAAGATAGGTAACGCCCATTAATGTGTCCGGTCGGGTAGTATAAACCTGCAATTTATCAGGGCCTTTTTCAAGATTAAAGTTAATGATCACCCCTTGGGATTGACCGATCCAATTGCGCTGCATGGTAATGACCTGTTCTGGCCACTCTTTTAATTCATCGAGATCTTTAAGCAATTCTTCACTGTAGTCTGTAATTTTTAAAAACCATTGAGAAATTTCACGACGCTCTACAAGCGCTCCCGAGCGCCATCCACGACCATCGACAATTTGTTCATTGGCTAAAACAGTTTGATCGACAGGGTCCCAATTAACGACGGCCTTTTTTTTGTAAGCCAGCTCTTTTTTGTAAAGTTGCAAAAATAACCATTGCTCCCATCGATAATAGGTCGAATCACAGGTGGTAATTTCGCGCGACCAACCGTAAGCAAAACCTAGCTGCTTTAATTGTTTGCGCATTTTTTTAATGTTCTTGCGCGTCCATTCGGCAGGGGGAAGTTCGCGCTGGATTGCTGCGTTTTCCGCGGGCAGTCCAAAAGCATCCCAGCCCATGGGCTGTAAAACATTTCGGCCTTTATGGATTTGGTAGCGAGCGATAACGTCGCCAATCGTATAATTGCGCACATGCCCCATGTGCAGATCGCCGCTGGGATAGGGTAGCATGGATAGACAATAAAATTTTTCCCTGCTTAAATCCTCCTTGACTTCAAAAGTCTCCTTCTCTTCCCAGTACTTTTGAGCCAGTTGTTCGATTAGGGTGGGTTGGTACGATTCATTCATAGTTGGCTAGGATACCTCAGTGGGTTGGAAGATGGAAGAATGGGTTATTTTCCTTAATAAAATATTAAATATGATCAAAAGTTGACTCCTCAGGAGACAATGCTTTTTTCTTAAAAAAATTAAAAAAGGGGAGGTCATGTTTGTCAGATTAAATCATGATCAAACCTCTAAGAATCAGTTTTACAAACCCGGCATGTTAGTGCCGGTATTTTCAGCCGCAGGGTTACTTAAGAATCGGCGTTACCAATTTCTCTTACAGCAAATAGAAACGTTAAGTTTATTTCCGACAGAGCAGTATGCTCAGTTATACGAAGCCTTGGTGTACCGGTTTGTGGAATTCGTCCAGGTATTGCCGATTCGATTGGACGAGCCTTTATGCAGTTTAATGAATGAAGATTTGCTGCGGGGAATTAATTCCTTGAATCACTACATTCAGAATCATCCCGAAGCCACACCGCTGGAGCGTTATGCCCTATTTTCAGCGGGATTATTGCTTGAAGTAGCGTATGCAGTTGTCAATTAGAAAACTTTCATTACTGACGAGGAAGGCAATTTTATTAAACAATGGAATCCTTTTAGTGGGGCCTTAATCGATGACGTAGAAATAAAATATTATAAAATTATGCCACTTTCGTCGTATTATCAGCGTAATATTCCTTCAATCACACCTATTTTAGTGCGTCAATTATTGCCTGATGAAGGGTTTTTATGGTTGACGAGCGAGATGCCGTCTTTTTCCGATTGGATGCAAGGTTTACGCGATGATGAGGGTAGAAAGGAGGGCGTTTTGAACATGTTTTGCAATTATTTAAACATAAAAATATCGATGGATTATTTAATACCCTGCCAGCGTTGCCAGTGAATTTGTAGGATTCCCCAGCTACTACTCATGTTGATACTTTTTTGAATTGGTTAAAGGAAGCATTAGCAACTAAACAGATTAAAGTAAACACTTCCGATGCAGGGGTGCACGTCATTCCGGAGGGCGTTTTCTTGGAGAAAGCAGGTATATTTAAGCAATACATTGATTTGTATCTCAATGTGCCAGTGAATTTATTTACTGTCTATCAACAATTTGGAAATTTATTCGGTCTTACAAAATTAAGCGGTATTGATTATCGATTTGAAGAGCTTTTTTCAGAATATCCCGATGCAGTTAAACGTAAATTCAAAATGGGATTTGCCGCCTCCATCGGGATACGAAGAGCAACTCCTACTCGGGAAGGAGTACTTATCGCCGATCCCAATTTGATTTTTACACGCGCTTAAATTCCATTGGCGACATCGTATTTAAAATTATCGTCCGCTCAAAAGTCGCAGAATATTCCTACGACTCCGACTTCAAGTGTGAAGCCGAAAATAAAGTAAAAACCGTTGCCCTTTTGAAGATGCAATTCTAAACCCTTTGACCTGTGGGTGATTGGATCATTACCTTTGCTTGGTGTTTGATACACTTCATCTGTTTTAACCTAAAATGGAAGATATTTATAGCGGGAAACATCAAGTAATAAAAATTGATCTGCTTTTGTATTATAAGCGGCTAATGGCGAAAAATGACCGCAACCCTGTTCCTTTATATATTTATGGCAAAAATTAACAATAATGAACTTATGGGATGAGTTAACGGCGTTGATGGCCAATTTTTGAAATAGTTTTTTGTCCATCCCTTCCTCTCTGCGTGATATATTTTACAAAAAATATTAAAAGTTTTTGACGATTGAGTAATTTGAGATAAGGTAGCACCTTTTGAATTGATTTCAGCCGGTGTAATGATTTTTAAAACACTTTCTATAAATAGACTATTTTGCTCAAAGGTGTAAAAAGATGAGTGATAGGGAGTTATCGATGGTTTAATGCTGACAGCAGTTAAGGCCATGACACTTGCCGCAACCCCGGCAGAATGCCACCTTTTTTCAGTGGTAAAATACGGTATCAGATCTCAGAACGCTATTTTGTGTTGGCTCTTATTAAAGAGTTTAATTCTGGCTGGAGAATTGAAAGCAATTAAATTATGAGGAACGGGCAATAAAGTAAGTAATGCACATACTTTCATGGATAGGATCAAAGTAATTATAAAAAATCAAAATTTTTTCTAAAGATATATTCACAATCAATACATTCGTTAAAATCCGTAGGTTGGGCTCATTGATTTAAGTCAGCAACCATTTCCATAATGGTAGTATATGAATTCGATATTTTTTATTGCCTTTGATAGTTGTTTCATTACCTTCTTCACTTTCGGTTAAAATATAACCTTATTTGAGATTGTAGCTTTCTAAAGCCTCAAGGAATCCCTCTATTTCTCTTTTTTTAGTGTTAGGATCAAAAAGCGTTTGGCAAACTTGAATTGCTTTAATAATTTTTATTCCTTCCTGAACCAGAAAATCACATTCTTTCTCAGTCTTATGATAATAAATTGCTTTATATCGTGTTTTAATTCAATAAACGCGATATTTTCCAACAGCCTTCCATAGTCATCACTAAAATAGAAACCGAGTATTTTTGCTAATGAGTGATCAACAAAATAAACTTTTTTAGGCAATAATAATTGCGCTTTTACAGATGAACTGTATCTGTTAAGAAAAAAGTATAAATAGCTATTTTTAAGATAACTACAATAATCCGACACGGTAGTAGAGCTGCCTAGCCCCAATAATTTTTTTAATGCAACGTATGTTGTTTCCTTGCTGCAATTGCTGGAAATGAAAAAAATAAGTTTTTTTAAAGCGATAGGATTTGGTAATTTATATCTTGAAATAATATCGCGATAGAGAATGCTTTCGTACAAAGTATGTAAATAATCTATCTGGTGATTTTCTACATATTCTGGTACCCCACCAGAGGTGCAGTATTTATTGAATAATTGTTTGATTTTACTAGTTTACTTAGTTGATAGATTCTCTTGATCCAGTAAATTAGAATCTTCATAATGCACGTACTCATAAAAAGAAAATGGATAAATACTGATATCCATGTAACGACCAGTTAATCGGGTCCCTAACTCCTCACTAAATAAAGTTGCATTTGAACCTGTGATTATAATTTTATTACCACCGTTATATAATCGCCGAACAAACACTTCTTAACCGGGAATGTTTTGTATTTCATCAAAATAAAAAGTGTTTTGTTTGCCATATAATTCTAAAAAGACTTCATAAAGGAACTGAGAGTCATCGTTAGTGAACGTTGCTAAACGATTATCTTCAAAGTTAAAATAATAATCTTGTTCTTTAGCTTTCACTCGGACACTGTGCATCAAAATAGATTTACCATAGCGCCGAACTCCCATGATTACAGTAACTTCTTTACTTTTTTACTAAAGATTCTAGTTTTTTCTCCACGCTTCGGTGATAATAATTAAGAGTAATACTTTCTTCTTCTCTCTGGTCAGAAATGATATTTTTAAGCAAGTGTGTAGAGACCGTCGCCATAATATCCCCATTGATAATGGAATAATATCTTGATTTTATACCATTATTAATAGCATTAGAGATTTTCGACTACTGAGCCCAACCTACGGGTTAGGGATCAATAAAGTCTAATAAAGTAAGAAACTTACGGATTGAGTGAATCAGAGTACCTAACAAAGATAGATTGCGCTTTTCTGTCTTCTCTGCAAATGCGATAAATTCCAGAAGCCGAAAATTTATTCCATGATATCTCTTCCACTCCTGGTTTTTGGCACCAGTTATCCAGTGAATGTTCGCCTAGATTAAGACCGATACCAACCTCCTGACTCTTAGAGTAATATATATATATATATATATATAAAGATCCCAACGGTCATAATGGGATCCGCAAGTGATGTTGCTTGAGCCCTTGGCTTGAATAGGATTAACTTCCGGATTCCCGCAAAAAGTTGCTTTCGCTAATTCCGCAGTTGGCTTGAGAGTCTCAAAGGAGAGACCCCATCGTTACTTAATATTAAACACGTATGGCGTATGCGCTTGTGCTGCATATTGAAAGAAAAACTGATGAAATAAGGAAATAACTAACTAATGAAACTAACTTAAGTTTCATCTTTGTAGTCCGACTCCCCAACTTTATTTCAGTATAGGATGCTTCTATTTGAATATTAGTGATGAGCTTATTGGGCTTCGCAAGCTCAGTTTCCTACAGGCTTAAAGAAAAGTTAATAACAGGAAAACGATAATTATTCCTACTACAGGATAATAATTCCAGCTCATTAGAGGCGTTTTCCCAGTGACTGGTTTAATTTGGCCGTTTAATACGAGTCGTTGATTTTGCGGAGCGGATTTTACGATTTTTCCTTCGGGACTGATAATGGCGGTAATGCCGGTGTTGGTGCTATAGAGTAAATAACGCTCCGTTTCGAGCGCTCGCATTTGCGCAATTTGCAATTGTTGTACAGGGGCGATGGTTCCAGCGAACCAGCTATCATCACTGACCACAACGATAAATTGCTTGTTAGACACATGGTTTAGCACTTCATTAGGGTAAGCGATTTCATAGCAAATAAATGGCGCAAATGGAATAGCTTTAACAACAGTGGGTTCTTGATCCTCAGGGCCGGGGCTTAAGTTGGACATGGGAATATCAAAATATTTCATAAGGAGGTTACATATTTTTGACGAAGTGAATGACTCTCCAAAAGGAACTAAATGTCGCTTTAAATAAAGGCCGTGGCCATCGCCGAGAATCATTAGTCCATTAAACACTTTGTTTGTTTTTTCATGGTAAATGGGAATGCCTGTTATTAAAGCCGTATTATGCTGTTTGGCTTCTTTATCCATAGATTGAAGAAAAAAGGAAGCTTGTTGGGGGTAAATAGGGATAGCAGCTTCTGGCCAAACAATGATGCTGTTATTCCAATTTTTCTGTGTTTCAGAATAATACGTATGCAAAGTGGAATAAAGGGTGTCGGAGTCCCATTTCAATCGTTGGCCTATGTTTCCTTGAACTAATCCTACTTGAACGGATTCTGAACCCGGGTGGGCCCAAGGGATAAAAGTCAAAACCCAACCCACGATAAAAGGTAGAATTATGAGAATAAGGCACATTATCTTTCTACTAAGCTTTTTAGAGGTTACAAGAAGGTAAATACATCCGCTGATAAAAGCCACAATGAGTGAAATATCATAAATGCCAAAGAGAGGCCCAAAACCTTTTAGAGGAGAATTAATTTGACTGTAGCCCAAAAAAAGCCAAGGGAATCCAGTAAATAATATACTGCGTAGCCATTCCCAAACAACCCACCACGCTGGAAAAGCAAATAAAGCCGTTAACACCGCTTTTCTTTTTCTAAAAAGTAACGAAAAGGAAAGGCCTTGGAAAGCAACAAATAAAGCCAGTATAAAAACAAACAGAACGGTAATCAAAACAGCTAAAGGGACGTTGGCATTACCAAAATGATGAATGCTGACGTATATCCACGAAGCGCCCACTCCAAAAAAGCCAAACCCGAAAAGGCAACCCCGCCACCATGCGACAAGTGGTCGCGAACGTAACCAAACAGCGAGTAAAATTGTTGGAGAAATAAAAGCGATAGGAAACCAGTTAAATGGCGCGAAGGCGAGCGGCAAAATTACCCCAGTTATTAGTGCAAGAACACTATTCATTTTCGGGTTTCTTCGTTAAACGCAACAATTGAATACTTCGTTTAGTAGCTAGCATGACGGTTATTTTTATAGAATTAATTACAATGGATTCGCTTCTTTTCGGTAAGTGTCCGATTTGTTGCATTACGTAACCGCCAATTGTATCAAAATCTTCATCATTAATCTTGGTCCCAAAATAATTGTTGAAAACATCGATAGGCGTTAAGGCTTTAACCGTAAATTCCTTAGAATTAAGTTTGGTAATAGGTTCTTCTTCAACAATGTCCGTTTCATCCTGAATGCTGCCTACAATTTGCTCGAAAATATCTTCGATAGTGATTAAACCAGAGACGCTCCCATACTCGTCTACAACGATGGCCATATGATAGCGCTTTAACCGGAATTCATTTAGCAAGACATCCAAACGTTTACTTTCCGGGATAAAAATAGCGGGACGTGCAAGATCTTTAATTTGGGTTTTGGCTTGCTTTTCTTCTACCATGTATTGCAATAAATCTTTAGCTAATAAAATACCGATGACTTCGTCGCGGTTTTCGCTAATAATGGAAAAGCGGGAATGTGCGGATTTGATGATAATAAATGTTGATTGCGGTGTAGCATCGTGGTCCACGACAACCATTTGGGCGCGAGGAATCATTACAGCGCGCACTTTCTTTTTAGAAACCCTCAATACACCTTCTATCATCGCCAGCGCACCTTGGTCCAAAAGATTACGTTCTTTTGCATCATGTAAGAGTTCAATGAGTTGTTCGCGGTCTTTGGGTTCCCAAAGTAAAGCATGGCTTAAACGTTCCAGACAGGGTCGGTGAGGGTGGAGACCTTCGTTCATTGTTTCTCGCAATTAATTAATTTAGAAGGTTATTATAGCAGCTATGCGTCATAATTAATCCGTCAGGTGGCGTTGATTGTACAATTTCTGACAAGCGATTTTTGGCACGGCGAACATCATAAAAAAGGCGATGAATAACAACGCCGGTAAAACAAAAAGCACGAACTGATAGTTTTGAATTGGATAAAATGGCGTTCCTGCTGCCAGCGTTTGAGTGCCTGGCCAATAAAGGACGAGTAAATAACGCGAATAATAGGCTGAAAGATCGCTGCTCCAATGGTCAGTATGAAATTCGTGGCGGCCGTGGAAATACCGGTGGACCGTGGTGGACGGATTTCTCTGGCGATCGCGAATATCAACGCTTCTGGTCCCACGCAGAATTCAATTAAAAACAGCAAGCTTAAAGCCTCTGAAAGAGGCAAGCCTGGAACGTAAATGAGAATGAGGGCTAAGACGAAAGTGCTGCTGATTCCTATGAAAAGAGGTACGCGACGATTTTGGATGCGGCCTGAAAGCCCGCCGGAAAAGGGAGAACCTAGAGCGCTGCCGATAAACAGTAAAGTAACCGCGGTGACGCCCTCAGCCGGAGGCAGATAGTAGGCTTGAATCATAAAATTAACATCCCATAACGAGGCCAATACTGAAATGGATAAAAAGAGAAAACATCCTACAAAACCGGCCATCCAGAAACGCCAATTTTTTAATAATTCAAGTAGACGTCCCCAAGTATTATGCTTCCATGAAAAATAACTGCGGGGGACTTGAGCTATCCAAGAGGGTTTGTCGCGAATTAATAAAAATAACAAAACAGTTAAACCTAGACCGATATGGACAGTTAAATAAACGGCTTGACGCCAACCCAAAACGACCACGACCTGGGATAAGAGAATATCCGCAACCACAGCGCCGATGGTACCTAAATGCGGTAGCGATGCCCGCAAATAAAGCTAAATGTTTTTTAGGGAGAGCCATAAAGTTGTTAATTTTAAGGCGCCAATAAAACCAAAGGCAGATCCCACCCCCATCAGAATACGGCCGAAAAAAGCAGCCGGTAAATTCAGAAAAGTAGCAAAAATGAAAGCGCCAACGCTGCATAAAAGCGCGGACAAGGTGAGTATTCAACGAGGGTTCTAGCAGTCCATGATAATGCCGGAAGGAATTTGTAAAGGGTATAGACACATAAATAATAAAAAGCCGAAATAAACCCAATCGTGGGCGCTACCGCGTTGAATTGATCCATTAAAGGATGGGTCATTACGCTGGGCGTTACGCGAAGGAAAAATCATAGAAATAAAATAGAGCGGCGAGTAGACAAATCAGCCACGGAATTAAAGAGCCTCTTAGAAAAGAGGGGTCGCGTTCTTGCGATTGGTGTTCCTCGATTATTCTTCATACGGATTTTTAAATCCAAGCTGCGATAAAATTTTTATTTCCAAATTTTCCATTTCCTCAGTGTCTCCGTTTTCAACATGATCATACCCTAACAAATGTAAAAAGCCATGAGTAACTAAATGAGCAAAATGAGCTTCTGTAGTTTTGTGTTGCGCGTGAGCTTCTTCGGCCACTAGCGGTGCGCAGATCGCTAAATCCCCGAACGATTCCGAGGGGAAGCCCGGGATCGCCTCGTCCGGGAAGGATAAAACGTTCGTGGGGCCCTTTTTATGTCGATAGTGCTCATTTAATTCAGTGCTTTCTTCTTTATCAATAAAACGGATGGTTAACGCCGATTTATTTTTATCTGTGAGGATAAATTGTAATGCTGTTTTGACCCATTGCTCTATGTTTGAAAGACTCGGAAGATCTTCGAATTGCGTTGCGTGCTGCACATCAATAGAGATCATTCGGCGCTTTCTTCCTCATAAGCTTCAATAATCGGCTGAACCACCGGATGCCGAACGATATCATTCGATTTAAAAAAGGTAAATTGAATTTCGTCAATGTCACGCAATAAAGTAATAGCATGTCGCAATCCCGATTCTGTCGTTTTTGGTAAATCCGTTTGCATAATGTCTCCTGTGATAACGGTTTTTGAACCAAACCCGATGCGGGTCAAAAACATTTTCATTTGTTCTCGTGTCGCATTTTGCGCTTCATCTAAAATAACAAAAGAATCATTGAGCGTTCTACCGCGCATATAAGCGAGAGGGGCGATTTTAATAATCCTTTTTCAGAAAGTTGACTAACTTTTGCAATCCCGATCATTTCAAACAATGCGTCGTATAAAGGACACAGATAGGGATCAATTTTTTGCGCGAGATCACCGGGTAAATAACCCAGTTTTTTACCGGCTTCCACCGCCGGTCGCGTGAGCACAATACGCGAGACTTCTTCTTTTTCTAAAGCAGCCACCCCATAGGCGACGGCTAAAAAAGTTTTACCGCTGCCGGAAGGGCCAATGCCAAAATTAATATCGTATTTTTGTATCGCGTTTAGGTAATGTTGTTGATTAGGGGTGCGCGCTTTAACGCGGAGCTGATGTGTTTTAAGTGCATAGTCAGCCACTTTTTCTTTATGTTTTGTTTCGGATTCAGGGTAATCCATTTCGCGGATACGTAATAACACTTCATTCGGGGTAATTAATGCTTCGGCGATAAGCAGCCTCTTTATATAAAGTAAAGCTTTTAGCACTTCGGCAGCTTTATCTACGGATTTGGGGATACCAATAACTTCAAAATCACTGCCCCGATTATTAATTTCCACGCCGAGGTGGCGTTCGATAAGATGTAAATTCTCATCGAATTGCCCCTAAAGCTTCGCTAGGCGTTTATTATCGTGAGGCGTTAATTCCAATCGTCGCGTTGATTCAGAAATATCCAAAAGGTTATCCTTATTATCCTTAACAAACTTCGCCCCAGAGTGAATAAGGGCGAGCTTCTTTAATTTTAATCGTGACCATCTGTCCAATCAATAGGGTATCACCATTAAAATTAACGACTCGATTATTTTCTGTGCGGCCACTTAATTGACCGGGGTATTTTTTGGATGGTCCGGTGACTAAGATGCGTTGCTGGGTACCGAGCATCGATTGGCTTATTTCAGTCGCTTTCGCATTGATGCAATTTTGAAGAATGGCCAAACGTTCTTTTTTAACAGCCATGGGCACATCATCTAGTAATTGAGCTGCCGGTGTGCCGGGGCGAGGGCTGTAGATGAAACTAAACGAATGATCAAAACCAATGTCATGGATTAAATTCATAGTTGCCTCAAAATCCGCGTCGGTTTCCCCAGGAAAACCGATGATGAAATCAGAGGAAAGACTAATATCCGGACGCACCGCTCGAAGCTTGTGAATTTTCGATTTGTATTCGCGGACGGTATAGTTGCGCTTCATCGCGGCGAGAATGCGGTCCGAGCCGTTTTGAACGGGGAGATGCAAATGATTGGCGAGCTTGGGCTCTTCTGCATAAGCGTCAATTAGATTTTCAGAAAAGGCTGAAGGATGAGAGGTGGTAAAACGAATTCGCTCAATGTTATCCATAGCGGCTAAGTAATGGATCAATAATGCTAAATCCGCTACCTGTCCATGGTGCATTAGCCCACGATAATCATTTACATTTTGCCCGAGTAAAGTGATTTCTCGCACTCCTTGTTCGCATAAACTGGCGACTTCAGCAATCACATCATCAAATGGCCGACTGATTTCTTCACCGCGGGTATAAGGAACCACGCAAAAAGTACAGTACTTGCTGCACCCTTCCATAATCGAAACAAAAGCGCTTACCCCCTCTGCGCGAGGCTCTGGCAAGCGGTCGAATTTTTCAATTTCGGGGAAGGTAATGTCCACTACTGATTTTCTTTTTTGAATAACGGAATCCAAAAGATCGGGCAGGCGATGCAAGGTTTGAGGACCAAAAACGATGTCAACAAAGGGCGCTCGTTTTAAAATGGCTTCACCTTCTTGAGTAGCGACACAGCCGCCCACCCCGATGACGACGTGAGGACGTTTTTCTTTAAACAGACGCCAGCGACCCAAGTCCGAGAAAACTTTTTCCTCCGCTTTCTCGCGGACTGAGCAAGTATTTAATAAAAAAACATCAGCAAGGTCGGGATCGTCCGTTAATTCTAAGCCATGGGAGTACTTAAGCACCTCTACCATCTTTGCAGAGTCATACGCGTTCATTTGACAACCGTGTGTTTTTAAATACAGTTTTTTCATTTATCCAAAGTTCAAATTAATTAGTCAATGTAGGAGATTTCTTTGCGGCCAGCGAGTGCGTTTCAAATTTTTCATCGGGCACTGTTGAGGGAATGCCTGTATTGACTTCCTCTTCCAGGCGGGCGAGTGTGTCTGCAACGTGTTTGTTACTGGCTCGAAAGGTGACCGCTAAATAAAGGCAACTTAAACATAAAATAGCCAGATATAGAAAATCCCAACCGAAGTGAATTTTATTAATACCGGCGCCGTAAGAGCCTAAATAAGAAATAATATTTAAGCCCACTAAATAGGGCCACATCCATGTTGCTGCGCGCCAATGCATGTGAATATCGCGCGGACGTTTAGAAAACAAACGATAAACCACAAAAAGCATAAAAGAAATAAAAAGACTCAATCCCAATTTAGAAACGACACTCCATCCAGCCCAATAAACAATGAGTGTGCAAATATAAAAACCAAAAAAACTCCAGACGGCGATTAACGGTAAACGAAAAACGCGCTTATGTTTCGGCAGTTGATAACGTAGAGACAAACAACAAATCGGGCCGCTGATATAAGATAAGGCGATAATAGAGGACATAAATTCAGCCATGGCGTACCACCCATGGAAAGGCAGAAAAAATGTCATCCCAACAATAAAATTCACGAACACCGCTTTAGCGGGAATACCGCGTTTGTTCACTTCTTGTAAGAACTTAGGTAATTGGCGGTTGGCGCTTAAACCGTAGAGAATTCGCGAGGAGCTCGTACTATAAACAAGCCCAGCGGCGCTGGTGGCAATGATGGCGTCGGTATACAAAAGAATAGCCATCCAAGTAACGCCGAAAGTCATTAATAAACCCGCTAAAGGACCTGCATCACCAATAAAATGCACGAAAAGCCAGCCTTTGGATAAACTCTCTGGGGTTAGCGCACTGATAAAGCCGATTTGGAGTAATAAATAAATAAGTAATACAATGATTAAACTACCGAGAATGCCGATAAGCACGGTTCGATGGGGATTTTCCGCCTCACCGGCTAGTTCTACGGCTTGTTTAAAGCCATTAAAAGCAAACAAAATACCGCCCGTTGCCAATGCGGCAAAAACCCCTTTCCATCCATTAGGCATAAATCCGCCATAGTGAGGATTATTAAAGTTATGAGGATGAAAGGCCACAGCCATCAACACAATTGCCGTCAAAACAGGAATAATTAATTTCCAAAAAGAGAAAATATTATTGAGCTGCGTAATTAAACGAATGGAATAAATATTAATTAAGCTAAAACCGACCATCATGAGCGTGGCAATCACATACCCAAGCGGGCTTAATCCATGCATACCCGCCCCATGATGGCGAATTAAAGCGGGCCAGTAATTCGCCGCATATTGAATCATGGCTTGCACTTCGATAGCTGGGGCGGTCATTAGATTGAACCAGGTAATCCACCCAAAAAAAAGACTTACAAAGGTACCGTGCGTTAATTGAGGGAAGCGCGTGCTGCCTCCGGTGATAGGCAACATAGTTACTATTTCTGCGTAAGTAAGAGCCACTATCACAACTAAAATGCCCCCTAATACCCAGGCAAGTAGGGCTGCGGGACCTGCTAAACGACCGACGTACAGCGAACTAAATAACCACCCCGACCCGATCATGGCGCTGACCGCTGACATCATTAAACCAATCGGGCCAATGCGTCGTTTGTAGGCATGCACGTCATTCATAAAATCTTCTCCTATCAGCTACATCACTATTTCGATTTCATGGTCATTAAATAGTGGAGGAGATTGTAACTGCTTACCGAGACGGGTTCAAATCTTAATCTGATGGCAAAGGAAAGAGGTAGGGGATTACGCGCCGGGCGACACACTTACCTCCTTACTGTTGCTTTCACTTCATACAGTCGCGGGCAGTAAGAAATAACGAGCAGCAAACTCTCCTCCATCAGCCTCTATGCTGCACATAACCAAATTACTATTAATGTGCCACAAAACTATCCTAGTTTGAAGAGAGTGGTAAGTTATGGAGCTGATAGTTTAAAACTTAAACTAGAATTTCCATAACAACCGCCTCCGGTTGAGTTTTGATCATACCACATCGTGTACGATGTATGCGGTGATAAGTTCTCTTCCTGGATTTGCTCCATATTTCCTGTCATGAACACAGAGTTACCATGTTTTTTGTATGAAAAACGTCTCCGACGTATTGTTAGTAAGGGGAAATTTATAGGTAGGGGTAGCATTCTTGTTTTCAACGGCCGGCCTTGTTAGCACCAATTTCAGAATTCTAAATTATACCCAGCCACAAGGGGTGCAAGAAGATCCCGTAGAAGTAACTGCACAGCTTGAACTGCCTAGCCCCACCGGGGTCCTGCGGGTGATGCTTTTTGTGGTAGCGGTACTAGCCCGCAGGGCAATTAACATCAACTCAACCTGTAAATGTCTCCAATTGAGCTGTGACTATTCTGTATCTATCTATGATGGAGGTTCAGACGGGATTTTCTTTATTCATCACAGAGATCACGTAACCAAACATAATTACTATGTCTAGCATTACCATAAGAAAAGCTTTTAGTACTACGATAATAATTAAATCCTTCAAACCAATCCTGGTTACACTATGAAGGATTAGGAACGGGGGGAGATAATGGATTTTGGGTTGGCACACATCAATCCTGATTTCTCTTAAATTTTGAAAATATTTATCCTTTTTGAAGAAAAACTTAAGGCTAATCCCAACGAGCTTTGTATTTTCACGTGAAGTAATATACCATTATACAATTACTTCATATCCAGGAGTCATCGGTGGTCGATTGCTATCTCACTGAAAATAAAAAGAATTTCATACCGATTCAACCCATGATGCCGGATGAGTTGCCGGATTGGTTAGATACGCAAGATGCCCGTACCCAACGATGGGTGAAAGCGAGTGGATTTGTAGGCTTGGCGGGCACTTGTTTGCTGTATTCCGGAATCCACTGGCGCCTTGCAGCGGGTTTTGCTCGGTGTGAGTGGTTGTGAATACAGTTGGCATTTCGGAGGATTGCCGAAAGTTTTGCCCCTAGGAGGAGTCTTCGAGGTGAACCAAGATAATGATGCCTATCGGGAAAGACCCCCTTATTTTAGCAAAATTGTTTTTGCCGCAAGCACACCAAAAACGTGTGGCTGATTGGCTTACGACAATTTATTTAATTCGCGATTTAATTAACACGCCCGCCGAAGACATGGGGCCATCCGAATTAGCACAAGCGGTTAAGCATATTGCGAAGGAATTTGAAGTAAAAGTCAAAATAATCGAAAGCAAAGACTTTGAAACCGAATTTCCGGCAATTTACGCCGTTGGCCGTGCTGGCCCGGTCGCCACTGTTAATCGATCTAAAATGGGGTGATATAAAAGCCCCGAAAGTGAGGTTAGTCGGCAAAGGAGTGTGTTTTGACAGCGGTGGTTTAGATATAAAAACCTCTGGGGGTATTCTCTTAATGAAAAAGGAACATGGGGGGGGTGCGGCACATGTCCTAGGGCTGGCTCGGATGATCATGCTGCAACAATTGCCTGCGCGTTTATGCTTACTCATTCCCACCGTGGAAAATGCCATTGGAAGTCGAAGCTATCACCCTGGCGATGTAGTGCAGACTCGAGCTCGGAAAACAATCGAAATTACTAATACAGATGCGGAAGGTCGAGTCATCCTGGCGGATGCCTTAGCGGAAGCGGTGAAAGAAAACCCTGATTTGCTCATCGACTTTTCCACACTCACCGGCGCTGCGCGGGTAGCGCTTGGGCCGAATTTACCTGCGTTATTTGCTAACCAAGATTCACTGGCGCAAGCATTGATTGACGCCTCACTTAAAACCGATGATCCATTGTGGTGATTGCCTTTGTTTCAGCCTTATCGGAATTATTTAAAAAGTGAGGTTGCCGACCTCATCAATAGTTCACAAACCCGAATGGCTGGGCTGGCGCCATTATCGCCGCTTTATTTTTACAGCATTTTGTCTCCGATCAAATTCCGTGGGTGCATTTTGATATCTTCGTATGGAATATGGAGGACTTGCCTGGCCGACCGATCGGGGGAGAAGCGGTGGCTTTGCGCGCTGTCTTCCATTACCTTGAACAGAGCAATATCGGTGAAGCCATTTTATGGGATTGCTAACACGGTTTCGCCAGCAGTTACCGCCGACTTCTCAAGTTGAGCGTGAAGTTTTACAAGCCGGCGCCACCTGGTGGGAGAAGCAATTTTTTAGTGGCAATCCCGATTGGGAGCAATTATTTGCTTTAAAAAAACCAATGCATTGTCGCAGCGATCACAGTCATGGTGCCGAACTCGCTTGGTCTGGCAGAATTTTTTCCCATTATGGAACTGAAGAACACGCTGTTATTTACCGCGATTAGCAAAAGGCGAAGAAATTGGTTGCTTTGAGCTGACAGCAGTGGCGGCTGGCAGCGATGCCACTAATATTCATGACACAGGGGCCGTTTGTTATGGGAATTATAACGACCAAGACGTTATAGGCATTCAGATTAAATTGGGATAAACGCTGCATCACCCTCGCACCGATTGCCACTCTTATTGCCGTCCCTTTTCAATTATTTGACCCTGATCATTTATTGGATGGCGAAGAAAATATTGGCATCAGCGTTGAATTAATTCCCGCCGATAGGCCCAGGATTAAAAGGGGCGTTTGTTATAAATTTCCTAATTTAGCTTTTTTAAACGTCCCTATTTGTGGTGAGGATGTGTTTATCCCATTTAATTTTATTCCTGGTGGGAAATCCGCCTTAGGAACAGGGTGGAGAATGATGACGGAGTGTTTATCTTTAGGGCTAGGGATTTCTTTGACTCGTGTTGCAACGGTAGAAGCTCAATTAAGTTTTTTAACCAGCGGTGCTTATGCACAAATCCGTCATCAATTTAAACGCCCTATCGGTGATTTTGAAGGGATTGCGTTTTTGCTTGCGCAAATCGGCGGAATTACGTTTTTATGTGAAGCAACATGAATATTTTCAGCATCGGCGCTGGACGAGGGTTTACACCCTTCGATTGCCTCGGTTATCACCAAATATTTTTAACTGAATTATGGCGAAAAGCCCTTAACCATGCCATGGATATTCACGCCGGGTGTGGTATTCAGTTAGGACCGCGTAATTATTTAGGCTTGGCCTATCAAGCTGGTGCCCATTAGCATAACTGTGGAGGGTGCCAATACTTTAATTTAACTCGTAATTTAATTATTTTTGGTCAAGGGGTATTGCGTTGTCATCCTTACTTAGGAAAAGAATTAATTGCGGCGCAAAAAGCCGACCGCTCGGAATTTACTGGATTGTTACTAAAGCACATGGGATTGTTTGCAGCTAATTTATCCCGGCTTATTTTTTATGGAATTAGCGATGACGTGGAATTATTATTCGCAAAAAACGCGGCTGAAAAATTATTTACGACAATTGATACGAATGAGTTGCACGTTAACTGTGGTTCGAAATGTAACACTGTTAGCTCTTGGTGCCGAATTAAAGCTAAAAGAATCGTTGACAGCGCGGTTTAGCGATATAGTGGCTCATCTTTATTTGGCATCTGCGGTTATCAAATATGATCACGACAACGGAGGGCCTGTTGACGATGGGCAGCTTTTTAATGTGTTGTTTGGCTTTTCCCTCGGGCGCGCATATTCGCCGCCGGGCGCCTTGAAAAGGCGTTTTAAGAATGGCAAAACGTGAAGCCATTATGGAAAAAAATTCATGGGATGAAAGGAAATTTATTAACTCGCATCGAAACGGCTTATCAAGCGGATCAATTGCCATCTGAGGAACGGGGTAAATTGCAAGCTTTTGCTGTACTTTATTGGGATGTATTGTAAGTAGATAAATTTTAAAAGCAGTAATAGCCGTCCTCGTCATTCCCGCGCAGGCGGGGATCCAGTGTACAAGTGCGCAGCGCACTGAAGGTGCGTCTGGATTCCCCGATGCTAGGTAAGTTAATTGTCATTCTCAGAACTGAGAGGGAAATCATACATAGGCAAACCAATCTACATCGTCGATGGAGCGCGTACGCCTTTTATCAAAGCACGTTCAAAGCACGTTGGAACCCCCGGTCCTTTTTCAGCCTATGATTTAGCAGTTGCTGCGCGCCGTGCGTTATTAATCACCAGCCGTTTGATCGGACTGATTTTGACGAAGTCATTATGGGCTACATTATGTTCAGCGAAAACGAGCTCAATATCGGGCGGTTAATTGCATTGCGTTTGGGCTGCGGAAAAGATATGCCCCGCTGGACCGTGCAACGCAATTGCGGTTCAGGAATGCAGTCCATTGATTCAGCGATGAAAGACATCGGTTTAGGTCGTGCGGATCTTATTTTAGCCGCTGGAACAGAAGCAACGAGCCGCGCACCCTTAATTTTAAATGAAAAATGGTGAATTGGCTAGTGGACTGGCAACAAGCCAAAAGCTTTCGCGACAAGCTCACCGTCATCAGTCGTTTACGCCCCCATTATTTTAAATCGATTATCGCCTTGTTGAGAGGTTACTGACCCTGTGTGTGAATTAATTATGCCGCAAACGGCTGAGGTGCTTGCACATCAATTCAATATTACGTGTGAAGCCATGGACGTTTATGCCTTACGCAGCCACCAACGTTTGGCCGCCGCGCAAGAAAATAAATATCTGAAAGAAATTGTTCCTCTTTTTACTGACGAGGGAAAATTTTATGATCGGGACGATGGTATTCGCTCGGACACCTCTCTCAAAAAATTAGCGCAGTTGAAACCTATTTTTGATCGCAAATTTGAAGAGGTAACCGTGGGGAACAGTTCTCAAGTCACCGATGGAGCAAGCTTGGTTATTGTTGCCAGTGAGAGAGAGCTGTAAAGAAATATACTGCCAGTGTTAGGCCGAATTGTTGACGTTGAATGGGCCCCGCTTTAGCGCCGGAGCTGATGGGGACTCGGCCCGGTTTTTGCGGCCACGATTTTAGCTTGTCAAAAAGCATGGGCTAGCAAGGAATTTTGTAAAAAATATTTAGGACTGGAAAAAGCCGTTGGCCAATTAGATAACGCAAAAAAGCAAAGCGCGGGATCGCTGCGCTTTGCATCGGCGGTGGCCAAGGGGGGCGATGTTATTGGAGAGAGAAGCAGGTGGTAAAGATTAAAAAACTTTAAGCTTCGTCATTCCCGCGCAGGCGGGAATGACGAAGCTTAAAATTGAAATGGCAGCGAGGAAGTAAAAATGCGGGAATTACAAATTTACAAACACTGGAAAATGAAAACCAATAAAGATGGTATTCTTTGGCTAACCCTCGACCGTGAAGATGCATCGGTAAATTCAATGAATCGGGAAGTTTTTACTGAATTTAATAAAATGCTCGATGAAATTGCTGCTCAAAATCCCATAGCCGTTATCCTTCAATCAGGAAAGAAAAAAGGATTCATCGCCGGTGCAGAGATCAAACAATTTGCCGATTAAAAAAAACAAAAATGAGTCCTTTGATTTAATCTGCCAAGCGCAGCTCATCCTTGATAAACTCGAAGCGCTGCCCATGCCAACTGTAGCGATGATTAGCGGATTTTGTTTAGGCGGCGGTTTGGAAGTGGCGCTTGCCTGTCGTTATCGAGTGGCGGAAGATGATGAATCCACACTGATTGGATTACAAGAAGTGAAATTGGGTATTCATCCAGGGTGGGGTGGTACCATTCGATTGCCTAAATTAATCGGCGCGCCGACAGCGATGGAAATTATGCTGTCAGGTGAAGCAGTTACGGCGAGAAAAGCCGCTAAGCTCAGGATGATTGACGCCGAGTACCACTTTGCAATCTAGAAAATAACGCTTGTTATTTCGCTTTGTAAAAACCCCATCTCCATAAACTGAAAGGATGGGGAAAATACACTAATATTAAGTTATATTCGCCCGTGGCTAGGGTGGTTATTTTATAAAAAAACTCTCTGAAAAAGTGGAAAAAACGCATATTTCCACCCCCGTACGCTATAGTCCATAATTGGATCAAAGAGGGAGTTGGTAAAGAAGCCTGCTTCACAGAAGCCCAGTCGATCGTGCAATTAATAATGACTAAGAGCAGTCGCAATATGGTGCGGCTGCTTTTTTAAGAGAACGCTTGAAGTCACTTGCCAAAAAAATTACTACGCTAATAAAGTGGGCGCATGCTCTTTATGAAAAAAAATTAAAAACCCCCCCTTAATTCAGGCAGCGATGGATCGATTGGAGCCGGATGTGGAAGGAGCTGGCGTTAAAAAAGCGGATTTAATTATTGAAGCTGTTTTTGAGGATATAAAAGTAAAACAGGAGGGTTTAAGTGTTATCGAACCGCAATTAAAACCCGAGGCTATTTTAGCGACTAACACGTCCAGTCTTTCTTTAGATGAATTAAGTTCGGTGTTACAAAACCCTGAGCGTTTAGTGGCTATTCATTTTTTCGATCCCGTGGCTAAATTGCCGTTGGCGGTGAACAGCAATCCAGGATTTTTAGTCAATCGGGCATTAATGGCTTGTTTATTAGAAGCGAACCGTTGTTTAGACGATGGGTTTTCCATGAAACAAATTGATAAAGCGGCAACTGATTTTGGGATGCCAATCGGGCCAATCGAGCTAGCCGATCGGATTGGGTTAGATATATGCTTATCTGTTCTCAACATCTGAAAAATTTTTACAAGAATCCCGAAGTTTCAGAACAATTAAAAACCTTGGTTAAAAAAGGCCATCTAGGCGCTAAAGTGGGTCAAGGGTTTTATCATTATTAAAATGCAAAACGTATCGAATCAAAGTATACAGCCGAATCAAGAATCCTGATTTAACCGACCGATTAATATTAGAACTCGTTAATGAAGTCAAAAAATGTTTTGATGAGAAAGTGATCGGTAAGGAAGATTTGGCCGATTCAGGGATCGTATTTGGCATGGGGTTTGAACCGTTTCGGGGTGGACCGATGCAGTATCCCAAGAGTCGTGGAGAGGCCGATGTCGTGAAAACTTTAAAACGCTTAACAAAAAATACGGTGAACGATTTTTGCCTAGCGAAGGATGGTCCGCATGAGTTTCTATCCCAATAAGCCTCAAGCGCTTTCTTATTTAATTAGCAGATCGCTTAAATATTATGGTCGCTTTTTTAAAGCTATTTTCCGTTAATTTCATTAATCGCAATAGTTAAAAATGCTCCTATTTATTTATGAGGTGTTTCCACCGAGGGTTGGGTCCGTTTAGTTGTGCTTTTTATTATAGTGCTGTTAATCACGTATTTATGGTCGGTGGCCTGTATAGGGCGCATTCCATTTTGCTGGACCTGCTCGTTTAAAATTGGCCTTTCGTGTTGTTTATTCTAAATTGTCGTTAATTTATGTGGGATTTTTTATTTTAATTATCGGTGTTTGTTCGCTATTTTTATTGGCTATCTATTAAGTAGTTTAGCTGCCAGATTTTTTGTCGATGATCCGTTAATGCAAGCCTTAGTATTATTGGTGTTTGCTGGATTGCCGATAACGATTTTTTTGGTTTTGTTTTTCCCAGTGTGGACTTTGTTAGTGACGAAAATGCTCAGTGTATGGCAAGTTTTTTATCAGAGCGCTCAGTGGGTTGGCTATCAAAATTGGCTGCGGATGTTTGCATTATATGCTTCTCACATTTTCATATTTCTTTTTGTTTCACCCGCTACTTTACATGGAAAATGGCTTGCCCAGCATTATTTAAGTTTTGTTTTTGATACGATTGTATTGTGTATTTTTGCCCCACTTTTAATTAATTTTACCGTGTTATTGGTAAATGATTTGCATCTGAGGAATCAGAAAATAACATGATGAATGCGGGTCTAATCATCGAATCTGTGTTTCTTTGCGACTAAATAACGGGGCCGCTGTTTGACTTCGGTGAAAATTTGGCCGATGTACTCGCCTAAAATACCGATCGATAAAAGCTGGATACCACCAAAAAATACAATTGCAACGACAATGGTTGTAAAACTGGGCAAATCAACGCCAAGCAATAATGTGTTTAAAATAATCCATAAGGCATAAATAAAGGGGATACTGGAAATAGTAAAACCTAAAAGGCTCCAGAAACGTAAGGGCACATCCGAAAATGAAAAGATGCCGTGTAAAGCGAGACTAAATAAACGTTTTAAAACTCCACGATGTTTTATCGGCTTGACGAGCCTGTACTTCAAATTCAACACCAACGGAGTCGAATCCTACCCAGGCGTACAGGCCTTTCATAAAGTGATTATTTTCAGGACAAGCCCGTTAGCGCTTCAACCACCCTTTTATCCAGTAAACGAAAATCACCTGCGTCTTTAGGGATGGGAACTTCTGTAAAAAATTGGGTAAATTTGTAAAATAAACCGATACAAGTTTTTTTAAACCATCCTTCTTGCTTACGATCATGGCGAATACCGTAAACCATGTCGTAACCTTCAGCCCAACGACGTAGAAATTCCTTTATGGTTGAAAAGGTGTGTTGAAAGTCGCCGTCGATAATCAACGTAACATCACCGTTTACGTAATCGATTCCCGCACTGATTGCTTTTTCTTTGCCGAAACGCCGCGAGAGAAAGATTGTTTTGAGTTCAGGGATCGTCTAATAAAGTTGGCTCAAAGTAGTTCGCGTTTGATCCGTGCTACCATCATCAATAGCGATAATCTCGAATTGATCAGCATGTTAAGCGATTTCGTTACGAAGTGCTGGGAAAAAATGCAATACATTTCCCTGTTCATTGTATAAGGGAACAATACAAGAAATAAATAATTTCTTTTGAGATAAACAATTGATTTGAGCATTAGTGTTTATCATATTTCACCGACGGTAGAAGTGCAACGCTAATTAAATAAGCAGTTTTATTTTTTCTGGAATAATTCGGAAAAAACTATTGCGTCGGTAGTAAAATTAGATTGGGATACCGTTTAAAAATAGACGGAGGAAAATGATCTCCCGAGTAAATAAATAAACTGCCTTTCTTTTTAAGGCTTGTTTCATCGATCCAAGGGCTTTGCCGCTTATTCCAGTCGAAATATGCGATAGCTTGGGGATGAGCGTAACTGGATAAGTAATAAAGAGGGACGCGTGAACCGGCAACATATACTAAGGGCTGATGGGGACAATGTTCCCGCCAAATTTTTTCAAGGCGTTGAGCAAAAGTCGGGCCGGGAAATAAATTGCTATAAGTGGTCGTTAGCTTTTCCATATATATAGTATAACCAATGGGAATAAAAGAGATTAAAATGAGATATAAGCTTAAAAAGTGAAGTAATCGTCCTTTGTCGATTATGGGTTTGATTAGCGCGATTAATAAAAGACCACTTAATGAAAAAAAAAGTAACCCCACCGACTGATTAAATAAAAGCCTCCGATTGTTGAAAATAATAGCGTTAAAGCAAAAGGACCTACCCCTACTATCCACAAAAATTGTCGGTCCAATAAACTCAATTTTTGTTTTTTATCGCGCTGACAAAAATAAAGAGGAGTAGCTAACGCTAAAAAAGATATTAATAAACTTATATTTTCATATAAAAAACGGAAGGCATAGTAAAAATGCCGGCTTCAAAAAGGCGCTTGTGAAGTTAATTCATCACTCACATAATTCAGGGGTACAAAATGATATTGAATTAACCATATTAGATTAGGGATAAAAATAACAAGAGCAATAACGAAGCTTAAATAAGGTTTTGAAGTGACTAACGTTTGCCGCCCAATAGGGTTGATTAATAAAAATAAAAACAATGACGCATAGAGCAGAATCGATTCGTATTTAGTATCCATGGCCAGCCCAGCCATCACGCCAGTCCATATCCACGCTGACCATTGGTCTTTTGTCAGTGTTCGGTAAAAAATAAAATGGTTGGTGCCCACGTAGCTAACATGACGATATTTGGATTAAATTCAAAAGCGCCCGTATTATAAATATAAACACCGTCTAGAAGGAGGACGCTGACCAGCGCCTGTGTGGGTGCTAGTATAAAACGGGCGAGTCGCCAAATAGCAATAAAACAGGTAACGACCATAAGCTGGCTGACGAAATAAACAGGCTAACCCACCGCATGAAAAATTTTAGTGAATAATGCGGTCAACCATGGGGCTAAGAATGGGTGTTTACTATATCCCCATTGCCACTGATTTTTCCAGGCGATTCCTTCTACACTGTCCATGGACAATTGAGACCGAATAAAAGCGGGAAGAAGTGTGAATAATGCCATGTGGAAAAGGCAAAACGCCCAAAACCAACACGAAGTTTGCTCTAGAGAATCAAAAGCTGCAGGGACAGTGTTTTTCATAGGTTTGAATTAGCTGTGATAACATAACCTTTCAGTAACCCGTATGAAGCGCTTGTTTGAAATCAATTACGCTTTGTGCCAATGATTATGGTTATACAGCACCGGTTTGCCAGGCGATTCTTAAACTTCTGGACAACCAACGTTTATCCGCAGTGAGTTGCATCGTCAACATGCCCTCTGGAAAGAGTATACCTCTTTGCTTAACCCTTTTCAGTTGCAATGCGACATCGGGCTGCACTTTAATTTAACGGAAGGATACTCATTAACGGATAGAAGTCAATTTCCTAATCTGAATTATTGGTTGGTTCAATCTCATCTACGTCGAATAGATCGACAATGGTTGGCGGCCAAGTTAAACGCGCAACTCGATCAATTTGAACAGTCGATTATGCAATTACCTGATTTTATCGACGGCCATCAACACGTTCACCATTTGCTGATTATACGGGATATTTTATTGCAAGTTTATCGGTGACGGTTGCAAAGAAAAAAACCTTACATCCGCGTTGCCAGCAATGGTTGGTTTCACCCTTTTGTATTGAAACCGTTACTGATTACGATAACGGGTGCAAAGCGGCTTAAGAAAATGTTACGGTGCGATCGAATTCCTCATAACCTTGCTTTTAGCGGTATTTACGATTTTTCAAATAAAATTGATTATGCAGGGTATTTTCGACGTTTTCTAAATTGGATTGATCAGCGAGGCATTATTATGTGTCACCCCGGGTGGGTGGACGACTCCAACAAAGATGCCATTGCAGATGCCCGACGACGGGAATACGATTATTTGCAAAGTGAACAATTTTTAAAAGATTGCCAACAAGCTAACGTTCGATTAACGCGCTTTTACTTAGTGCCATTCTTTTTCTAAATATTGAAGTTTATCGGGAATCTCCGTCCAGTCGTCCGCATCAGGAGGGGCTTCTTTTTTGGCAGTGATGAGAGGCCATCGTTTTGCTAGGTCGGCGTTCATTTCAAGAAAGGCATGCTTTTCTTCGGGAAGGTCATCTTCCGCAAAGATCGCATCCACCGGACATTCAGGAACACAGAGGTTACAATCGATACATTCATCAGGATCGATCACAAGCATATTGGGTCCTTCACGGAAACAATCCACAGGACAAACTTCTACGCAATCAGTGTATTTACAGCGGATACAATTATCGATTACCACAAAGGTCATGTTATAATAGCCTCCAACTCAGCTATAGATAAATTAATTTCCTGGAGCGTTGATAATAGGGGTTTATTTTATATGGTTACAACTCGTGATATCAAACAATGGATCGAAACGGGCTTATCGGAAAGTCGTGTGATTTCCGCTGAAGGAGACGGTCACCATTTTGAGGCAGTCGTGTTGTGCCCTACCTTTGAAGGACAAACAGCACTTACGCGACATAGACTGGTTTACAATGCTTTGGGTAGTCATATGCAATCGGATATCCATGCCCTTTCCTTGAAAACTTATACCCCTGATGAATATGAGAGAGGTTAACAATGAGAGTACACGAAGAAATTCAACAGCAAGTCACGAGCAGCCAGGTGGTGTTGTATATGAAAGGAACACCTGATTTCCCCCAATGTAGTTTTTCGGGACGTGTCGTGCAAATTTTACGCCAATGTAAAATCGATTTTACGAGCTTCAACATTCTGGAATCACCCGAACTTCGTCAAGGTATTAAAGAATTTTCAAATTGGCCCACAATTCCTCAGCTTTATATTAAGGGCGAGTTTATTGGGGGTTGTGATATTGTGGGAGAATTATTCGAAACGGGGAAATTGCAGGAACTTTTGTAGTAGTAAGGGATTATTCAATAATTTCTTGAAACAACTAATCCCCTTTGCCGGGTTGTCTCAAGTTTTGAAACTAAAGCCCGTCATCCCCGTGCAGGAATGACGAAGCCAAAATTGAAATGGACAGTCCTAATCCCTCCCATGCTTGGGGGATAAAAAGAGCAAAAATGGGAGAACAACGCCGCTCAACTAACTCTGGCGCAAGCTAGAGCAGCTATTTCGGTAGATATGCAGATAAATATCTGACGGGCCGATGTATTTGCTATGTAGCGATTGTTGTAGTAGAAACTGGTACCGGGGCTGGCTTGGGAAGTTTAGTTGGGGACTTCATTGGAGGGCTCAGAGAAATATTAATAGGGCTCGGATTGGAAGTGTGGTAGTGTTTAGGCTTCTTAGTAGTGTAGGTGTTGCGCTTTAGAAACCCTGATGTGAAAACGGAGCCTCTCAGGAAGAAAGCTTGAAGACGCGCAGCGCCGCTTCTCCTTTATTGTAATTTAGTTTTAAACATCACCCCCGCAAAGTGGGGGTGATGTTATTCTCCAAAATCCCAAATTGAGGGTTTCTTTGCAGGTTGCAAGGGCTGACTGCGCAGTTGAAAAATACGCTGATATTTTTTAATTTCAGCCATTTGCCTCGTAGACCAGGCGTGGCTGCGATCGAATTCCGCCAGACGTTTGTCTATTTCGCTGATGTAGGCGGCAGGGAATTTCTGAGCATTTTTTTTCTTTATAAACATAGAAGAGCCTCTGCTACAATTAATGCATGAGATTTTACATTCTAAAGCGAAATGAACGCCATGACTAGTTCTTCACTTTCCTTTAAAGGTTTCAGCTTTAGCGAGCTATTCACGGTGGATGGCTTAAGTAAGCTCGATTCTACCTTCTTGGAGTTTTTGAAAGCGGCAAACGCCGTATTACATGCGCGATTACTTCGTTATCGTAAAAGAGACCCTTTATCATCTCAAGAACTAAGCGAATTGTTGATCGAATGCGGTCCGCATGTAGAGGCTTTTCTTGCTGATCTTTTTTCTATTAAAGAAGCGGTAAAGCAATTGCAGACAGCAACTTTGAAAGAAAGCCCTATTTTTGCTTTCAAAAAATTCTATGTGCTTCGCGAAGCCCGGCGGGCTTTAAAGAAGGCAGGAGAAGTAGACAATTTTGCTTCTTTGAACCACTGGGTAACTGAACAACTGGTGGAGAATGGTTTAGAAACTAAAGATCGGGAATTGGCGATTGCTACTTGGGGGCAACAATTATTGCAAGATCCTAAAGCCAATGCAGAACCAATCGAAAGGTTGACCTCCTGGTGCGTTGCAGCGATGAGTCAGCGCGCTGGGCAGGCGGCTGTAAAAAACTGGGTGAGTTTTCGGTTGCATAAACATTTAAACTACGAAAATTTGCTGGAAACTCATCCTGTGCCCGAGGATCCTTTTGGGCGAATGGAGGGGCCCCGTGAATCGCGACGTCATCGTGATGGGTTTGGGTTGACCGACCCGCGAATGGATCGGCGAGAGGCTCTGGCTCATGTGCATTATTGCATTTATTGTCACAAAACAGAGGGCGATTTTTGTTCCAAAGGGTTCCCTGTAAAGAAAAGTGACCCCAGCCAAGGGTTGAAAATTAATCCACTCGGCGAAACGCTTACAGGATGCCCGCTGGATGAAAAAATCTCAGAAATGCACATTTTAAAAAAGAAGGGTTTTGGAATTGCTGCCTTAGCCGTGGTGATGATCGACAATCCATTGTGTCCCGCGACTGGTCATCGCATTTGTAATGACTGCATGAAAGCGTGCATTTACCAGAAACAGGAGCCCGTTAATATTCCCCAAGTGGAAACACGCATTTTAACCGACGTGCTTGACCTTCCGTGGGGAGTAGAAATTTACGATTTATTGACGCGTTGGAATCCCTTACGCCAAGAACAATATGTCCCGAAGCCCTATAACGGCAAAAAAGTATTAATTATGGGGATGGGGCCAGCGGGTTTCACTTTGGCTCATTATCTTCTGATGGAAGGCTTTGCGGTAGTGGGGGCTGATGGGTTGAAAATCGAGCCTTTATCGCGCGAGTTACTTCTCCAACCCCTTCGCAGCTACGAGGAATTAAGAGAGCGCTTAGATAATCGGGTCATGGTAGGGTTTGGGGGCGTGGCGGAGTATGGAATCACGGTTCGGTGGGATAAAAATTTCTTAAAACTGATTTACCTTAGCTTGCTTCGCCGACCACATTTTCAAGTATTTGGGAGCATTCGTTTTGGTGGGACTTTGTTGGTGGAAGATGCTTGGCGTTTGGGGTTTGACCACCTCGCCCTTGCTGTGGGGGCAGGACTTCCCCGTGAGTTGCAAATCCCGAATAGCTTAGCGCCTGGGATGCGACAAGCGAATGATTTTTTGATGGCACTCCAGTTGACCGGGGCAGCCAAGCCATCGAGTTTGGCCAATTTGCAGGTTCGATTACCGGCTGTCGTGATCGGTGGTGGATTAACGGCTATTGATACCGCGACGGAAGTGCAGGCGTATTATATCGCCCAGGTCGAAAAAATTGCCCGTCGTTATGAAAAAGCCGTGCAATTTTTTGGAGAAGGTTTGGTAAGGGCCCGTTTTGATAGCATTTCTTTAGCTATTCTCGATGAATTTTTACAGCATGGTCAGGCAGTCATAAACGAACGCTGCCAGGCACAGAAAGAAGAGCGGTCGGTGAATTTTATTCCGCTTCTTTGCCAATGGGGCGGCGTAACGGTGGTTTATCGCCGCACGATGCAAGAATCACCTGCCTATAAACACAATCATGAAGAAGTAATTAAGGCCCTCGAGGAAGGAATTTATTACGCAGAAGGCCTGGAGCCCAAAGCTGTAAAGATAGACGCGCACGGCTGGGTAACGGCCTTGGTTTGCCGATGGCGAGTGATGGATGAAGAAGGGATTTGTATGGTCACTGACGAAGAACAAACCTTGCCCGCTCGATCCATTTTTGTAGCGACGGGCGCGAAACCCAACATTGCTTATATTTATGAACATAAAAAAACATTTTTACGGGAGGAATTTGATTATCAGCGCTTTGAGTTCGCAAACAATCAGTTGGAGCCGCTCAAAGGTGAAATAGAGCATTGCAAGTCCGAAAATTTCGGCCCATTTACCAGCTATGAAGAAAAAGAGCACCGGGTGTCTTTTTTAGGTGATACGCACCCTGTCTTTCATGGGAGTGTGGTTAAAGCCATCGCTTCTGCGAAACGCGCGTTCCCGAAAATTGTCAAGGCATTGGAGCCTAATCATCGATTTAATGGTGACCAAAAGGAGTATGAGGGTTTCCGAGAGCAGATGAACGCGTTATTTCAGGCAGAAGTTGTCGATGTGCGCCGCCATAGCTCTGAGATGGTGGAGTGTCGCATTCGAGCACCGATGGCGGCGCGGAATTTCCAGGCTGGCCAATTTTACCGCTTGCAAAATTACGAGTGTCTATCGCCGCTCATTGCTGATACCCGATTACAGACGGAAGCGTTGGCGATGATTGGCGTGAATGAGAGCTCTGAAGCCGATGTTATTAGCTTTATGGTGTTAGAACGCGGTGGAAGTTCCCGGCTGGTGGCCACGTTAAAACCAGGGCAACCGATTTCTATTATGGGGCCGACGGGCTGTTGCGCGAAAATCCCCGAGGGCAATTCCAAAACCATTATGATCGTGGGCGGCTCAATGGCAGCAGCTCACCTGCGTTCTTTAGGGCCGGCATTACGTAAAGCGGAACACCGCGTGTTCTACGTGGCTTTAATCGAAAAGTCAGAGGCATTGTATTGGCAAGAGGAGCTTGAAGCCGCTAGCGATTCCATTTTGTGGGTATGTGAGAAGGACGGGCACGTAGATCTTCATCGGCCTCAAGATAAAGCGATGCAAGGCGAATTAATCTCAGTATTGCGCGATTATACTTTAGAAAAACCGGCTATCCCGCTGGAATCCGTTGATCAAGTTTATGTGATCGGGTCGGCCTCTTTATTAAGAGGCATTCAGAAAGCACGGCAAGGGCTTTTGAAGGAATACTTTAAGTTGAAGACAGAATTTATCGCCTCCGTTTATGGGCCGATGCAATGCATGATGAAAGGCGTTTGTGCACAATGTTTGCAATGGCAAATCGACCCGGCTACAGGCAAGCGGACTAAAGCCGTGTATGCGTGTTCCTGGCAGCACCAGCCGATGGAGTTAATTGATATCAAAAATATCGACGAACGATTATTACAAAACCGGACCCAAGAGATTTTATCGGACGTTTGGCTGGATTATTTGTTCGCAACTGAAAGCATTGAGCGGGTGTGAAGTGGTAAGTTATAATGCGAGGAGCGTAACTATTCAGCCTGTGGGTCAAAATAGGTGTTTTCAGCATTCACGTTAGGTACCTCAATAGCTAGCGGGGAGCTTATTCAAGAGGGTGTTAAGTGATGTATAAACAAATTTCCCATCTTGAAGCATGGGAGTTGGTAAAAAAGCGCGACATCGTCATTGCCGATGTGCGCGACCAAGACAGCCATGAAGAAGAACATATTGCTAACGCTTTACATCTTTCAATGGCAAAATTGCAGGAGTATTCTGAAAAGGGGGATAAAGAGAAACCCATTTTGGTGTACTGTTACCATGGTATTAGCAGCCAATCGGTAGCTCAACATTTGATTAAGCAAGGTTTTAAAGAGGTCTACAGTTTAATCGGTGGTTTCGAGAGATGGAAAGCGTATCATCCGACATCCGACGCCAATAAAAATTAGGGTAGGACAACCACCTCTCCCGAAGGAGTAAGGTAAGGGACCAACGACGGGAGAAAGCCGGAAACAGCTTGTTTATAAATTACCATGTCAACAATCCTTTCAAATGAACTCAAGCAGTCAATTGCCCGCATTAGCGATCTGTTGAAAGCCGAAAACGCGATGGTGGTGGCGCATTATTATATGCCTGCAGAAATCCAGGCCTTAGCCGATGAAACCGGCGGCTTTGTGGGTGATTCCTTGGCCATGGCCCAATTTGGGGTGGAGCAAATGGCAACCACTTTGATGGTCGCCGGAGTCCGATTTATGGGCGAAAGTGCAAAAATACTAAGTCCCAACAAACGGGTGCTCATGCCGACGGTGGAGGCTACCTGTTCGTTGGATTTGGGATGTCCGATTGAGACATTCTCTCAATTTTGTGATGAAAATCCTGATCGAACAGTTGTTGTCTATTGTAATACTTCTGCCGCGGTGAAAGCGCGTGCTGAGTGGGTGGTGACCTCTTCGAATGCAGTTGAAATTATTCAGCATCTCGATGACGAAGGAAAAAAGATTTTGTGGGCACCCGATCGCTATCTCGGCAGTTATTTACAAAAAACAACCGGAGCCGATATGATTTTGTGGAAAGGCGCCTGCATTGTGCATGAAGAATTCAAGGGGGAGGTTTTAGCTGAATTACGTAAACAATATCCTCACACGGCTGTTTTAGTTCATCCAGAATCGCCGCCTTCCGTTATCGAACAGGCGACTGTTGTTGGTTCAACGACGCAATTGTTAAAAGCATCACAAGCATTGCCGAATGATACGTTTATCGTGGCGACTGATCGAGGAATTTTTTACAAAATGCAACAACTATCTCCCCACAAAACTTTTATTGAAGCGCCGACAGCCGGCCATGGAGCGACTTGCCGAAGTTGCGGTCATTGCCCGTGGATGGCTATGAATAATTTACAGAGCTTGGAGCAATCCTTAATTACTGGAAGTAATGAAATTGTTTTAGATTCCGAAATCATGGCCAAGGCTAAAGTGCCGATCCAACGGATGTTAGATTTTAGTTATAACTGTATTGGGGCAACAGCATGAATATCCTGCCCGATGAAAAATTGCAATGCAAGCTTGATGTATTAAAGTTGGAGAAAATTCGTCATCATATTTTTTATGTTGTGATCAGACGAAACCTAATTGTTGTCTCAAGAATGTGGGTTTGGAGTCATGGGATTATTAAAACAGCGTTTGGATGAGTTGAAGCTAACGGGAGAAGGATACATTTTTCGAGCGAAAGCTAATTGTCTGCGAATTTGCCGCCAAGGACCTATTGCGATGGTGTATCCCGATGGTACTTGGTACCATTCCTGTACACCAGTGGTTATCGAGAGGATAATTCAAGAACATTTTATTGGGGGGAAGCCACTGGAGGGGTGTATTTTATTTATCCACCCCCATTTTCCCCTCTCCCGGCGGGGAAGGGGGTGAGGGAGCCTAAAACGGTCTAAAATATTATGAAATTTAATGGGAATTTAAAAAAATTAAAAAGTTCGTTAAACACGACGATTGATTATTTTTTGCCTTTTGCAGAGGAAGAAATATGGTTGAATGAATGGTTGGGGAAATCCATTTCACTTAATCATACGGGGTTGATCCATTGTATCCAGTGCGGGCATAAAACAAATAAGAGTTTTCAGCAGGGTTTTTGCTTTCCCTGTTTACGCCGCTTACAAGAATGCAATCTTTGTATTATTCATCCTGAGCGTTGCCGGGTAGAAATAGGTGGTTGTCCGACAGATGATTGGGCGCACACTCACTGTCATCAAAGTCATGTGATTTATTTGGCCGTTTCTTCAGGGTTAAAAGTAGGGATTACCCGCGAGACTCAAATGCCAACGCGTTGGATCGATCAAGGTGCGGTTCAGGCCATTCCCATTTTTTGCACGCCTAACCGTTATCAAGCTGGCCAGGTAGAAGTAGCTTTAAAAGCGTTTATTGCTGACCGTACAGATTGGCGGCGTATGTTGAGAAATGAAACCGACGATGTTAATTTAATAGCGGCGCGAGATGCACTGTTAAAAGAAGCGGAATCTTCGCTTTCTGCCGCTATCGCTCAATTTAAGACTGGCGATGTTCGTAAAATTGAAACCGCTGCGATTACTCAATTGAATTATCCCGTATTGGAATATCCAAGTAAAATTAAAAATTTGTTGTTTGAAAAAACCTATTCGATAACTGGTCGCCTATTGGGCATTAAAGGTCAATACTTTATTTTGGATAACGGCGTCATTAATATCCGAAAATATAGCGGTTATCACGTGGAATGTAGTGTAATTTAATGTGGGTATGGTGCATTATAACGCTTTGGAAATTAATACGATTAGGATTATTGGCGTCGTTTTAGTTTTATTAGCTTATTTTTTATTGCGGATTAATAAAATTAATCAAAATCAAGTTATATATTTTTTAATGAATTTGCTTGGCTCAGGGCTAATTTTAATTTCCTTATATTTCACCTGGAATTCAGCTTCAGTCATTATCGAGTTTGCTTGGTTGTTAATTATTTTATTAGGATTAATCAAAGTTATTTATTTAAAGAAAGAAATCTCTGGTGCTTTGCGGCCGAGATTTTTAAATTTAAGGAAGCCCAAATTCTAAAATGAAGAGCGTCCATACACTGATAAGAATGTGAGAGACGGCGACGTTAAGGATGATATGATCTTATGGCGTGAGTAGAGGTACTCTCAGAAAATGCCTCGTAATAGAACTGCATACGCAAATGTGTAAGCCAGATGTAAGTGAGTAAGTGAAAAGAGAAAATTAGAAACGATGATCGCATACCATAGTCTTTTTTGAATCGACCCCGTTAAAAAATGATAAAAGCTTGACTGTAAACTGCCTCTTGCAATACATTCCTGAATCGGTGTAAAAATTATATAACCAATTAAGTTTCCCCAGTAAACTGAGTTAGCCTGAGGATGAAGGGCACTCTGAATCCCGCTTAAAATATAGGGGGTGTTGCTAAAATTAAATTTTATTAAAATAAATTTAATCAATGTTAAAATTGCTATGATAATTGCTGAAAAAACAGCGCTTCATTGAGTGATTTTTTCCAGCCTTTGAGCGTCAGCCCAAATGTAGCATAAGGAAATTGGTTGCGTTTTATTATATAAAATAGCAAAAAAGTAATAACCACAGTTATGGGAAGGGTAACGATTGTGGTGGTCGGTAGGTATTTCATGGTCTATCTTAGTACATCAAGCGGAAGATTGAGTATCAGTGGTAATAAATATTCTAGTTTTTTCTAAGGAGAAAAATAACCCCTAACTGGACAGCAGAAGTTTTCCGTTGCCCAGATGAATGGTTTTGAGCATTTCAAAGTTAATGGATTCCCATGTGAAATATTTTTCATCGCAGATAAGGGGGGTCGCGTAAAATATGTTTCTAATGTAGCTAGCGATTCTTATTTTAACGATTGAAGGCGGCCATAAAGTACGTGGTCCCATGGGATGTTTAATATGGAAGGGTATATAAACAATTTAGACTTTTTTACACCAGGGTCAAAGCTAACCATTCAAGACCACCCAGCTGATCAAAGTGAAATAGGCATCGTCCTTTCCAGGTATCAGAAGTCCAGGCGCACCTTCGTGGGCCGCGCCCGTGTGCACTGGATCCCTGACTACGCGTGTCAACTTAAGGGAGCCAGGTAAAGAGGGAATATCAAGTAGTTAAAAAAAGCCCGTCATCTTCGTGCGTAGGCTGCCTACCGACAGACAAAGAATCGAAGGCTTTGAGACGGCCGAAGCCACGGGGATTGTGAGTTTCCATCATGATATAAATAGCGTTCAG
>NZ_CAJRAM010000028.1 GCF_907164965.1 Coxiella endosymbiont of Ornithodoros maritimus
AAAGCCGTGGTAAAAACCAATGAGGATTGTCAACGGGTACAGCGCAGCCGGGGGGGATTTAACGGCGCTGCCGGTTTATGCGAACGGGGAGGGACATTCATCAATTTCATCTGTTTCTGGCAAGTTGTTGGTGTTTATTGGGTTAGTTCCTCCACAACACGCGAGTGAGAATAAGGAGGTCTTGTCGCGGATTAGTAAACGCGGCAATGTGATGTTAAGGACGTTAAGGTAAAACCTGAGGTTGATGAGGCTAATTCATGCGGTGGCTCGGTGAAGCCGCATATACGTTCTTTTCGTCAAAACTGATTGTTGACAACAACCCTGGGGCCATATACGTATAGACCAAAGCAGAATACGGGAAAATAATGATCTCGTCTATCATCCCCGTATTTCACTGCGCTTCATACAGGCTACGGCTTCGTGAAATTGCCTGCGCCTCAAAGGTTGAGATGTGTGGATTAATTTTACCTTAACAAAACTTGATTAACTTGATTGTAGTGTAATTAATACTTGAGAGTAAAAGAGGTTTACTATGTCGCGGCAAGGAACAGATTCAAAAACACTAAATTTATCGAAACTTTTAACCAATTTTATTGAGCAATGGAATCAGGCAGTGGAGCACCTTGAAATCGCTGCCGACTTCTGTTCTATCTATAAAAGAAAGATTGAAAGAATGTGAAGCAAATGAATCATACCTGAGGGCAGCTTTTCAAAAACGATCGCTTAACTCTTCGATTGAGAAGCTTAACGACCGAAGTCACAAACTTTCCTCCAGTGAATTAAGGACAATAGCTTATTAAGTTTGTAATGAATTTTATCCACCTTCCCATAACTTGCCAACAGCTTTAAATGCCTTGGCCATGATGGAAAATCTTCCTTTTCAACCTCGTAATAAAGATCTTTTTAACTACATTAAAGAATACATCGAAAAATTGCGGAACTGTTGTTATTGATTGCCTCTTAAGCTTTTGTCAGATTAAATAAATTTTTCACTGGCCCGAGCTATTTTCGAGTCTAAAAGAACACCTTGGATACATAGCCCAACTACTGTGTTAGTTTTTATATAATTGCGCCATGCAAATGCCTACCCATGATGAATTGGAAAGAATGGGAAGTGCTCAGCAATAATGATGAAGGTGGTGTGTAATTAGAAAAGGGGCGGCAGAGGAAGAGAAACCAGGAGCGTCGATGACGCGTTTAAAGCAGCAATAGTAAAGAAAACGAAGACTCTTGTGATATCCGGCGATGGAAGATCGTAAAAAGAGAAATCAGGCAATGGTGCAATGCGAAACATGTAGATTTGGAGTCAAGGAAGGAAGAAAAAACGCTTCTCCTTTTTCGTCTATGCGAGTGTTAGATTTTTATGCACGGAAAAAAATCTATTTATTGGAAAAATCTTTAAAAAGAAGATAACGAATTTTAAAAAGAAGAGGACGACAATCAACAAAAAACAGTTTAAATATTTACATACAAGCGCTCAATAGTAATTGGAAGACTAAAACATCCGCGTTATGACAACCAATTTTTATCTACATTCACTAGGAAAGTAGAGGGCTATCTTAAGCAATTAGCTGAATGTTCTTTATCAGAAAATGCAATAGTTCATCTCCAAAATGAAGCAGACAACCTTATTATGTCATTTTTGGATGACTCATTTAAGACAACGCCGGAAATCGCTGCTTCGAGGATTTATGCATTTTTATCTGTTTGTGGAGAAAACGGAGTAATTCTACCTGCTTATACTATAGAATAATGGTGATCTCTAAGCCATACAACGAAATTAGGCGACACTAGCTAGACAAATAAGATTCGAAGGCTGTCTTTGCAAAAGGTCTTGCGAGACTTGGGGGCTCTTAATAGATGTCAAAGTAATCGCCCTCTATCAGCGTAAACTCGGGATACGTTGGCGAAATACGCCGCTTAGGCAGGCATTGCGGATGTTATCTTTGTTTGCTAAGCAACAACTAAAGATTCTCACTCATCGCGACGCCGAAAGACAAAAATCATGCCCTCACTTCTTCCTTCCCAAGGGCAAGCAACAACGAGGCGTCTCAAGGAGGAAAATGAGAATTTTTTTACTTAACCCAAGCCTGTTAATTTTTACTTATTTTTTAGACTAAATCGTATATTAATAGTCAATTCTACCTGATCCGCTACGTGCGTGGCTAGTAGGCCGCCAAAAGGAGAAAATCGAAAGTGCTATTCGTTAGGTTATTTATGAAAGAGTTCGAAACTTTTATTACTCTCTGGAATAGACAAGCTAACTAACTAATATTTAGGATGTCCCTATATTCATGATCTTTATGATAGACGACTTGAAGAGAGTGGGCTGTTGATAAAGGAGAAAGGATTGGATTTAAAGCGATTAGCTGTAATTTCTCTAAGCAGGTGCTCGCTTGAAAATTTTTTTGTCAAAAAATAAAAGTGATCTTCTCTCGTTAACAAAATTGTGTGAGTTGACCGAGTCTGTCTGTAAGATCTTTGAGTTACCTTCTGCGGAATCAAAAAACTTTTATCAATTCTTACAAAGATTGGATTAATTATATGAGCAGTTAGATAAATTCAATGGGCGTTTAGAATAGGGGTCCGTTTTTTCCTCCTATGTCAGGAAATTATAAGAATGCGATTATAGAATGCTAAGCTTAGACGAAATAGCTGCATTGACTAACCAAGTCGTTTCTCTTGCTGAAGAGTTGAACAAGCTTCAACCCGACCACACCGCCCTGGAAAATTTCATAGTTACTTTGTCAATTTTTAATTTTAACTACAGAAATCGAGGTGATTTTACTCGATTTGAATATGAAAGAATGGAAGATACTAAGTAACAATAATACAAAAACATGGTTAAACCTCGAGAGTAGAAGGAAAGCAAGAAAGACAGTTGATATGGGGTCTGAAAATGCTGTTTCCTGTAACAATAGCCAGAGCTAGCGACAACTCTTAGAAGAAATAAATGCCTGGGTCACTCTAAATAAAGATTATGCTGGATTGGCGTAATTAAAGAAAAAAATCTTCTCGCTCGCTCGCCATGTATTGTTTACAGTTATATGCTTCAAAAAAACACATTATAACTACTGAATTTGAAGAGAAGTTAAGGGAGAAAACAACGAAAGTTAATCAACACCTTGTTGGGACGTCAACAAGAAAAAAAGACTCCCGATAAAAATAAATTTTTTGTGCCTGAATAGCTGTTATCTCGGGCAGAAGTCGAAGAAAAGGAGCAGATGATTCGGCTAGACAGTGCCATATCCTTCCACAAGCGGTAAGGGCTAAAAACTTAAACTCCCTCATTCCGCACAGGCGGGAGTCTAGCTCGCTTTTATAACCCAGCGCACGTGGGAACGAAACCAAAACCAGATGTTTATAAAGGTTTTATAGCTATTTCCAAGGCCTGCATAAACCATGGAGTGAAGTGGCTGGGGTTTTCTTTAAGTTCGTTTTTAAGTTCTGAAATGCGAATCCAACGGACGGCACTGATTTCTTTTTTATTGAAATCAATGGCGTCGGCATCGGTGAATCCGATGAGAACGTGGTCGTATTCGTTTTCAATTAGTTGGTTGCCGACCGTGGTTGTATAACGAAATTCACCAACTCTTTTTAAAGCAATTTTCAAGCCTGTTTCTTCGAAAAGGCGTCTTTCGCCAGCGGTAATAATGTCTTCGTCCGGACGAGGGTGACTGCAACAAGTATTTGTCCATAATCCACCGCTGTGATATTTCTCAGGATGGCGCCGTTGAAGCAATAACTGCCATTCATTATTTTTACGAGAAAAAATAAAAACAGAAAAAGCGAGGTGTAGTTTGCCTTCTCGGTGTGCTTTTATTTTTTCTTCAATGCCAAGGCGGCGGTCATTTTCATCGACTAAAACAACGTGTTCTTCCATACTTGTTTTAAAAGGAGAGATAATTTCAATTTCCGGAAAAGATTTTTTTATTTCTTCTTTGTTTGACTCTAAAAATAATAATTTAATGTTGGGCCCTGCGTCTTGTGTGAAATAAATTTCTGTTCCAGTTTCGCGAAGAGACCATATTTTTTGCGTCACTATAATAGTTTCCTGTGAAGAATATAATAACGGTGGCCAAGCAGCGAGCATGGTGGCGTGCATGGCTAAGGCGTTTGATTCAGCCGTTTGTCCTAAAAGTTTGAAATCTTTTTTTGCGATGGCTTTTTTCAGTTGCGTAAGATCGCGGTTCGCTTTTTCCGGCCAAGCAGAGTAAAGTGGGGAAGTGGTAACCGTGCGCCTCATTCCTTCGCGAGAACTCACCGTTTTTGGCTTCTTGTTAAGGATGCAAAGCCCAATGCAGAGCTCAGGCCAATCTTCTACTAATGGTTCGGCATAACTATCCATGCCGTCGAGATCTTTTCCACAATGCCACTCGACGAACCCATTAAAAACAGAACGACAAGCACTGCCGCTGCCCAGGCGCGCTAAAATAGATAAAGATTTTCTATCCAATTGCCATTCGAAAAAATTATCCAACGCTTTTACAATTGCTGCGTAAGCGCATGCCGATGAAGCAAGGCCAGCCGCGAGCGGAATATTGAAATTTAATTCTAAGTGGTATTTGACACCGAGAAAATTAAACGTCTCTAAAAAAGCTAATAATTGTTTGACGTGGGTCGATTGTATCGCTACCGATTGGTTGTTAATGATCAGTTCATGTTGATTGCTAGAAGAGGGTGAAATTGCTGCTGTTGCGCCTTTATTACCGAGAGAAATCGATAAACTGGATGTGACCGGTAAATTAAGTTCTAAATTTCGTTTCCCCCAATATTTGCATAAAGCAATATTTGAAGTGGCAAACGCGCAGCCAGACGATCGGGGCGATTTTAAGCGGTGTGAAAGTAATTGGTCGAAAATCTGGTTACGCATCGACAGTGACTCCTTCCGCCGCAACGCTAAGGACGATTTGTTTAACACCCAATTTTTTTTCGGTATTATTTCGCGGAAATCGATCGGATTTTAGTGTACCGATGCCAATGACACAGTCGCCTAGACCAGCACCGGATATTTTGGCGCCGAAAATTGTCGGCTGTTTGCGTAACCCTTCAATGAGAGACTCTAAAATTTCATTACTGACGCCCAAAGTGGTCATCAGTTCTTGCCCTAAATTTAACAAGCCCCCCAGGGCAGGCCAATTTTTTGAATTTATTATTTCAATGGATTGTACAGTTAATTCATTTATGCGTTCATCGATTTGTTGATAAAAATCCGGTTGTTTTTTTCGGCATTGGTTAACAATGTTAATCGCTCGTGCGGTTGTCAATTTTTTGCCAGAATAAATAGCGGTAATCGGCGGTCTTGACTTGAGTGAGGTAACAGAAAAGGGTAGGTTGGAAAAAGCAAGCACACCGCCGTAAATACTCGCCGCACAATCAGCGCCCGATCCTTTTCCTTGTACGGTTTTGATGACAGTTAGGGCTTGTTGCCATAAGTCGTTTTTTGTCATTGACATTTGGAGCCATGCGTTTAATGCTGTTAATAATGCAACGGTGACCGCGGCAGAACTTCCTAAGCCGATCGCCGGGGGTAAAGTAGATTTAATATTAATATCGCATCCGCTCGGTAGTTTTTTTGAAGCTAGCGTCGCGAGGACAAATTCAAAAGGGGGAGAGAGTTTAATAGATTGACAATCCAAAGTTAGGTTTCCGAGTGGTGAGTCGATATTAATTTTTTCATCACGGCGCGGACTAAGGGATATTGAAATAAATTTATCTATCGCAGCTACAATCGCTATTTTTCCTTGCAACACCGCGTATTCCCCCAACAACATTAAACTGCCCGGGGCTTTGGTTTTATAGATCACGCTAATTTTTCTCTTTAATTTTCTGCATCACAAATCAAAGTCCTTTCAATTTTAGGCTTCGCCATTCTCGCGCAGCGGGGATGACGGGTTTAAGCTGTTATTCGATAATACAAGTCCCTTGGCTGTCGGTTTGAATCGGGATGATGGAGTAGCCGTACTGTTTTGCTAAATCCGTAATGAGATCATCGGCGATGACTAAAACAATACCCCCATTATCGCCAACAACGCTACCAGCACCACAAATTTTTGCAGCACCGCCGAGTTTTTCTACGTCAATGACAAAGTCATTAATTTTATCGGGGACAACGCCAATCGTTCGCAATAGTCGATGATTTTCTCGAATGCAGCTTTTAATGCTGCTGTTATTGTGATTTTGTAAAGCTTGATCAAGAGCATTAGTCACCGCAGAAAAATCTTCGCCAATTTTACCACTCTTAAAAGAAGGAGTGGCCTGAGAGATGCATTCACCGGTACTGCTTTGTGGGCAGCCCGTTTGTATTAATTGCATGGGGAAATTAGGGATAGGACGTTTTTCAAATTGCCCTTTTTCATAACGCAGGCAACCACCGTGATAGACGGTATGCACATCGAGACCGCTTGAATAGCCATGCTGCAAATTTTCTGATTCCACACCGAGGGACAAATAGTCCTCCAAATGTAAATCCATCCCAAGAAATTGGGTCAGTGCATAGATCAAACTTACAACGCTGGCAGCGGAGGAACCCATTCCACAACCGACGGGAATGTTGGAATCAGTGCTGATATCAATTCCCGTTGGCAATTTATTTTTTAATCGATCAAGAACGTTAATGAACGTGAAAAGCGACAATTCAAAAGGTTTTTGCAGTACTTCCCGAATACTCAAGTGACCCAAGCTGTATTTATAGTATTGCTTTTTGAGTTTTCTTTTTAAGTTGCGAAGTGCCTGTAAAGTGACTTCCCGGCGAAAATCAATTCCCATAAAATGAAAAGAAAAATGCAGCGGTAAAGACCAGCGCACCGTGGCTTCCATGTAACGGTTAATAGCCAGTGAAAGCGCGGGCTGACCGTAAATCACGGCATGTTCGCCGGAAAGAATTAATTTCGCGGGTGTTCGGGTTTTTAAAAATTCTTTTTTCATGTGACATTTGTGGCTAAGGAACGCTCAAATTTTTCATGCGCGCGCATTAATTCGCCTGGATTTGTTTGGGCGGCCAACAAGGACAGTTCTCCGCACCATACGGTTGCAGCAACGATAATAGCTAAGCGTCGGGCGCTTTGGCCTGGGATTTGATTATCCAGGCAACCTAAAAGGTGCAGGTGCTTTTTTACAAAATCGTAATGCTTACCATTGCCTATTGTTCCTACAATGATATTAGGCAACGTGACGGAAAAATAAAGGTCGCCATTGCGAAATTCAGCATGCGTAAATCCTTGGGAACCTTCGACAATGTTAGCGACATCTTGGCCAGTGGTGAGATAAATTGCGTAGAGTAAGTTAGCAAAGTGGGCGTTTGCCGTGCGAAGAGCGCCGGAAACAATCGACCCCATCAGATTTTTTTTGACGTGAAGATTAACGATGGCTTCGGGTGTGGTTTTTAAACGTTCTTGACAAACAGCGCGAGGAATTAACATGTCGGCGATGACATATTTTCCGCGTCCCAAAATTCCGTTAATAGCGGAGACTTTTTTATCCACACACATATTTCCTGAAATGGAAACATAGCGAAGACCGGGATATTTTTTAAGCATCCAGTCGATGACGGCATCGGCAGCTTTGGTGAGCATATTGTGGCCTGACGCATCGCCCGTGGTCGCTTCTAGGCGCAAAAATAAGAGAGTTCCTACGATTTGGGCGTGCCAACTCACGTTCCGGCAAAAACGGCTGGTGCTTGAAACCACTTCAGTCAAGGCGCCGTGGCGGTTAAGGTCATCAAGAACCGTCTTAACTGAATAAGCATCCACACCTTCGAGTAGGACGGATCGTGTCATACGATCATCAAGGACTAGACAATGAAGCCCAGCGCAACGCCGTGTGACGCTCGCACCCCGATTAGTTGATGGCCACATCGGTGTTTCAAATGTCGCCAGTGGAACTTCAACTTCAGCGTTGACTTCAGAACCGATAATCTTAATCGGACCAATGAATTGTAGAGGTATTGGGATCGTTTGCATGCTGGAATGATACACAAATGGGAAGGGCATTGCCACTTGCGCTCAGCTAAATTAACTGTAGCCAGTATTCGGCTTCCCTATTATGGATAATCATAAATCGGGTGTTATAATGCCTGCTCATTTAGGGTCCTGAAGGGACGACCTGAAACTCTACAGCAAAATTGGGAAAAAAGGTACCCCCTATCATGAAATTTCGTAAACGTTTTCTGTTCGTTATTACCTTTATCATTTTTTGTATTCCTTTCACTTTAACCGCCTACGGTTTTGTGGCCCGTTTTATTCAAGTCCAAGGATTAAAACGTATTTCGGCAGATACCGTTCGCAGTTATTTGCCCATCCATGAGGGACAAGAATACACGGCACAACGGGGTCAACAGATTCTTCAATCGTTGTATCGAATGGGCTTTTTTGAAACTGTGCGATTAGCCCGTCGCGGGAACGCGTTAATTATTAGCGTGAAGGAGCGCCCAATTATTAGTCTCATTCGCATCAGTGGCAATAAAGCCATCAGCACAAAAAAATTGCGACCTATCTTAAATAAGCTAAATATTTCAGAAGGACGCCCCTATGACCCTGCAAAACTCCATGAAATTCAGGTCGGATTAGAGCAACAGTATGGTGCGATGGGTTATCATGCGGCGATCGTTTTTACTCGGGTAGTGAAAGAGAGCAAGAATCGAGTAGCGCTTTGCATCTATATTGATGAAGGCGGTATTGCCAAAGTAGCTTCCATTCAATTTGTAGGTAACCGGGCCTTTAGCGCGAGAACGCTGCGTAACCAATTCAAACTCACTACACCAGGGTTATTTACTTGGATCTCTCATCGTGATCGGTACTCTCAAGTTAAATTAAAAGAAGATTTGCAACATTTATCAGAATTTTATTTAAATCATGGTTATTTGCGTTTCCGCGTGGTTTCACACGATGTGCAATGGTCGCCGGATAAAAAACACGTTTATATTAGGATCCATTTAGTGGAGGGCCCTATTTATAATCTGAGTGGCTACACTATTACCGGGGAAATCCATGGATTTAACGATCAATTGTACCAATTAATTAAATTAGAAAGAGGAGATGTATTTTCTCGCCAGGTGATCATTGATACGAATAAAGCCATTGGAGATTTCCTGGGTGATAGAGGTTACGCTTTTGCTCGAGTTAATGTGATCCCGACCATCGATGACCAGCAACATTTAATGCATTTGACTTTTAACGTCGCGCCGGACGAACGCGTGTATGTTCGCCGAATCAGTTTTTTTGGTAACCAGCGTACCAACCAAGAAGTGTTGCGTCGGGAAATGCGGCAATACGAAGGCAGCCTTTATTCTTTGTCTAAGATTGAAGAATCAAACCGGCGACTCGAATTATTAGGTTATTTATCGGATGTAAAATACACGCCGCAAATCGTCGCCAACTCCCCCGATCAAGTGGATTTAAATTATTACGTAAAAGAAATCGCTGCGGGAAGGGCGAGTATCCAAGGAGGTTATTCCGATGTTTACGGGTTCTTGTATGGCGCGAGCATTTCAGAGACCAATTTTATGGGGACCGGAAAATATGTATCGATTGGATTCCAAAATAGCCAATACCAACAGAATTATTTTTTCGCGTATAACAATCCGTACCACACGGCGTGGGGATTGCAACGTGGATTTTCGATCTATTATTCACGGGTGAAACCAAATACGAAATTTAATCTCTCCTCCTATGTAGAAGACGGTTATGGGGGAGATGTTACCTACGCTTATCCCGTTTCGGAACGGAATTCTATCGGCTTTGGTTACGGTTTTGAGCATATCAAAATTAGCCAGGTTGACCCGGCCATTGCAGTGCCAAGTGTGTTAGCGTTCTTGGGAACAACCAACGGCGTTCAGAATACCAGTCGAGACTATAACCAATTTAAATTAAACGGCGGTTGGACATACAACGGCCTTGATCGGGCTATTTTCCCCAGCAAAGGATTATATATGGGTATTGGGTTGGAGATCGGTGTTCCCGTGTTAAAATCGAGTTTAGGTTATTACTTGGCGACTTATTCTGCCAAGTATTATCAGCCGATTTGGCATGGCTTTATCCTTAATCTACTAGCCACGGTGGGTTACGGTGATGGCTTTGGTCACGATCGATTACCGTTTTTTAAAAACTTTTATGCGGGAGGTATTGGATCGGTTCCTGCTTTTTCACCTAACTCGTTAGGACCTAAAAACCGTTACAATAGTTTTGGTGCTATAGGTGGTAACTTGGAAACTATTTTCGGTGTGCACTTGATATTGCCGCAATTTATTAGTAAAAGGGTACGTACCGCCATTGTTTTTGATGCTGGGAATGTGTTCCAAGTGCCATGTTTCCCCGGAGATATTGCTGTCCCTGCGAGAGCAACTATCACCGATCCAGAGGCCGCTACGCGTCCGCAGATTATTCAAGACGATCGTTTTTCGTTGAAGAACCTGCGTCCCTCCTTGGGGCTTGCTGTGGAATGGTATACGCCTTTGGCGCCGATCGACCTCACGTTGGCATTCCCATTGAACCACCGGCCCGGGGATGATTTCCAAGCATTCCAGTTTTCTTTTGGAGTGAGCTTGTAAAAAAACGGTTTGAGAAAGGTTGGTTTAAACAAAAACCTGAACTATAATGACGCCTACTTTTTTTAAGGAGAACCTCATGATTAAACGCTTGTTATTTGCTATCTGTTTATCTGTAGCCATGATTTGGAGTGTAGCTGCTGTTGCCCAAACGGTTGGGCTTGTTGATATGCGTCAGATTTTTCAAACCGCACCGCAGATTAAGGACATTAATATGCGATTAGAAAAACAATTTTCGCCGCAGCGAGAAAAAATGACTAAATTAACTCAATCACTGCAACAGAATCTTCAAAAATTAAAGCGCGATGAGGTGGTGATGAGTAAAAAAGAGGCTGGAAATTTGCGTAAAGAAATTCAAAATGATGAAAGTACGCTTCGCCAGCAACAACAACAGTTTCAACAAGAACTGTTCGTGGCGCAAAATAAAGCCATGTCTGGCTTTATGTCTAAGGTTAACGGTGCGGTAAAGAGGGTGGCTGAGAGAGAAAATCTCGATCTCGTTTTGCCTAAAGATACTGTACTTTATGCTAGAAATAGTAAGGATATTACTTCAAACGTTGTATCAGCATTGAAATAAAAATAGTTAATGACAAGAGCCTTAACTTACTCGTTAACTGAATTAGCAACCGCCATTGGCGCTACTGTCCAAGGCGATGGCGATTGCAAAATTCACAATGTTGCTCCTATTGCGGATGCTAAACCAGGTGAAATTAGTTTCGTAACGGATCGTAAGTATCGAAAATATTTAACGCAAACAAAAGCCTCTGCTATTTTGTTGGATGAAAAATTAGCCTCCCGGTGCCCGGTTAACGCTTTAGTGATGTCCAATCCCAAATTGGGTTTTGCCAAATTGTTAATTTTATTGCGACCTCAATCAGTTCCTACGTGCGGCATTCATCCGACGGCGGTGGTAGGGGAGAGTTGTCAGATCGATCCAAGCATTCACATCGGCGCTCAGGTGGTCATCGAAGAAGACGTGGTCATTGGGCCGCGTACTTTGATTGGTGCAGGCGCTAGCATTGGCCGTGGAAGCCAAATCGGATCGGATTGCTGTTTGTACAGCCGGGTTACACTTTATTCTCAAACGAGAATAGGAGATCGAAGTATTATTCACAGTGGGGCTGTTATCGGGGCTGATGGCTTTGGTTTGACCCAAGACGAGAAAGGGGAATGGCTGAAAATCCCCCAAGTAGGCCGTGTAATCGTTGGAGACGATGTGGAGATTGGTGCCAATGCGACTATTGACCGGGGGGCATTGGGTGATACGGTTATTGGTAACGGAGTAAAGATAGATGATTTAGTGATGATCGCCCATAACGTCTGCATCGGCGATCATACCGTCATTGCCGGTTGTGCTGGCGTTGCTGGCAGCACGACGGTTGGGCGCCACTGCATGATCGGCGCTTCCGCCGGATTAAATGGCCACATTGAAATTTGCGACAACGTTATTATTACCGGGATGGGCATGATTCAAAAATCGATTACCAAACCGGGCATTTATTCTTCAGGAACAGGGATGCAAACTAACCGAGAATGGCGCAAAAGCGTCATTCGTTTTTGGCAACTGGATGAGCTAGCAAAACGCTTAAAACGATTAGAGAAGCTGATACGATGAACGTCATGAATATTACAGACATTAAAAAATACATTCCTCACCGTTATCCTTTTCTGCTCATTGATCGGGTAATCAAAATAGAAAAAGATAAATCCCTAGTTGCCATTAAAAATGTCACGGTGAATGAACCATTTTTTACGGGACATTTTCCTGTGCGACCCGTCATGCCAGGTGTTTTGATTATTGAATCGTTGGCACAAGCCGCTGGCATTTTAATTGTTAAATCGTTAAATTTTCCAGAAGACCACAAAGACATTTATTTTTTTGCCGGAGTAGATAATGCTCGTTTTAAGCGCGTCGTTGAGCCTGGAGATCAATTAACTTTAGAGGTGAAAGTATTAAAAGTTCACCGCGCTCTATGGAAGTTTGAAGGGAAAGCGACAGTGGACGACCAGCTCGCTTGTAAAGCCGAGTTGATGACCATTAAGGGATAAAAGTGTGATTGATGAACGAGCCATTATTCATCCGAGCGTGACGATCGGTTCAAACGTCACCATTGGTCCTTGGACGCTAATCAAAGAAAATGCCATCATTGGCGATGGCACTGAAATCGCAGCCCATGTTATGATCGACCGGAACACTATCCTCGGTAAGAAAAACAAAATATATTCTTATGCCTCCGTTGGTTCTGATCCCCAGCACCTCGGTTATAAAGGCGAAGAATCTTGCCTTGAAGTGGGTGATAATAATATTATTCGTGAATTTGTAACGATCAACCGAGGGACAAAAGAAGGTCATTCTGTAACGCGCATTGGTGACAATAATTATTTAATGGCTTACTCGCACGTGGCTCACGATTGTGTTGTCGGAAGCAACGTTATCTTCGCGAATACTGCCTCTATTGCGGGTCATGTTTCTGTGGGTGATCATGCAATTTTAGGTGCTTTTTCAGGGGTTCATCAATTTTGTCGTGTTGGCGCTTATTGTTTTTTAGGGCGTGCCGCCAAAGTTTATCAAGATATTTTGCCTTATATGTTGGTAACGGGGAACCCGGGCGCGCCTTCAGGATTAAACACAGTTGGCCTGCGTCGTCATGGTTTTAATGGGAACACTATGCGTTCCCTGAAGCAGGCATTTCGTTTGATTTATCGAGGAAATCTAGGGTTAGAAGGTATTCGCCTTGAGCTTGAAAAATTGGCCAAAGAAACGCCCGAGGTCAGTCACTTATTGAATATGATTAATACTTCCAGCCGTGGTTTCGCGCGCCATACAAAATGAAAGACGAATGCGTGTGTAAGCGGTTTTTTTATCTACTCAAGATGCTCCTCAAAAAACGCGCCTGTTTAAAACAATTTCTTTCAAACTCAGATTATTGCTTGAGCCACATTGAGGATTTATCTCCCTCATATTTAATTCTATTTCACATTAAATTAGTAGCATTGGATTTTGACGGCGTTTTGTCAAGCCACGGACAGGCGCAGCCAGCGGAATCTGTTATGGTATGGCTAACTCAGCTTGATAAAGAATTTCCCTTAAAGCAAGTCTGTATCTATTCGAATAACCTTTTTGATCAGCGGATTCAATACCTTGAAAACACTTTTCCAAATATCGAAATCATTCGGTTTACTAAAAAAAAACCTTATCCTGATGATTTATTAAAAATCGCTGAAAAACGGCAATTGAAACCAAAAGCTATTTTAGTGATTGATGACCGCTTAACTTCAGGTATATTATCCGCCTGCCTCATAGGAGCAAAAGCGTTATTGATTACTAAACCCTTCATCAACTACCGTGCAGCCGCCATTAAAGAACTATTTTTTACTGCTATTCGTTTCATCGAAATGAAGATTATCCGATGGTTATGACCTTTATGGCGCTGCGCACGTGTGCGTTGGATCCCGGCCTGCGCTTCCAAATGCAAGTTGTTCCACAGACGAGCTCGCGGGAGAATGACAGCGTCGATGACGGTTTTTAAGTGGAATAAAACTTATCCCCGCCCATAGTAACAGGAGTTTATGTAGCCCGTATGGAGCCCAGTGCAATACGGGTTTTTGAAAATCTCAGTCGCTTGCAACCGAGATTTTCCCATTTTGAATTTCGCCTGGGCGACCCTCGCTAACGGCAGCTAAAGGGGAACATTGCATTACTCTCCTTTGGAAACCCCTTCCCTCTTGTCCCTGGCGCCAGCGCCAGAGATTTTCTCTTTAAAATAATATGGAAACAAACTTTATTCTCGTCCATAAATAGCAAAATTAGCAATGGTAGTCTGATAATGATAAGCCCGCTGCAAATGAGCAAATCGCGGATCGTGGAAAAAATAACGAATATAATCAAAAGAAATGCCAGAGAGATATTTCTTGGACGAAGCAATATCCAGCAGAACGAGTTTAGGCTTATAACGACTAAAACCTTCAACCACCATATTGTTTAAGCGTTGTTTTTCTTTATTTGATTTTTGTTTTTGCGTAGGATTTAAGCTTTTATTTTTGCGCTCAAGAATTCCTGGCAACATCCAAAAGCCAGCAAAGCGCGAGCCTGAATTAACTTTAGCATAAGTAATTAATAATCCCGCCGCTGTAACTGTCGTTGAAAACACCATAACGGATTTACCTTCCGCGCGTTCTTGAACGTAAGTTAAAATTTGATTAATTCCATTATGAGGATTCGATTTTTTTCCAATTCGAAAAACTAAGCTGAGCAATAGTAAAAATTTGCAGTCCCATGAGTAAAATACATAGAATAATTGTCTTGCTAGAGTGTCTTAATCGGAGTTGCTGATTTTAAGCTAAAAATAAAGCTAATAACAAAGTCGAAAAGCTGATCCTGGGAGGCCTGGATGGTAATACCATATTTTTCAAGTGAATAAAAATAACAGACATCGTCGCGGCAAGAAAAAACTAAAAAAAGCGGTTGATAGCGGCTTTTTCCAATCACTAATAAAAAATAGAAACGCAGCTAACTATGAAAATAACGCGGTGCTATCCGCTAGTGTGGGTAACGAATCATTAAATGTGCTTGTATAGAGGGAAATTATGAGAGGCAATACCTGCGTAATGTAATCTGGGAAAAACAAGTAAATGATGAGCAAATAAAAACAGCGATTATCATGAGTGATTCGACTCGAAAAACCAAAGCCTAGCTCTTTATTAAGTAAAATTCAAGCACGATAAATAAAATAAAAAATTGTAGATTTAATGAAAATCCCAATCCCGCTAAAAGACCAACCCATACGATCAAAAAAGGAGGCAGCAATAAATCTTTGTGCTGTGCTTGCGTGCCGATAGCTAATAAATAAGGCATAATTAATAGCATTACAAAAGGATCACGATGATCCAATTCAGAGACTGGTAAAAGCAGGTAAACCACGGCAAGCGCCAGAAGCAGCATTCCGTGCATCAGCCGATCTTTAGTACCAAACAGTCGATGCCTGAACGAAAAACAAGTAAGAAGCGAAAGGAAGGATATTAAAAATAGATAAACGCGAAAACTTAAAATAAGATTGTCTTGAAATCAATGCTGTATTAATAGCGGGGGGGTAATAAATAAGAAATTATAGGAGAAGAACGTCTAAAAAATCTTGGCTGTATGTGCCTTCCTTTAAAAGTCGTTCTGTGGCGAGTAAATGCCAGCCTACATCTCGACTCATGAAAATGTGCCATTGAATGATGGCAGCAAGCGTAAACACAGCCAAAACAATGAGCTAAAAACAGCGTTTTTCTGCCTGCAAATGCTCAGCTTTCATTGACAATCTCAGGCTAACGGCAATTGGCTTAGAGAATCGCTTAACGTGAGTTAATAGTTTATGGATGGGTTTTTCATAACCCGAATAAAGGATAATCGTGATAATATTGGTTAATAGGGACCCGGCGGCAATCACCCACTAGGAATGCGCAGGAGCAACGGTGAATTAATAATCCCCGATGATAAAAGCCATTACCAAAAATTGTAATGAATGAAAAGCATAAGAAGCTTTGCCTAAAAGCTGCATCAGTCGTGTTGGCAGAAAGCGTGTAAGTGTATTTTTTTCGAGGATTAAACCGGCTAATAGTAACGCTACAGCTAGTGGCAGTACCCAGTTGGCTAACAGCATACCTAATGGTGTATCGAAACCGAAGGTAAAGTGCCCTCTATTTTTAAATAAAAGTATTTGAATAAGAATAATGTTGAAGAATCCCACGTAGATTTTTGCTGGTAGGTGTTGTAACCAATGCCAGTACGAGAGGTTGAGGGCAAGCAACATCCCAAGAATAAATTCAAAAAGTCGGCCAGAAAAAGTATAAAACCAAAACAAATTCCAATCACCTAAAAAGTGGTGTCAACCGAGTTTTGCCGCGAGAGCAAATAATAATAAGTCACTTACATATCCGATTATTATGCTTAACCACTGTGTTTTTTTGATGAAAGAAGATAAACAGTAGTGGAGCCGAAATATAAAAAGTAAATTCTGCAGTGAGAGATCAAGTTTGGGGAATGCCCATAAAAAGAGAATTAGTAAAATAACCCTTGAGGAACGTGAGTTAAAGAAACCACCTTTTCCGAGGGTGAGCAAAGAATTGCGGATGCGCTTGCCTTAAATGAAAAACAAGCAGCAGCGCCGTTGCTAATAAGATTAATAGATAGACGGGATAAATTCGCGCGAAACGCCGCCACCAAAGACGCCAACACCAGCTGAAGGAAGGGTTAAATGACGGATAACAATTATAAGCGATTAAAAATCCATTCAGTACATAGAATAGGCTGACGTCGATATAATCCTGCGAGAATATTCACTGTAAAAAAGGGCGTGAGCCTTTAATTGGAAAATGCAAAAAACATCAAATGCCGCTAACGCTCGAAGTCCAGTTAACGGCTGAATAAGGTTATGGTTCACGGTAAAAGACGAGGGTTTAGGGTAGGAGGGTTATTGCCATCAGAGTACGTGTAGCTACCGACAAAGGGAAAATTAGTTTTCCAAAACCCCTCATTAGAGTTTATTGCGCCACCTGCGCAAGCTGTACCAAAGGTTTTAGCCGTTGCAGTGGTTAAACGTAGAAGGCTTTCCTTGAAAGTTAGATTTGTTCTTGCTGGTGCTAGCGCATTGGAGTATCACAATGTTATTACATTTAGGCTCATCAGAGGCGATGTCAAAAGTGAAGTTGGTTAACCTTGTATCAAGGCCGCAGGCCTTTCCCACAGGAGAAAGCCCCCGTACACAAGTACCGCCAAGTGGTCGTACCATTGTATCCCATTACTCAATCCAAATGGGCAGTTCCTGCGTCCGGATAGTCAGTCTTTCCAATAGGATCGTAAGTGTTAGCCCATACCAAAGAAAACGACAATGCAATCAAGCGAAAGTCAGCTAGTAATTTTTTCATAAAAACTTACATATATTCATATGGTTAAAAAAAGTAGCCCATATGAAGCGAAGCGGAATACGGAGGAACGATGCCAATTCCCGTATTTCGCTGCGCTCCATAAGGGCCCCTCCTATTTTCAGGGAAGCAGCCTTCCCCAATAAGCCAAAAACCTTAAGAAAAGATTAAATTATGTGCAACCTTAGCCACGTTTTGGGCGGCGTTCCCACGATCTAATCGGGGCCGCAGGCAGGCTAACTTCCCAATAATCGATCGACGATAATCGTGATTATTTAGCAATTGGAAAACTTCATCGGCGATGGCTTGAGGGGTAGCGTCCTGTTGCAACAATTCAACAGCAACAGGTTCTGGGGAGACTAAATTGCAAAGTCCGATAAAAGACAAATGGATTAATTTTTTCCCCAACCAAAACGTCAGTGGCGCTACTTTATAAATTACAACCAACGGAACTTGCTGCAAAGCAATTTCTAACGTCAGCGTTCCTGAAGCTGCAACGGCCGCATGAGTGATGGCTAATACGTGAGAAATATCGTTCTGGATCACCTTTATCTCAGGCGATAAAAAGGGACGAATTTTATCAAGCTCTAAATTCAATGCGAGCGGTAAGATAAACTGCACAGTGGAGATTTTCGCCTGAATGAATTTAGCGGCCTGAACCATCATAGGGAGCAGCTTATTAATTTCTTGCTTTCGGCTGCCAGGAAATAAAGCCACAATGGGCTTATCGGGATCCAGATTAAATTGCTTGCAAATTTCATTTCTGGAGAGCGATGGAGTTGGCATATTTGCCAAAGGGTGTCCCACAAAACTGACGGGAACGTTTTCCTTTTGATATAGTTTTTCTTCAAAATCGAATAATACGGCCATATGATCGACGTATTTTTTAATTTTTTTAATCCGCCCATAACGCCAAGCCCAAATTTGAGGACTGACATAATAAAGCACTTTAATTTCCGCTTTTTTCGCTTGTTTTGCCATATGTAAATTAAAGCCGGGGTAATCAATAAAAACCACCAAATCAGGTGGTGTTTTTTTAAAATACCTTTTCAAGGTTTGCATCGCGTGGCGAATATCCCTGAACTGCCGCAATATTTCAAGCAAACCGACCACCGCTAATTTGTCTGCATTAATAAAAACTTCAACGCCCGCTTCACGCATACACTTGCCGCCCATGCCCGCGAGTTTTAGGTTGGGTTCAAGAGATTTTAATGATTGAGCTAGATGAGCGCCCAGTAAATCCCCCGAAGGTTCACCGGCGATGAGCAGAACAGATTTATTCGACATTTTCAGCACTGAGGGATGAAATTGGAAATTGTTCATTGGTACGTCGCACGATTAACGAAATCTCAAGCGCAGTGGCCAGGGCGCGTTTACCTTCTTCTCCGGAAATGACGGGAGGCTTGTTATGGATGATCGAATTTAAAAAAGCCGAAATTTGATCCATCAACGCATCCCCTTTATGGAATCGCTCCACTTGGCGGGTGATTTCAGGAATGCCTGGAAACATCTCATGCGTCCCTTTACGATGAATGGCCATTTTTTTGTGATCGAGATCGATAGCGACATAATTGTCATGTTGAAAAATACGCAATTTACGCTCTATTTTCAGACTCACCCGGCTTGCTGTCACGTTAGCCACACAACCGTTTGTGAATTCAATACGCGCATTAGCGATATCGACGTATGGCGAGAGAACAGAAGCACCGCTCGCGGAAATATTCTGGATATCCGATTTCACAATGGATTGAATAATATCGATATCGTGAATCATTAAATCGAGCACGACATTAACGTCAGCACCGCGGAGCCGAAAGGGCGCCAGACGCAACGATTCAATAAAGCGCGGATTAGAGATAAGCGGCTCAACAGCCTTAACTGCGCTGTTAAAACGTTCCAAGTGACCGATTTGCAAAATCACCCAGTTTCTTTTGGCGGCTGCAATAAGATCATCCGCTTCTTCCAGCGTCGTTGCGATGGGTTTTTCAAGCAGGACGTGGATGCCGTTATCCAAAAAAAACCGCGCCACGGCGTGATGTAAGGGGGTAGGAACAGCAATACTAACCGCGTCAACTAGGCCAATTAGAGATTGATAGTTAATTACGGCCTCCGCACTCAATTCCTTAGCCTTTGCGTAACAGCGTTCGTGATGAATATCACAAACCGCCACCAGCTCAGATTGAGACAGCGCGGAATACTTCTCTGCATGGTAGCTGCCCAAATAGCCTACGCCAACCACAGCGGTTCTAATTTTTTCCATTGTGTTTTCCACACTCTCTTATACTTAGGATAAATCGTAATGGTGGCATTTTTTGTTCGGGGAATCAATACGAAAGCCTTGGCGACGCGCCTTGTCAATATTGACTATTTTGACGATAATAACTACGGTTCGTATTTAGAGAATGAAAAATTATAACTTTGAGGAAAGCCTTAGCATTTCTAAGCATTAAAAATGACCGACGAATTATTTATGCACGAAGCTTTAGTTTTAGCAAAAAAAGCTAATGAAAATAACGAAGTGCCGATAGGCGCGGTTTTGATAAAAGAGAATGAAATCGTTGGCCACGGCTTTAACGAGCCTATTACCCTAAACGACCCGACTGCCCACGCCGAAATTCTAGCCCTTCGCAATGCCGCCAAACAAGTCGGCAATTATCGTTTAGTAGACGCTACGCTCTACGTCACCCTAGAACCCTGCGCCATGTGCGTAGGCGCTATAATCCAAGCTCGCATCAAACGCCTCGTCTTCGGCGCATTCAATCCCCGCGCCGGCGCAGTCGAAAGCGTTTTCCCATTACTGAACAAACCACGCCTGAATCACCGTATTATTTGGACGGGCGGTGTGATAGCGGAGGCCTGCGCAGAACTGCTGAAGGCCTTTTTTCGGGCCCGACGCTAGAAAATTGATCCTTATAAGGTAAAAAAGACGATAATGGCGGCAGTCTCGCGAAAAACATAACGAAATCATTGTTTGTCCTATTCCGCAGGTGTTAATGGAATCACCCGATATTTTGAGTAAAAATTGACCTTCAAAGGCTAGAGCGAAGGCGGTGTACATCTAATGCTTCATCAATATTTAATTTTAGGATAAAGCAATTACTCATGTGTCATTTAATGGCTAAAATCACCGGTTTTGTAGAATAGGTGAGTTTATCGAAAGATTAATTAACCCTTTAAAAAACCTTATTCTATTAAGAATTCCTTGATAAAATTTTTGGCAAGCTATGAGAAATTAAAAGGAACTTTGATAGCCATGGATACAGCGATTTCAAATCAATTATTGCGCAAGTTTGACGATTACTCACATCATATTAAAACTACAGTATTATTATCACATGGATTTAGTTAATTTAGTGGATATATTCGAAAAGAAGTAAGAATGGTTCATATAGATAAAAAAGGCAAACTGTATGAAAGAAGAAAACCTAGATCACGAGTTATTAAAATCGAGATTATCCATTGTATTTGATGAAAATAGATTTAAAAAAGGTGAGAGATCGGCAGTAGAAGAGCAAGTTAAAATTTTTAACAATTTTTATCTCCCAGCCCTTGATGATGTTTTATTTGATTGTCATTTCCATTTAAAGTCGGAGAGGGAATTTACCAAATGGGTCAAGCGTTATCTTCAGAAAGCTTTATTTCTATTTTTTGCTGAATCGTCCCGCATTAATCAATTGTCAGAATGCTTTAAGGGGAATCTGCCTTTTGATTTCGATAAAATAAGTGATCAGAAGAAAAGAATAAGTATCGTGAAAAGAATTTTTTCTGCTCACGCTATTCAATTAGTAAGCAGATTTCAGGACTTTTCCTCGAGAAGGGAGTAAAGCTAATAAAAAGCGTATTTTGGGGTTACAACGGTATATCCAACAATATGTTCGAGGATTTCCTCTCTGTAAGGACAAAGAATTAAAGCAGGCTTTAAAAACGGCGGTAGTTAATTTTACCGTAAATATGATGAGTTAATCCGATCAGAAGATTTTCAAACGGTAATTGCAGAGGCTTACATTGAGGATGATCCAAGATGAAATAGGGTGATTAGAAAAGCAAAAAAGTAAACAAAGAATTGAAAAGAGACTTTCTGAGGTTTTAGCAGAAACTTGCCGCGATTGTCTGCATGATGATGATAATATCTCAAGACTTTTTCTAGCGCGAAAAATTTTTCTTTCAATACTGTCTATTTTTCACTGTGAAGATAAAGCTACGTATGTAAGAATTGTAAATTACGTAAGATAGAAAGAATTTAAGCTGAGCGGCAGTACTTTTTGTTTATTGACACCAAAAATGCCGGCAGGAGATATACAACTCAGTTTGAAAGAAATTTTTGCCTCGTAAAATAAGCAATTTCAAATCTTTACAAATTCTCCACAATGGGAAAAGGGAAAATATAATCTTCTTTTAGAAGATTTATTAAAAGCTGTCGAAAAATATTTAAAAGAAAGGAAAGCAGGGTATGATTTGGAAATCTATCGCTCTGGTTGCATTACCTTAGGAGCACACTATTATCAAAATGTAGAGACAGCGATTAAAATGAGAAAAATTCTTATAGCAGCACTCGAGCCGACGGCGGGTCTAAAGGAGAAAAGTGAGGCGTTACGTCTTTTCTTTTGTCAGAATAGTGCTGGTAGCGTAAAATACATGAAGTCATGCCTGATCTTCCTTTGTAGATTCGTGAGTCTATTACTCTCCCGGCAATAGACAGGCTGGCCGCACGAGCTAACCTAGTAGAACCTAAAAAAGAATTAATTAAATGGATGTTAAAACGGCTAACAAATCATAAAAACTTAATTTCTTCAGTAACTGATAATCTTGTTGCTAGGTTAAACTCATTCTTAAAGTTAGTTGAAGATCCTTCTTTTGAGGCTGGTGAGGCTTTACCAGTAATGAGCGCAGCGATTAACAAATTTGAGGGTTTGTACAGAATACGATGGAGAATTCGTCAACACCGTGGAGAAGAATATACGGACAAAGATTTTATCTTGCTGAGTTGTGAGAAAATAGTGGGCGGCATGGGGCAGTAACCATCTGCATTTTATGAAGCGGTGTATGAATTATTTACAAAAGATAAAGAACTAAAAAGTAAATTAATTTAAGAGAGAACAAACTGGAGCAAGAAGAATTCCTTGGTAGAGTGTTGCAAATTGCTCTAGGTTATCGATTAACAGGAGATGATTTTGAAGCTTATTTAGAATTTACTAAACTTTATGAAACCCCTTTAATGTTTCATAAAGTTTTAGGTCCCAAAAGACCAGCAGACGTAGTTTTATTTTTGGAAAAAGTTCAAAAAGATAATTGTAATAGGGATGATCTGCAAGAACGCATTTTTAATCGTAAGAAAGCTAAAAGATCTTCTGGGGCATTATTATTCAGCCTTCACCAGTGTACTCTACCGAATCCGGCTCAGGCTCAGGCTTCTGGTTCGGTTCCTTCTTCTCCTCCGGACTATGAGCTTCCCCCAGCGTTTGGTGTTAGTGATAGTTATACGTCTTTTGTCCACTAGCCTTCTCCTCTAGTTCGCTATAGGCACTTTTAGTTCGACAATTTTCATCAAAATATGTTGATAGGATTTATTGCAGCAAATTCCCAATACCGATGTTTGGGCAATCCCTGTCTGGCATTTGTTAGCCTGTGCAAATCCAGATATACTATCGTCCATTTAGAAATGAGAATACCCAATTCCTCCTCGGTGGAGGGTGTTGTTGTAATCGTACCATTACCACAAGCGGTAAAGGCCAAAAAACTTAAAGCCCGTCATCCTGCGAAGTCGGGAACGACGAAGTTTAAAAAAAATTAAACTGTGCTTTAAAAAGCGTTAATAATTAGGGGGACCTATGACATTTCCTGTTTCAGCCGGTAAAGGCATTGATGATTTTAATGTGATTATCGAAATACCCGCCAACGGGGGAGAGGTTAAGTACGAATACGATAAAGAATTGGGATTTTTGACGGTGGATCGGTTTATGCCGACATCAATGCGTTATCCGTGTAATTACGGGTTTGTGCCAAGTACGTTAGCGCAAGATGGGGATCCGTTAGATGTTTTAGTCCTAACGCCTGTGCCAGTTCAGCCGGGAGTGCTAATGCGTGTTCGAGCGGTGGGGATGATGAAAATGGAAGATGAAGCTGGAGAAGATAGCAAGGTTTTAGGCGTACCCGTTGTTAAAGCTTGCCGAGCTTATGAAGCTATTCAGTCTTTAAAAGATATTTCTCCCTTATCATTAGACGCCATTTCTCACTTCTTTGAACGTTATAAAGATTTAGAGCCAAATAAATGGGTTAAAGTGAAAGGTTGGGAAGATAAAGAGGCCGCGAAAAAAGAATTTGAGGAGAGTATTGTTCGTTTTAAAGAAAAGAAATGAGAAGTAGCCCGTATGAGCAAAGCGAAATGCGGGAGCAATACCGTGCATCTCCCCGTATTTCACTTTGCTTATACGGGCTACGCCGCGGGAATCAAAATTAACTTCTTGATGAGGATATATGACTGATACTCACTTGCTTTTTTTTGAAAAAGCGATAGCGCAAAATGCGATCCGACCGTCGTTAAATAAAACCTATCGAATGGATCAGACTACATGCGTTAACCACCTTCTGAAAACAATCGCTTTTACTCCCCGGTTGGAAGCAGCTGTCAGTCGTTTGGCCAAAGAGCTGGTAACGGCGGTGCGGGAACAAGAGAGTGAAAAGGGCGGTATCGAAGGTTTCATGATGCAATATGATTTATCCACTGAAGAAGGCATTTTATTAATGTGCTTAGCAGAAGCTTTGCTGCGCGTGCCGGATAAAGAAACCGAGAACCTTTTAATTCGGGATAAATTAACGAGTGCAGAATGGGATAAATACGTAGGTGCTAGAGAATCTTCGTTTGTGCATTTCGTGATGTGGGGACTTGCATTATCGGGAAAAATTTTAAAGACAGGAAAAGATGGACAATTCAAAAATGTTTGGCGTAATCTCGTTCGCAGAAGTAGCGAACCGGTCATCCGTAAAGCAGTTCGTGAAGCAATGAAATTAATGAGCGAACATTTTGTTTTGGGACGAACCATTGAAGAAGCTATCAAACGTTCACAAAGCGCTATAAAAGAAGGCTTTCGTCATTCTTACGATATGTTAGGTGAAGTGGCGCGCACCCAAGAGGACGCCGATCGTTATTATGATTCCTATCATCGTGCTATTAATGTTTTAGGAAAAAGTCATTCCACGAAATCCATTCATGCGGCGCCTGGCATTTCCGTTAAATTATCCGCTTTATACCCTCGGTACGATTTTAAAAAACGAGAATTAGCAGTGCCTTTTTTGATTGAGCGAGTAAAAGAATTGGCATTGCATGCTAAAGAACAAAAAATCGGCATGACCATTGACGCGGAAGAAGCGGATCGCTTAGATATTTCTCTCGATATTTTTGAAGCGCTTTTTACGGATGAGGTGTTTAAAAATTGGCAAGGGTTAGGGCTTGCTGTCCAAGCTTATCAAAAACGAGCCTTTTATTTAATTGATTGGTTAATTGATTTAGCCCAACGACAAAAGCGTCGCATTCCTGTTCGTTTAGTAAAAGGAGCTTATTGGGATACCGAAATAAAATTAGCGCAAATGGAAGGACTCAGTGGCTACCCGGTTTTTACCCGGAAAGTAAATACAGATATTTCTTACATTGCGTGCGCTCAAAAAATGTTGAGCGCACAAGACGCCATTTATCCGCAATTTGCAACGCACAATGCGTATTCCGTTGCGGCAATATTAAATCTTATGGATAACCGTTACGATAATTACGAATTTGAATTTCAGCAATTGCAGGGTATGGGTAAAGCGCTCCATCATTACATTGTCACTAAACTTAAATTACCGTGTCGAGTTTACGCACCTGTCGGCCATCACGAAGATTTATTGCCTTATTTAGTCCGACGATTACTTGAAAATGGTGCGAACAGTTCGTTTGTTAATCGTATTGCTAACAAAAGCGTGCCCGTTGATCAGCTTATTGAAAGTCCAGTCAAAAAAATCGAAGCCTTTGCTGATATTCCCAATCCGAAAATTCCTTTACCTAAAGGTATTTTCAAAACGCGGATTAATTCAAGTGGCATTGATTTAAGTAATTTGGCTGAATTAATGCTTTTAAATGAGGAAATTCGTCATGCTTTGGAAAAAGCATGGGAGGCAGCGCCGTTTTTACAGGAGATTAAAGATGGTAAACCTGTTTTTGATCCAACAGATAATCGTCGCCAAATTGGGGTAATTGAACTTGCGAATGAATCTGATGTAGAGAAAGCGATACAAGCGGGTCATTCAGCATTCCCAAACTGGGATCAAAAAGGGATTTCCGAACGGGTGACTATTTTAAGAAAAATGGCCGATTTATTAGAAAAACATAAAGCGGAATTAATGGCAGTGGTGGTTCGCGAAGGTGGAAGGACGCTGCAAAATGCACTCTCAGAAGTTCGAGAAGCGACAGACTTTTGTCGTTACTATGCTGAGCAGGCGGAACAGCATTTAAGTGATAAGATTTTGCCGGGTTACACGGGTGAAAGTAATACCCTGCGGATGAATGGACGTGGAATTATTTTATGTATTAGCCCTTGGAATTTTCCCATTGCTATTTTTACAGGGCAAATTGCCGCCGCTTTAGTGACTGGCAATGCCGTTATCGCAAAACCCTCGGGACAGACGCCTTTAACTGGCGCGCTGGTGACGCGGTTGTTTCATGAAGCGGGTGTGCCGAAAGAAATTTTGCAGTTAATGCCGGGTTCGGGCAAAACCGTGGGTCAGGCGCTTATCGAGGATACCAAAATCAGTGGCGTGATATTCACGGGTTTAGATGCTACCGCGCGACATATTCAAAAAACATTGGCCGCCCGCCCGGGCCCGATCGTGCCCTTTGTAGCAGAAACCTCCGGTATTAATGCCATGATCGCAGATTCGACCGCTTTACCCGAGCAGTTAGTTAATGACGTCATTGTTTCTGCCTTTGATAGTGCTGGACAGCGCTGTTCAGCACTTCGAATTTTGTATATTCAAGAAGATATTGCGGATGATGTTATTAGGATGCTAAAGGGCGCAATGGCCGAAATTAAAGTGGGCGACCCCCTGCTCCTATCCACGGATGTCGGTCCTGTTATTGATGCTAGCGCGCAAAAAACGCTGCAAAAGCACCAAGCATTGATGCAAAAAGAAGCGAAATTAATTTATAAAGTGGATTTGCCTCAGGAAACCGATTTTGGGACTTTCGTTGCGCCACAAGCCTACGAATTGCCTAATTTAGGACTGATTACTGAGGAAGTATTTGGACCTATTTTGCATGTTATTCGTTATAAGCGAGAAAATTTGACTAAAGTTATCGAAGAAATCAACGGGTTGGGTTACGGTTTAACCTTCGGCATCCAAAGCCGCATAGATGAAACAGTTGATTATATCCAGCAGCGTATTAACGCAGGAAATATTTACGTTAATCGGAATATGGTTGGCGCCGTGGTAGGGATGCAACCTTTTGGGGGTAGTTGGTTGTCTGGTACAGGTCCCAAAGCGGGTGGTCCTCATTATCTTCCCCGTTTTTGCATAGAAAGCATACTGACTATCAACACGACAGCAGTCGGCGGAAATGCTTTGCTTATGGCGATGGAGGATTAGCAGAAAGATGGATTCTCAAGCTTTCCTTGTTAAGATGGACGTCATTAAACTCATAATTCAGGAGATCTCTGATGATAAATGGGGGACTGTGTTTGACAGCTCCTATAAATGCGGGCAACCGGCGACGTTCCCCTAAAAGGGGTTATTAAAGGCTGGCAAGAAGCATTAACTCGTATGAAACCAGGGGCAATATGGGAAATTTACGTGTCGCCGCAATTGGCTTATTGTGAACAAGGCGCACCGGGAGTTATTGAGCCGAATGAAGTTTTAATTTTTAAAGTAAATTTAATTTCTGTAAAAAAGAAATAAAAATCCAGTAGCCCGTCTAGAGCGAAGCGGAATACGAGATTGCAATATTATTTCCCGTATTCCGCTTCGCTCTAGACGGGCTACTGGATTTTTGTTAAAATACGATGATTTGGGATCACTTATGCTGTTTTTGCAAGGCTCTCACGTTTATACTACCTTTCGACAGCAACAAATTCTTTCCCGTCTGAAACAAAAGCAAAATACAGTTCAATCCGTTGAAGCAACCTACGGTTATTTTATCGATGCTGAAAAACGCTTAAGTCGCGTTGATCAAGAACGTCTAGAACACTTATTGCCTAAAGCTTATTTTTCCGATTATCCAGAGTCTCCTGAAAATTTTTCAGCTTGGGTGACGCCTCGGTTGGGCACGATCTCACCGTGGTCATCTAAAGCAACGGATATCGCTCATAATTGCGAAATTCCCATTAATCGAATTGAGCGCGGTATTTACTTTATTATTGAAGGCGTTACCAAACGCGATAAAAAAGCCATTGAGAAAGTCGCTTCTGAATTATACGATCCTTTGACGGAATCGCTTTTATTCGATGCGGAAGATTTAGCTCAATTATTTCAACATCCCGCGCCAAAAACTTTCAATGAGATTCTAGTATTGGAAAAAGGAGAAGCGGCATTAAAAGAAGCCGATCAAAATTTTGGTCTCGCGTTAAGCGAGCATGACATCCATTATTTATTACGTGCTTTTCACCAATTAAATCGTAATCCCACTGAAATCGAATTGATGATGTTTGCTCAAGTTAATTCTGAACATTGCCGGCACAAAATTTTTAACGCTCAGTGGATCATCGATGGAAAAGAAAAAAAAGAATCTTTATTTGAGATGATTCGCTATACTTATAAAACTCATCCTGAAAAGATATTAGTGGCTTACAAAGATAATGCCGCCGTGATAAAAGGCTTTAATTGCGAATCCTTTTTTATTAATCCCAGCAATTATTCGTATCAAAAACAAACAGAGTGCCTCCACACCGTTCTAAAAGTAGAAACGCATAATCACCCCACCGCCATCGCACCTTTCGCAGGAGCTGCTACTGGCAGTGGCGGAGAAATTCGTGATGAAGCGGCCACCGGGCGTGGCGCGCAAAGCCTAGCGGGTTTAGCCGGTTTTTCGGTTTCTCATCTAAGAATTCCTGATTTTTTACAACCGTGGGAAGAAGAGTACTCAAAAAAATCCCTTCACTCGGACTCCAAGCCAAAAACATTGGCGTCGGCATTGGACATTATGCTCGAAGGACCAATTGGGGCTGTGTCGTTTAATAATGAATTTGGACGCCCGAATATTTGTGGCTATTTTCGAACGTTAGAGCATTTATCTTCTAAAAATTTGAAATGGGGTTATCGCAAACCCATCATGATAGCGGGTGGTATCGGACACATTCGCGAGTCTCAAATTGAAAAACAACCTTTTACGAGAGGGGCTTTGTTGATAGTGTTGGGAGGCCCTGCGATGGCCATAGGTTTAGGTGGCGGCTCTGCCTCATCTCGTACAAGTGGAGAATCAACAGAGGCATTGGATTTTGCCTCCGTTCAACGGCCCAATCCCGAAATGCAGCGTCGAGCGCAAGAGGTTATCAACGCCTGTTTATCTCTAGACGATGATAATCCCATTTTAAGCATTCACGACGTCGGTGCCGGCGGATTATCCAACGCCTTTCCCGAATTGGTTCATGCGACGGAATGTGGGGGTGAATTTGAATTGCGTCATATCCCGAATGCGGAACTGGGAATGAGTCCTCTAGAAATATGGTGTAACGAGGCCCAAGAACGTTTTGTATTAGCCATCAAGCCTGAATCTTTGAAAGTTTTTAGTGGTATTGCTGAGCGAGAGCGCTGTCCTTTTGCAGTAGTAGGGTGGGCGAAAGAGGAAAAAAAATTAATCCTCAACGATGCACATTTTCATAATCGTCCTATCGATCTCCCGCTTTCTTTTTTGTTTGAGGACATGCCGTCGATGAAGCGTGAAGATAAACTTGTTTTTTCGAGAGAAATGGTGTGGAATATTTCGAAAATTAATTGGGCTGATGCAGTCAAACGCGTTTTACAGTATCCGTGTGTTGCGGACAAAAGTTTTTTGATCACGATTGGTGATCGAACTGTTGGAGGCATGGTAGCGCGCGATCAAATGGTGGGGCCTTGGCAAATACCAATTGCTGATGTTGCTGTCACTACTCACAGTTTTACGAGTTACGAAGGGCAAGCATTGGCGATGGGTGAACGTTCACCCATCGCGATTATCCATCCTGCTGCTTCTGCTCGAATGGCAGTAGGAGAAGCGATTACTAATATTTCAGCCGCCCCGATTAGAGCTATTTCAGATATTGTTTTATCGGCTAACTGGATGGCCGCCCCCGATCAACCGGGGGAGGGCGCGGGTTTATATGAGGCTGTGCAAACCGTGGCAAAAGAATTATGCCCCGCTTTAGGCATTTGTATTCCGGTAGGGAAAGATTCTTTGTCCATGAGGACCTCATTGGAAAAAGAAATTATCACTGCGCCCTTATCATTAATTATTACCGCTACCGCGCCGGTTAGCGATGTCCGCCATGCGCTAACACCACAACTACAAACAGATATCGGTGAAACAAGATTGTTATTAATCGGCTTAAGGCAAGGCGCTAATTTCCTTGGCGGCTCTTGTTTGGCCCAGACGCATAATTTATTAGGAAAACAACCACCGGATGTCGATGATCCTCTATTATTGCGCGGTTTCTTTGAAGCGATCCAATCACTCAACCAAAAAAATTTATTACTTGCTTATCACGATCGTTCCGATGGCGGATTATTAGCAACGCTTTGCGAAATGGCTTTCGCCGCTCATGTTGGTATAACTATAAAATTGGATTCTTTAGGCGATGACGCTTTAGCCAGTGTTTTTAATGAGGAATTGGGCGCGGTGATACAGGTCAAAGAACAAGATATTGATATCGTTTTTGAAATTTTAAAATCGTATAAATTACAAGCCCACAGCCATGTTATTGGTGAATTAAATCAATTGGATGAAATTATTTTTAATTTCTGGGGTCAAACGCTTTACCAAGAAACTCGCACAACCTTGCAACGATGGTGGAGCGAAACGAGCTATCGTTTGCAATCCATTCGCGACAATCCCGAGTGTGCCAAACAACAATATGATGGTTTGCTAGATAAAAAAGACTCTGGATTATTTACAAAAATAACTTTTGATAATAACGAAGATATTGCGCTTCCCTATATTAATGGCGGTAAACGACCGCGCGTTGCAATTTTACGAGAACAAGGTACGAATGGTCATCGAGAAATAGCAGCAGCGTTTCATTTAGCTGGTTTTGAAAGCGTTGACGTTCATATGAGTGATTTATTAAATGAACGCGTTAATTTAATGGATTTTAAAGGAGCGATTGCCGGTGGGGGTTTTTCTTATGGAGATGTTTTAGGCGCTGGGCGCGGATGGGCGCAAGTTATTTTAATGCATCCCAAAATACGCGATAAATTCAGTCTATTTTTTGAAAGCAAAGATCGTTTTGCGCTAGGGGTTTGCAACGGCTGCCAGCTCTTTTCTCATTTAAAATCACTTATTCCCGGTGCTGGACATTGGCCGGATTTCCAACGAAACGCTTCGGAACAGTTTGAGGCGCGATTGTCGATGGTAGAAATCCCGCAATCGCCTTCTCTTTTTTTTCAAGGGATGGCTGGGAGCCAGTTACCTGTCGCCGTAGCGCACGGGGAAGGCCGTGTTGTTTTTGAGAAAGGTACACAAGAATTTGAAAATAAAGAACTTATTGCTTTGCGCTATGTGAATTATGCCGGCCAGCCCACCGAAAATTATCCCGCTAATCCCAATGGCAGCCTCAAAGGCATTACTGGGCTTACTATTCCTGACGGGCGCATCACTATTTTAATGCCGCATCCCGAACGCGTTTTTCGCACCGTCCAATTTTCTTGGCACCCCAAAGAATGGTCCGAAATGAGTCCCTGGATGCGAATTTTCAAAAACGCGCGAAAGTGGGTGGGTTGAGAGAGCAGGGTGGGATTTTGATTTTCTATTCAACCCAGGTTGCTCTCATTGTTATTCGCGTTTATTCACCCGAATGGTGATCCACAATAGGCTTATCCGTAAAAAGATATTCTCGCAGCTCTTTATCGAATACAGGGTTGTGGGGATGAATCCATTCTAGCACCATTGCGGCGTGTTTTTTTCTTCATCATGATTGTGGGATAAATATGAAGGAAAAAACTCAAGTCCTTGATGAGGGCTAAAGGCTAAAAATATTGAAGGAACGAAAAGTCCGAGTTTTATTAATTGAAGACGATAAGTTATCAAAAAATATCGAAAAAATATTTTTAGAAGAGTTTGGCTATAAAGTTGACACCGCCTCAAACGCCAATGAAGCTTTAGTAAAGTTTAATGAAAGCTATGAATTAATTTGTACGGATATTGGCTTGCCTGATAAAGACGGGTATGCTTTAGTTCGTGAAATTCGCTAAATGGCGAATAGCCAGAAACTGGTTCCAATTCTAGCAATGACGGCGCACGTATTTGATCGGGAGAAAAATAAATGTCTCAAGGCCGGCATGAATGGTTTTATTACTAAGCCGGTAACCGTCGAAGAAATTAGAAGAGCACTTTTAGATTATCTATTTTAATTAGAGAAGGAGATAAATATGCTAGAGGAAAAAGAGGAGGACGTTATGTACGTTGCCCTACCGAAAATGAAGGACGGTCGGACGTTCATTTCGATCCTTCATTAGGTGTAAGTGACCCTTATGTGGCCGCTTTTCTAAGTTGGATAAAAACGGCAGGAATTTTTGATCGATCTTCCTCGCAACCCGTGAGTGCAAAAATAATCCTGGCTATTCTTTATATCGTTAGCTTTGCAGGGTCAGTCGTGACAATTGAATTAGGATGGCGTTTTGGTGATACAGCCGTTGGCTTATTAAATAAAGTGTTTAATAAAATATTTAAAACAGACGTTTCTTTCGGTGATTCTGAGGGCTGGCCCTCGAAATTTTTAGGCGGTATTTTTGCTTGTACCTCTTATATTATCATATCCGGTTTAAGTGTATTTGCTTGCCATCGGCTTGTTCAGCATTGGAATGCCCGAAAAAGCGAAAAAACTGATGGAAGAGGATCATCGCGTTGTGAGGTCAACCTTAGGTGGTTTTAATAATTTTATTAACTCTCCGGCGAGTTCGCTGGCGCAAGTTTTATTCTCGCTGAAATATCTACCTTCTCCCTGGAATATGGTTTTTGCGTTCTCTGCTTTTGTATCATTAACGGTTTTGAACCGCGAGGCTTTTAACGAACTGATTAACCGCGCGGTGCGTTGGTGTTTTGCGGATGATCCTCAAATTAACAAAGAACGTAATCAATTAAAGACTCGTTTTAAAAGGGCGAGGGAATTGCAGTGGACGAGCGCGGAAGAAGCTCTTTTTTGAGCCTCAAATACCTTTGCTAGAGAAGTTAAAATACTTATAGGAAAAAGCGTGTGGAGAATGGGAAACAATTGAATCTCCGCAAAGTGAGGTAGAGGAAGGAACTCCGTTATTGTCAAACGCTTCCGAAGGCTCGCGCGCTGGTGAATGGGTAAATAAAATTATTAAAGGGAGCATCGTGGCCATGAGTCCTTCGCCTGCCTTGGTTTATGTGCTCGTTGTTTATGAAGAATTAAACCATCGTCTCGGGAAAGGAATTGCGATTTCAGCAGCAACTTTAACTGGGACAGGGAGTTTTGCATTATTTTCCGTTCAAATGCTAAAAGCTTTGTACGGTGAAAAATCAAAGGTCGATAAGAAAGTGGAATGCGTATCAACTCTTATGGGGTTCTGTGCAACTAGTCTATTGCTTTATGTTCTGATGCAATATGCATTGCGCGTTCCAGTACTATGGGTTTTTGTTCTGTTCTTAGCGATCGCTTCTACGGCAGTAAGACGTCACGGCGCGAAACAATTGTTAGACGCAACAACAGCCACCCTAGCTACTCTACTATTCGCTATTATGGCATGGAAAACTCCTACCTTGTTTCAATGGGTAATTTTAATTACAAATGCAATTTTGATGCTTATCCAGCAACGGTTAATTTATCTGGCATGCAGCAGAGAAGCGGTGAGTCAATTGAGTATAACTACTTATAGTAGCGCGTTATTTTCTCGGTTATTGTAGGGTGGATATTGTGGAAAGAAAACATTACTCTACTGACAATAATCGTAATTTTGCTGGTAATTATTGGCAGCTATCAAGTTGTTCTAACTAAACCCTCGGAACAAAGAATGCTTTTACGGAAAAAATTAATATAGTTCTGTAATTCATGGGGGTTACAGAAGACTAAAGCCTTTTTGTAAGCCATTAAAGAAATCACGTTGGGCTTTTGCTGCCATTAAGGCACCCTTTCGTAATAATTCTCGATTTATCTTACTTTCTTTTAAGTGGGGGACTAAGCTTTGTTTTAAGTTGTTTCCATGCTCTTTATCTAGAACCGAATATAATTTAAAGTGATAAAGTGATTCTTCAGTAAATCGGTGTTGATTTTGTAATCCTTTATAAATGTTGTAACTATAATGGATTAGGGCATTTTCTAAGCCGGGTAACATACACCCCATGCTTCCATAAAAGGAGCGTGGATGAGTAAATTTTCGATCTTGTTGAGAGTTTCGTTCGTATAATCATGAGGATAAGAGTTTTTTTAAATCGACTTCATTGAGACCAACAACTTTAGCAAATTGAATAAACATATTCATATGAGATTGTTCAGGGTCAATGTTCTCCGAACTGATGATACCAAGCTCATCAATTAAATTACTAGCGACAGCGGATCGTATTTTATCATCGAACGACCGCCATATACTAATCCCTAAAAAACGGGAAAAATGGTAGCCGTAGTAATAAAATTGTTGGGCAAATATTTGTAGCTCTTTATCATTAAGACGGTCAAATTGATAAATCAGAGGAGTTTCTATAATAATTTTTATAGTCTCTTTTTCCAATTTTTCAAAAAAATCATCGGCGGTCGACGTTGTGTCTACCAGCAGCTCCGTCATTATTAGGAGAAGTAAAGTAATTAGTAATTTTTTGTTTCACGGGAAAACTCCTCTGATCAGTTTTGACAGAGTTACACGTATAACTGGACCTCAGATATTAAATTATGAACTAATTTTAAGAATTTTTAAAAAAATTTATAAGCTTTAACCCCTATTTATAACAGAAGTCGATTAAAAAATTAAGTGAAAATTAAAAAAAATTTTATAAAAGAGAAAGTTCTTATTTTATAATTTACAGAATTAAAAAATAAGAAAATTTTATTCCTCATAGTTTTTATAAACCTCTTCCTATCGAGACATTTAATATTATCTTTCTTTATTTCCAGAGAAATTTTTTGAAACTAAAACAGATTGTTTAAAATTTTCTCTTTTTTTAAACGCTTTAATTTTTTAGAAAGCTGGTGTCGCTGATTATATAGAAAATAGCCCAGCGTTATGAATTTCTATCGCTGTAAAATCAGGAAGCTTTTTCGAGCGAATCAATTAGCTGCTTTAAAAACCGGGCGATTTCGCCTCCTGTAATTATTCGATGATCGCTTGTTACTGAAAGCGGCAATATCCGATGGACAGCGGGTTTGCCATCAACAGGCACGATTTCATCCCGGGTGCGGCCAACGCCGATAATGGTCACCATAGGTGGTAAGAGAATAGGATTGGCATAACGTCCCGCAAAAGTGCCAAAATTGGAAAGCATGATCGTAGCGTCGCGCAGATCTTCCGGTGGGAAACTGCGGCTTTGAGCGAGTTCTTTGAAGCGATTGATTTGGTTTCGAAGCGCTGTATCATCCTGGTGGCTGACGCCTTTTGATACAGGAACATACAGTCCTTGAGGGGTATCCACGGCTATTCCAATATTAATCGCTTCATTCAGTTTATAACTCAGAGTCTCACCGTCGAAATGAGCGTTCATAATGGGCATTACTTGGCAAGCCGCTTCGATTGCGCGGATAATCCGCAGGGTGATATCTTGTTCGCCTTTCCAGGTAGACAAATCGGCGTCATCCACCAAGCTCACGGGAACGACCTCTCGATGGGATTGAGACATGCTTTGGGCCATGGCTCGCCGCATGGGGGGTAATGGAGTAAGTTCTCCTTCAATTTTAGGGCTCTTGACCGTTTTAGTAATTTTGGCGGCTTGCTTGACTTCTTCGGCAGAAATTAGTGAGCCTTTAGGTATGATCGTGGTAAGATCAACGCCCAATTGTTTGGCCAACATACGAACGGCGGGGGTGGCTTTAAAAATTTTTTTCTCGGCCGCTTTTTTAACGGGGATACCCGCGCCTGATTCCTCCAAAACAGTGTGGCCTGTTTCAATAGCTCCAACGACAGTGGCGGCATCTTTAGGTTCTTCGGTTTCAGCTTCGCCTTCAAATCCAATCAAGGGGCTTCCCGTTTCAATAACATCGCCAACTTCACCAAATAATTTTTTGATCTTGCCAGCAAGGGGAGAAGGGACGTCCACCAATGCTTTTGCTGTTTCCATAGCCAATAAAGGCTGGTCGATCTTCACTTCATCCCCCACGGTGATATACCATTCTCGAATGGTGGCATCGGGCAATCCCTCTCCAAGGTCAGGTAATTTAAAAATTTTCATTAAGAAAACTCCATTAATGATTGGACGGTTTTGATAATTCGATCTGAGTTCGGCATGTATTTTTTTTCGAGCTTAAAATAAGGCATTATCGTGTCATACCCAGCGACTCGCTTTACGGGAGCCATTAGAGATAGCAAGCCGTGTTCAGCGATACCTGCAGCGATTTCGGCGCCCACCCCGCCAGTAAGCGGAGCTTCGTGAATGATAACGCAGCGGCCGGTTTTTTCGACGGATTGTAATATCGTATCCATATCAATTGGCTTGATCGTAGCGACATCGATGACTTCAGCCTCGATACCTTGCTCTTTCAATTGTTCGACCGCTTCCAATGTTTCTTTGATCATTGCTCCCCAAGTGACGAGAGTGATGTCGCCACCTTCGCGTAATAAAAAGCATTGATCCAACGGCAGCGCTTTCCCATCATTGGGAACTTCTTGTTTTACTAATCGATAGATCCGTTTGGGTTCAAAGAAAAGGACAGGGTCAGGGTTGCGGATAGATGCTAATAGCAAACCATACGCCCGAGCGGGTGAAGAAGGAATGACGACTCGTACGCCGGGAATGTGCGCAAAAAGCGCTTCCATACTTTCCGAGTGATGCTCCGGAGCATGGATGCCACCGCCAAAAGGGGCTCGATACACAATAGGACAATGGAGACGTCCACGGGTTCGGTTACGTAATCGGGCAGCGTGACTTAAGATATGATCGAGGGCCGAATAAATAAATCCCTCAAATTGAAATTCAGCGACGGGTTTTAAACCTTGAGTCGCCATCCCCACTGAAATACCGGCAATCATGCTTTCGGCTAATGGCGTGTCCAAAACGCGGTGTAGCCCGAATTTTTCCACCAACCCAACGGTGGCGCGGAAAACCCCACCATTAATCCCGACATCTTCCCCGAGAACGATAACGGAGTCGTCTTTAGCCATTTCGTAGAATAAGGCCTGATTGACGGCTTCAACCAGTGTGATTTTATCCATGGTGTGCCTCTCTGTTTCATATCATTACCCACGTCCTACATCCTACAGCCTTTCAATTTTAGCTTCGTCATAGCAAGGCGGGAATCCAGGCGCGCCGAAGGTGCACTGCGCACAGGTACGCCAGATCCTCGCCTGCGGCGAGATGACGGAGTTTTTAAGTTTTTTGCCTTACTCTTTGTGGGTAATGATATGCTCTATTTTTAACCCCCTCTCCCTAATTCTCTCTCCTGAGGGGAGAGGGAGAGCAGTTAATTAAATTCCCTTTCCCGCTTGCTAGAGGGGTTAGGGAAAGGGTTTATTATCAGCCAATTCCTCCCGCTGTTTTTTTAACGATACCGGAAGTTCTGCATAAAGATAATCAAACATGTCCGTGGCTTTAGGCGGCGGTATAGTTAAAAATTCTTCTACCACCCGGTCAACTTCTTGCGCAAGTTCTTTTTGTAAAACGGCTTCTTTTTCTCGTGACCAAAGACCTTGGGACTCAAGATAATACCCTAACCTCGCGATAGGTTCTTTTTGCCAAGCGACTTTCCATTCTTCTTGTGAAATATACCGGGTGGCATCATCGACAGTGGTGTGATCGCATAACCGATAAGAGAGTGCTTCAATTAGGGTCGGTCCTCCCCCATCGCGGGCTTTTTCTAAAGCTTTGGAAACGGCGTGGCGGACTGCGATTACGTCGTTCCCATCCACTTGCCAGCCTTCAAATCCCCCGGCGATTGCTTTTTGAGCTAATGTTTGGCAATGAGTTTGTTTACCGCGAGCCACTGAAATTGCCCATTGGTTGTTGTTGATAATAAAGACTAAAGGCAAATGCCAACAACCGGCTAAATTGATGGCCTCGTAAAAATCGCCTTTGGAAGTACCGCCATCCCCGCAGATGGTCAGGACCGCACGCACTTGTTTGCGGTATTTCACCGCGTAGGCTACTCCCGCGGCGTGAAGAAGTTGTCCAGCGATAGGGACACAGTTCGGAAAATTGTCTTTAACGTCGGGATTCGCGTACCGGCTGCCCCGTTCATCCCCCCCCCAATAGGTTAGAATTTCGGATAATTTGACCCCATGTTCAAATAACGCTCCTTGGTCCCGGTAATAAGGGCAAAAAATATCTTCCTTTTGCATGGCACTCCCCATCCCGATGCCCACCGCTTCCTGTCCGCGGGAGGAAGGGTAGGTCCCCATCTTTCCGGTTCGCTGTAAATTAATCGCTTTGTTGTCCAATTGGCGAATCAAAGCCATTCGGCGATATAAATAAAGCAGCGTATCAGGATCGGCGAAGTCGGGAAAGGGTTGGGTAGGATTGCTGTTAGCATCAAGAAATTGTAAATGCCGAATGGTGAAATTGGCGACGGTCGTAGTTTTTGGGGTCATACAGTTTCCAAGTAATCAGTTGTGTCGGCCAATTTTTCTTTTGCAATTAAATCAACTACCTCGCTTGTCGGCTTATTCTCTTTGGCAGCACGTTCAAATAATTCTAAAAGACGATCGTACAGTTTTTCGATGAGTTGATTAGCGATCTCGATGTTATGGTAGTCGTGGATGGAGGCTGCTTGAATCAATCCTCCGGAATTGACGACGTAATCAGGCGCGTAGAGAAATCCCCGCTGTTGCGCGATAGCACCATATTTGCGATGAGCGAGTTGATTATTGGCGGGACCCGCAATAATAGGGGCTTTAATTCGATTTAAAGTATTTAAATTAATAACGCCACCCACCGCGCAAGGCGAAAAAATATCGCATTGGACGTCGTAAATATTTTCCAGTTCCACCACGGTTGCCTGAAATTCTTTTACAAAAAGTTCAGTGGCTTCGGGTTTAGGGTCGCAAATGGAGATAGTAACGCCGTGTTGATTCAACAATTGTGCGAGATAATAAGCAGTTTTCCCCGCCCCTTGGAGAGCGACATGCAGGCCTTCAACATCATCACGTCCCCATTTAAATTTAACCGCTGCTTTAATGCACTGAAAAACGCCGCGAGAAGTAAAAGGGGAGGGATCGCTTTGCAGCTCATCCGTTCCTGCGGCACCGATCACATGAGAGGTGGATTCCGCAATAATATCCATGTCATCGGTGGTTGTTCCAACATCCATCGCAGTGATGTAGCGGCCGTTCATGTCATGAACGAAATCACCAAAAGAACGAAAAAGAGCCTTTCGATCAGGAATAACACGAGGTTTTAAAATCACGGCTTTAGCTCCGCCGTGAGGCAGGTCGGAAACGGCCGCTTTTAAGGTCATCATGTAAGAAAGACGGATAACGTCTTTTAACGCTAACCCGAGGGAAGAATATTCAAAAAAGCGACAACCGCCGATAGCAGGTCCGCGTTTGGTGCTATGGATAGCGATAATGGCTTGTAAACCCGTTTGGGAATCGTTTTTAACGTGGATGTCACCAAAACCCAGCATTCGAGCGTAGCGCATAAGCCCTTCATGCGAGTAATGATGAGCCAATGTTTTGGGCATAAAATAAAATCCTTCTAGAAAAATTCTAGGGAAAAATTGGCATAATAGTAGCAAGGATTTTGATAATATGTAAGAGTTAGGCTTGTTCTATGTCATTGCATATTAAAATGAAAACCATCCAACTTAATTTACCAAAAGTAATTGCTCATCGAGGTGCGTCATTGAGTGCCCCTGAAAATACAGTGGCAGCTCTTCGAGAAGCTAAGCGATTCGGCGCTCGATGGGTTGAGTTCGATGTGCATTTAACGCGCGATGGGCAAGCGATTATTTTTCATGATCCCTCGGGGTTAGGCCGCACGACCAACGGCCGAGGAATGGTTTCTTAAAGCGCGTTATGCTCAATATTGTTGAAATTGATGCGGAAAGCTGGTTTAACCCCTAATTTGCCAATGAACGAGTGCCTATTTTTGCGGAATATTTAAAAGAAGCGGCTTCATTAAATTTGGGAGTTAATATAGAACTAAAAGCCACGCTTTTTCAGGCATCTGATTTGGCCAAACAAGTGTTTCAAGAATTAAAAGAGCACTGGCCTGTTTGCGTGCAATGCGAGAATAAAGTGACGATTTTTTGTTAGGGTATCTTCCTAACCGATGGCGAGATAATTGGGAGGTGCTTTTGGCCGCTAATCAATGTGTGTCAATTTATCCGAATTGTAAACAATTGACGGCTGAGAGAATTAAAATGATTAAACAAACGTCTTACTATTTGTTGGCTTACACAGTGAATAACAGCCAATTAGCAACCGATTTATTATCTTAAGGATTCGATGCCGTTTTTAGCGATAATCCAGAGTTACTGAAATGAATGATTCTTCGCTTGATTATTTAAAAAAAGCGCTTTCATTAGCAGAAATAAGGCGGGGTTTTTGTGCTCCTAATCCTTCGGTGGGTGCTGTGGTGGTTAAAGATGATCAAATCCTTTCAACGGGTTTTCACAAACGCAGTGGACTCCCTCATGCTGAAGTAGAAGCGATAAAATCCCTGGGTGATAAGGCTCGCGGGGCTACTTTATATGTCACCCTAGAACCTTGCTGTCATTTTGGGAAAACGCCTCCGTGTACGGATTTAATTATCTGGTCAGGGATTAAAGCCGTTTATTACGGTTTGCATGATCCTAATTTAGCTGTTTGTGGCAGAGGTATTGAGCAGTTGCAACGCGCAGGAGTGAATTGTTTTTTAATAGAATTGCCTGAAATTAACGCGTTTTATGAAAGTTATCGTTATTGGATAAAACATAAACGCCCGTGGGTGACGGCCAAATTGGCGCTGAGTTTGGATGGGAAAATTGCAGGTAACGAAGGTAAGCCAGTTCGTTTGACTGGAAAAGGGTTAAAACAATACACTCACGAGCGGCGAAAGAAAAGCGATGCGTTATTAACAACGATTAATACAATTTTAACAGATGATCCTAAACTCAATATCCGTCTCCAGGGTGAAGAAATAAAAAAACCTATTTATATTTTGGATACGCGTTTACGTTTGCCGCTCAATGCGCTAATTCATCAAACTACTGAATCGATAATTGTATTTCATGGAAATGAAGCTGATAAAAAACAGGAACAAAGGCTAATGCAGAAAAATATTCGCTGCATTGAAATCGCTCACAGGTCTGAAGGATTAGACTTAAATGAGGTGCTTGACGTCGTCGGCAATGATGGCATTCAGGATTTATGGATTGAAGCGGGTGGAACATGTTTTCAATCTTTTTTAAAGAGAAATCTCGTTAACCGTGCTTTAATTTATATCGCCCCCAAAATTCTTGGTTCAACCGCTATGCCTGCTTTCCAACTACCATTTTCTTTTTTCGGATATCCAGTGGAGTGGCGTCAATTTGGAGAAGATGTTATGGTAGAGATTCGCTTCTGAAAAATCGCCGGAGAAGATAATTTTTCATATCCTTTCTAACGTTGCAAATAATATGAATATAGACAATGCTTTCTTTTAATTCATAAATAATTCGGTTTTTGTGAGAAATAGCTTGACGATATTGACTTAGATTTAAAGTTTCCAGCTCTGGCGGAATGCTACCAGCATATGGAAATAGTTTTAGTATATGAATAATTTTTTATTTTTTTTTCATAACTGGTGCGTCAGGTTCGTTTCGAAAAATTATTAATCATATAATTTTTGACTTCTTTAAGATCGAGTTGTGCTTGTTGGAGAAAGACAACTTTATAGTTCATTAAATTTAATCTTTATCCTAATTGCAAATACATCGTTGGTAGAACGAAATTGACCCTTTTCAATTTCTTTCTCTCCTAAGGATAGGATCTTAAGAAGAGACAAAGTTTCTTCATATTTTTCATAGGATTTTACGTCTAAAACAACGAATTCCGCTTCACCGTTTTGAGTAATCAGCATCGGTTCTCGAGTTTCAGAAATATTGCGGACGATTTCAGCGGTATTGCTTTTAAGATAAGAAATCGGTTTTATGCGGTAGGAAATTTTCATGGCCAGTCCCCTTGTATGAGACTAAATATGGTCCTTCATTAGTCCGATGTCTATATTTGCTTGAAGAACCTAATTCTGCTACATTGAAGTCACAAAAGCGCCTTCAGGGCGGGGTGCAAGTCCCCACCGGCGGTGGGTTTCTTTGAAATAAGCCCGCGAGTCTCTATTTTTAAGAGACAGATCTGGTTGAATTCCAGAGCCGATGGTTAGAGTCCGGATGAGAGAAGGTATGCCGAGATTTTATTTGTTCCTTCCAAAAATTAATCTCTGAAGTGCGTCTAACCGTAGCTCGTATGAAGCGAAGTGAAATACAGGGTTTCCCGTATTTCGCTTCGCTTCATACGAGCTACGGAATCGCATTGAGGAGAATTAGAGTGTTTACAGGCATTATTGATCATTGTGGTGAAATACGGTCGATAGAGGCATTGCCGGATCATACCGTGCTGTCCGTTGACACTCAATTTTCAGATTTGCAGCTTGGCGAGAGCATTGCCATCGATGGCGTTTGTGTAACGGTCACTCAGAAAAAACTCGGCTCCTTTTCCTGTGATTTATCGGCAGAAACATTAGCGTGCACCAAAGCACGTGATTATAAGATCGGCGGTCGGATCAATTTGGAGCGTGCCTTACGATTAATGGATCGAATGGGCGGGCATTTTGTATCGGGTCATGTGGACCAAACAGGCATTCTCGCGAGTCAAAAAAAACACGCCGAATTTATTCAGATGGATTTCAAGAATAGCTTAGGAGAGTGGTGGAATTACCTCATTCCAAAAGGCAGCGTGGCTGTGAATGGCGTGAGCTTAACTGTTAATAGCGTAGCAGATGATTGTTTTTCGGTGATGTTAATTCCACATACACTCGAGCGAACGAATTTAAGCGATTTGAAAGAAGTTCAAATCGTCAATATCGAATTTGATTTAATTACTAAAATTATTGTCCAAAAAACAAGGGAGGCATTATCCCATGCAAAAACCATTTGATAATATTGAAACGGCGATTGACGCTTTACGCCAAGGTAAAATGATTATTTTAGTCGACGATGAGTCGCGTGAAAATGAAGGCGATTTAATCATTGCCGGGGAACATGCCACGCCAGAACACATTAATTTCATGACGCTTTATGGACGGGGCCTTATTTGTTTACCAATGTGCTCTAGCGATTTTGAGCGGTTAAATATTCCCATGATGATAAACCGAAATGGGTCGCGTTACGATACCCCTTTTGGTGTATCCATTGAAGCTGCTTATGATGTTACGACGGGTATTTCAGCCCACGACCGCGCGCGTACCATTCAAGTGGCCATCGATGAGAAAAGTACACCTGAAGACATCATCATGCCCGGACATATGTTCCCATTAAAAGCCAACGACGCAGGTGTGCTCTCGCGATTCGGCCACACGGAAGGCAGTGTGGATTTATGCCGTCTGGCAGGGCTAAAACCCGCGGCTGTTTTATGCGAAATTTTAAATAAAGACGGAAGCATGGCGCGGTTGCCCGATTTACAACTTCTGTCTAAACAATTCCGTTTGCCGTTAGTGAGTATTCAGGATCTTATTACTTATCGGATTAACTATGAAACACTCATTGATGAGGTTTCAGAATCCCTCCTGCCAATTAAAAATCGAGGCCGATTTACTATTAAAGCTTTTCGCAGTCGGGTGGACCACTTAGAACATGTTGCTTTGGTTAATCAGAAAATCGAGGAAAATAAACCCTGTTTAGTGCGTGTTCATTCTGAATGTTTAACGGGCGATGTATTTGGTTCCGCGCGGTGTGATTGCGGCGATCAGTTGGAAGCAGCCTTGGATGAAATTGCAACGCAAGGGGGTGTTTTGCTTTACTTGCGCCAAGAGGGACGGGGTATTGGTTTAGCGAATAAAATAAAAGCCTATGCTTTACAGGAAGCCGGTTTAGACACGGTGGAAGCCAATCACCATCTCGGCTTTGGAGCTGATTTAAGGAATTATGGTTTGGCCGCGCAAATGTTGCGAGTTTTAGGGATCCGGGAAATTAGATTGTTAACGAATAATCCGAATAAAGTAGAAAGCTTAATGCAATATGGCATTTCTGTCGCTGAACGGGTCGCGTTGGAAACTGCGCCCACATGCGATAACATTGATTATCTGAAAGCAAAGCGGGAAAAGCTGGGCCATTTGTTGAACCTCATAGGGGAAGCAAAATGACAGAATCATCTTTTAAACTTGCCATTGTGATCAGTCAATTTAATCGTGCCGTTACGGAAAAGTTGCTGAATGGCTTTTTGCAGCGGTTGACTGAATTAGGCGTCCAAGCGAATCAAGTTAAAACCGTGTTGGTGCCGGGTGCTGTGGAAATTCCCTTGGTTGCAAAGCGGTTAGCAAAATTGAAGCATTATGACGCGGTAGTTTGTTTGGGATCGGTTATTCGCGGCGAAACCGATCATTATAACTACGTGTGTCAGCAAGTCAGTTTTGGTTGTCAGCAAGTGGCGTTGGAATATGAGGTTCCGATTATTTTCGGTGTGTTAACCACAACTACTAAGGAACAAGCTTTCGCCCGCGCAGGTGGCCAGCGAGGTAATAAAGGAGCTGATTGGGCGGATGCTGCAGTATCAATGATAAAGTTAATGAAAGAAATCGAGATCACTGATGAGTAATACGAAAAATCCAATATTACAGGACATTTCCAATTGGTTTGTGCGGCATTTTTCAGATCCAGAAGCATTAGCCTTGTTTTTCACTTTGCTTTTTGTATTTTTATTAATTGAGTTTTTTGGTAAATACTTGCTCCCCGTCGTTATTAGCGTTGTTCTCGCTTATTTGTTCGCTTCGCCAGTGCGATGGTTAGAGCGCTGGCGTTTCCCTCATTGGGTGGCAGTTACTATAGTATATCTTTTTTTCTTAGGTATTTTTTTGCTGGCCTTATTTGGATTGCTACCGTTAATGTGGAAGCAACTCGCGAGTATGGTTCATGAATTTCCAAAAGCCATTACGAAAGGTCAGGCGTGGATGACGGATTATATGCATCGTTATCCCAAACTATTTCCGACCGATCCAATCGCTAATTTAGCCGGTTATTTGCACCAACAATCGGCTCGCATTGGGCAATTCATTTTATCTTTTTCGTTAGCCTCAATTCCTGGAATTATCGAAGCAATTCTTTATTTAGTTTTGGTGCCGTTGTTGGTTTTTTTCTTCTTAAAAGACGGTGGAAGCATCAGCAATTGGCTCAGTCGTTTTCTGCCAGAACGGCGGGGGCTTATTCGTATCGTCTGGTATGAGATGAATCAAAAAATCGGTGCTTACGTTCGCGGTCGGGTTATCGAAATTATCATTGTGAGCATTGTCGCCGTTATTGTATTTGCGTTACTCGGATTGCAATACGCGTTTTTGTTAGGGGTTTTACTGGGATTATCGGTGATTGTTCCTTACATTGGGGCGATAGTGGTCACCATCCCCATCGTTATCGTGGGATTAATGCAGTGGGGCTTATCCGCTCATTTTGCGTATTTAATGATTGTTTACGCCATAATTATCACTTTGGATGGGAATTTATTAGTGCCTTTGTTATTTTCAGAAGCTATGGCTTTACATCCCATTGTGATTATCTTGTCCGTATTAGTTTTTGGCGGAATCTGGGGCTTTTGGGGAATTTTTTTCGCCATTCCCTTGGCGACCTTAGTTAAAACGGTTTTAAATGCTTGGCCAAAATCGCGAATCTCTCAAAACGAGACGAAATAACGGCTTAATTCACCTTAAAATCAGATTAATTTGCATTGAACCTTATTTTTCAGTAGCCTTTTTCAAAGGACAAAATAATATTTACCGGATTAGAATTACTGCTTTCGTAGTTTCGTCATTCCTGCGCAAGTGGGAATGACGAAATCAAAATTATTTGTTAAGGAGAGAGTTGAATGCAAGGTGATGGAGCTAGATTAGCTTCCGAAAATTTTTCAGGTGTTTTGGGAAGGTTTAGCCCACAAGCTTCACCGTCTCAGCTCTTCTCTACCCAGCAGTCGACCTGGATGTCGAGTGTCAGTTCTTGATCCCTCTTATCAGAAGCAATGTTGTAGAATCACCTAAACCAAATAATGAAATCCCACAGGAAATATATGCTCGACTAGCTGAAATTAAATTCTGTAATCACATTGCTCTTCACGTACATGGAGGTGATCTTCGAAATAGTTCGTTGTGGAACTATCTGAGAGGAATTACCGAGGAAGAACTGGATCTTTTTGGTTTTTTAGATTTAATACCTACGCGAAAAACTTTTGCTTGTATTATTGAAGAAATAGGAAACGAGAATAAAGATAATTTGATTTTGGAAGAAAAAAAAAGAAGAAGAGTCAGACAGCCTATCAGCTTTTAGATAGAGTTTGAAAGACTTTTACAATGAAGCTGAGTTGGGGGTATGTTTCTTTTACATATGCTCATTTTATGAGGCAAGAGGTGAGGTTGAATTGCTTAAAAAATTCGGGCTACGGCCCCCAAAGAATTCTTTTGCCCCACTTCACCATTGAACAGAGGCCCGTTGATTGCTATTAATGGAATTTTGCTAACTAAAATCAGAGAGTTTGCCATTTTACCTGCGGCTCATGAAAATATTTTGATTCGTATTCTCTGTACAAGCCTTTTGGAGAGGGGGATTCAGTGAGTCTTTTATTAAGGATTTTATGATGGCCAATAGGTTGAAAGAAAAAGAGGTGAAGGGTTTGAGAAAAGCATTAGAGGGAGAGATAATTAATTCGACTTTGTTTCACTATCTGAATAGATATAGCCGAAATGGAAGTAAACTGATTGGAAGTTTTTAGTTTTGGAGCTTTATAAATTTTTGTACCCCCTGTTTCAACGGATGATAGGGAGAACGTTGATGATAAAGATAGCGTTATTGATTTTTTTCGGAGTTTTATTTAAGAGATCGGGTTCCTTAATCGAAGAAACGAAACAAGAAATGGAAAGTCAAGATGATGAAGTTGAGAGTCCTAATTCTCTTATGTTGCGCCTCATCAACCACCGAGATTCACTTTGGTTAAGTCCTGAGGCTCGGAATCGAATGATAAATATGTTGAAAGAAGACGAAAACTATCAAATTTCTAAATTGATAGGCTTAGAATTACAAGAATAAAAAAATGAATAAATCATAGGAGCACCGCGATAGCAAGAAGACCGCATAATCATCCTGAGTAGAAGGATTCTCCTGTACCAAGGCAAATTCATGAGGTTGTTGAGGCAGAGCAAGGAGAGGCAACCCATTTAATCCTCCTTGGGATCGAGAGATAGTGGATTTAGAAGGGAATTTAGAGGATATAACTAAGTCATTAGGAGATCTTATAGTAACACCAGAAAGGCCGCCGGCTTTTGTGAGAGGGCTGGAATGAGGAGCGCCACCAGAAGGATAGCAACAGTCCCAAACCTTAGTGATTAATTTCCAAGACCCTGCTCAAATATTATGCACAATGTGATTACCGTTGTAGCTAATCATGGAGAAACCGCTATTCGACAGCTACCCACTTCTATTGCTAATTTTGTTAATAGTCAGCCACAAAATATTCTGAGTCAAATGGAAACCGTTTGTAAGTGGCTTGGAGGTGGAGCTGATTGGCGAGAAGGAATAATTATCCTACTTTTGAAAGTTTTAATAGAACGCTGCTTAAGAAAAAGACTAGGTGGCGAGGTGGAGGAAAAAAGTTTGAGGAAGGAAAAAGGAGGTTCAAAATTCTAGCCTTTTGTTTACTAGGCGGCCCAATGAAATTTTAATATCGGTATTGCTTGAGATTAACAACTGGTTAGCACGGAATGACGGAATTGAGAAATTGCTCCCTCCCATTCTAACTTTAGAACGTATCGCAGCGGAAAGCACGTTACCACAACTGGGAGAGACAAGTACATACTGCCTTAAGAAAAATAAGTCAAATGCGTGATCATGATGAGCATCTAAAATGTTGGATTCCGTTTTCGCTGAAGGAATATGATTCTTACCACCAAGGTGGTAATTTTGTCCCTCCATCAACTTCTGTTAAGTCTCGAAATAGAGGGAATCATTATGCGTAAACAAAAAACGACCGGGGGCATCTCTACCATCAAGATTATGGATTTTATTAAACGGATTGAGAACGGTAGAAATATAAATTTCGTGACAACTTCGGCTATTTTAATACAGATTCTCTGTACGAGTCTTACGCATACCTTGGAAAATGGGGTTCCCGATTTTCCTATTGATAGGGCTATTGAAGAGTCCGAGCTGTTGAAATTGTATTCTTTTTGTGAATCAGTTGAAGCATCGGCTCTCGCCATTCGAATAATTAAAAAATATATAGATACTTACATCTATTCTGAGGAAGGGAAAAAGAAATTTTTAAATGCTTATTTGCCGTCACGTGATGAGATCCAAACTTTCATGGAGGACTAAATCCGTAATGGCCGCTGAAAGGAGAGTAGAAATTCTATTTAAAGAAAAGTCGATACTCACGATTGTTTGGTTTAATTATCGATGTGGTGGCGCGTTTAATGAGGACACTCGGGAAATCTTAGAAGATCGGTTGTTTAATTTTGAGGTAGATGATTCAAAAGAAAGGAGATTTTAGAGCAGAGCTTTGGGCAATGGGAGTTAGAGTAGGGCGGAGCCGTTCTGCAATTATTGACTCCATTTGAGGTACTCTACGGCGGTAAAAAAATTGTTTGTGAAGCGATTAAAAAAATTTCCCTTTCTAATGAGAGGAAAAAATTCAGTCTCTTCATATGAGCAAAAAGAAGAAAAAAAGCACAATTCGCGATTATGGAGGGCGGACAAAAATCGATAGATAAAGAAATAGCTGATGTTATTGGGCAGATTCGGCAGTTGAAAATAGATAGTAATTCTCTAAAAAAAGAAAAACTCTCTCGTAAAGATTTAATGGAAGAATCTATTGAAGCTTGTAAAGAAGAAAAAAGCAACGAGACAATAATCAATAATATTCTTAATTTACTGAGGGCGTAAAATGATTACAAAATTTTAGATGAATTGGCTAATCGGTGTTTTTCGCATTTTACTTTAGATAATCATGAAGGAAAAATCGTATTTTTGTTGGGATTGTTGATTCGCCAGAAATTATCCAAAGGTAAATTTTAATAAAATATTAACGTTGAGTCGAAATTGGGAACGTGCACCTCATTAGCGCAATTTATGCAATTGCTAATTCTCCTGTGGTATTTTATAGACATATTAGCCGCTTATTTAACAGAATTGGACGAACTTCTTTCGGAAAATAGTCGTCGAGACGATGTCTTATTGGATGAATTTTATGCAGCAGGAGGCTCTCAATGTCCTCTTTATGTTCTTATAATACGTTCTCAACCCGCTTTTATAATGAACGAAGTCCTAAGGATGAGCAGGATGCCTTTTTTCACCCCTGTTGAGAGGATTTCCAGGTTAAGTTCATGTTTCTTCGTTGTCGCTCTCGTTGCCGCCAAATAAACTGCCTGCAGACATCATTTTTTCTTGGGTGATTTTTAGGATTTTTTGGTTGGCGTCGTTGAGCGCGGCTTTGATAAGATCTTTAATCACTTCTTTAGATTCTTTGAGGAGCTCATCGTCCAGGTTCATTTCGACAACTTCGTGTTGTGCCGTCATGGTTAATTTTACTATCCCAGCACCGGATTCACCCGTGACCCGTATTTTAGCAAGTTCGTCCTGGGCTTTTTGCATCATTTCTTGAATTTTTTTAGCATTTTTCATCAAAGTGCCAAGGTTAAATTTACCATCGATCATTGTTACCTCTCTTTTAGTTATCTTCGACTGGAATTCGGGAGTGTAAAGCGTGGATTAACGTGCCGCCATCGAGATATTCCAATTCGCCACCCATCGGCACCCCGTGAGCGATGCGCGAACATTTTATTTTAGTGTGATCGATGTGATTTGCAACATAGTGGGCTGTCGCTTTGCCTTCCATGGTGGCATTGGTTGCAATGATCAGCTCTTTAATCGTTTCATTGTGCAAGCGATTGAGCAAAGCTGGAATTCCTATTTCTTGGGGCCCGATCCCGTCTAGTGGCGAAAGATGTCCATGGAGGACAAAATAACGCCCCGAATAAATTTGAGTTTGTTCAATGGCCACAACGTCAGCAGGGTTTTCTACGACACAAAGCAACGTGGAATCCCTTTTAGGATTATTGCAGATGTTGCAAAGGAGCTGCTCCGTGTAAATTTGACATAATTTACATTCACTTACCTGACGAATGGCTGATTGGAGGGCGTCGGACAGTGCCAATCCTTTGGCTTGTCCTGATTTTGCAAGAAGATGGAAAGCCATTCGTTGCGCGGATTTTGGGCCTATTCCCGGCAAGCATTGTAATGCTTCGATGAGTTGTTTTGTCAGCGGGCTGAACAACGCATCAACCCTTAACCGCCACTTGCAACGGGATTGCCAATCATGTCTCGCGTTCCTTGGCCACCTTTTCCCCCTTCTCCGCCTTCTTCTACAGAAAGATTTCGGATATCTTCAGGAATATGCATGCTTTGCAGTAATTCAATGATCTTGGATTGAGTTGTTTTTTGAATAATTTCGCACAGGTTTTTCAAGGCTTCGCGTATGCGCCATTTGAATTCTTTGACACCGCCTTGCAGGGCGCGTTCATCGAATTCAATATATTTGAAATTATAAGTGGCTGTCATTGTAATTCTGACAGTTTTATTATCGGACTCACCGAGGAGTTTCAAATCAGCTAAATTGGAGTAGGTGGCTTGCATTTGTTGCTGCATATCAGTGATGCTTTTTTTAATGTCCGACAGCAACTGACGATCGGTTTCTGTTGGTAAAATAGCTGACATATTAGTACCTCCTCAATATTTTCTCTAAATATCTACGTTCGTCATTCCCAGAGATCCATAACGCACGGGGAATAAAGTCGGTAGTTAAATTTATGTCTCCTTTTTTACTTTACGCTTTTTCATCATGCGGAACAATGCTCTCTTTGACGAGCGTGGCGTTGAAAGTTTGCATTATCCGCTGAACTTGACGATCATTCATCACTCTTTTCTCGGCTTCTGTTTGACGGTCTTGTGCTTTCTTTTGAGCGAGCGCGGCGGGCGTTTCGGTTTGATGATTGCTAATATCAATTTTAACCCTAATTGTTCGATTAAAATGTTCGTTCAATGCCTCGCTTATTCGGTCAATGTGTTTTTGTTGTAATAATGGTTTTTGTTTGGGATTTAACATTAAATGTAACTGACTGTCAGTCAATTCTTTTAAACTGCATTGCTGGGCCAGCGCGAGAGTGGCACCGGTTAACTTTAATTGAGACAGTAACTGAGGCCATGATGTTTCTGAACTTTTGTGGGTTGGAGTGAGAACGGCCTCTTTTAATTCTGTTTCTGGAATTGCGTTAGCGGCAGATGGATAGAAGGCCAGCATGCGCAGCAGTGTCATTTCAAACCCCGTTTGAGGCGTTGGTGAATAAGCTAAATCACGCTGTCCGATTAAACCGATTTGATAAAAAAGCTGGACATCTTCACGGTCCAGTACTTTAGCTAAGTGGCGTAATTGCTCGCTGTCATTTTCAATGAGGGCCTCAGGCACGTTTTGGATAATAGCAATTTGGTGTAATAAAGAGAGTATATCCGCCAGCGCATTTGAGAAATCAACGCTTTGTTCCACGAGCCGAGCGACACATCCAAGAAGACGATTACCCGCTTTTGCGGCTAGTGCTTCGAGAATATCAAATAAAAGCAGCGGCTCGATGGTGCCGAGCATTGTTTTTACATCGGCAATTAATACCTTTCCGTTGCCATACGCGATGCTTTGGTCTAATAAGCTTAAAGCATCCCGTACGCTGCCGTTTGCCGCTCGCGCAATGAAATCTAGCGCCGTGTTTTCAAATTCGACCTTTTCTTCTTTTAGTAAATGCTGGCAATGGGCGGCAATTTGCAATGGTGGCAGTTGAGCGAGGTGAAATTGCAAACAGCGCGAGAGCACGGTGACAGGTAGTTTATGATGATCCGTGGTTGCTAAGATGAATTTAACGTGAGAAGGAGGCTCTTCTAAGGTCTTTAATAAGGCGTTAAAACTGTGGCCGGAAAGCATGTGAACTTCGTCAATCAAATAGACTTTAAAGCGACCTTTTGTTGAAGCGTAGGGAATATTCTCTAATAATTCACGTGTGTCTTCTACTTTCGTGCGCGAAGCCGCGTCGACTTCAAAAAGATCCGGGAATCGGCCTTCATCGATCTCACGGCAATTTTCGCAGTCGTTGCAAGGATTGGCACTGACACCTTTCTCACAATTCAAACACTTGGCAAGGATTCGGCTAATGGTCGTTTTTCCTACGCCGCGTGTGCCGGTGAAAAGATAGGCATGATGGAGGTACTGCTGATTAAGCGCGTTGCTTAAGGCTCGTACGACAGGCGCTTGACCGATGAGTTCTTGGAAACATCGGGGACGCCATTTTCGTGCTAAGACTTGGTGAGGCATCGATCACAATCCTTCTTTAAAGTAAAAAGGCAGCCACAAAAGCCGTATCTCGGCACCCAAATCCAACCGCTACCGCTGCTCCCTTCCGGGCCTGGCGGGGTTCACGGCAATTCGTCGCGAGGGGACCCCTGTGGCTGCCAGTACTTAGTTAAATGTTCGTAATTAATCATACTACGAACAATCGCTTCAGAGGACAAAGTCGCGTTACTGGCGGAGAGGGAGGGATTCGAACCCTCGGTACGTGATTCGTACACACGATTTCCAGTCGTGCCTCTTCAACCACTCGAGCACCTCTCCTCGTAGCCCGTATGGAGCGAAGTGGAATACGGGATTTTCCGTTTTTAAATGCATTCTTTCCGTATTCCACTTCGCTCCATACGGGCTACTCACTTGTTTTTGCACGAAGTGCCAAAGATTAAACTAGAATCCTCATCGGTGCAAACTAAGACGTGATATTAAAATTGGTATTTCTAGCCTCATTTTTGGATAAGCATTAAGAGGACCCGTTACTCCCTTATTTAGTTAAGTTAAGTATACTGAATGAAAATTAACAAAAGATTAATTTATTAAATTGATGTCCTTTCCTGTTTATTGACTATTTTAGGATAATAAACTAAAATAGTCAACTCTTTGGATTTAAAGAGATTTTAGCCATTTTAGGGCTAAGGTTAAGAAGAGTTTGGTCCTTCCGGTCAAGATATTGCAAGGAGCGAGACAAGGTTAGATCATTTGGGGACTCATCAGCTCATTCTTTTTGATGACCTCGGCGTCGTCAACTGGCGAATAGCAATCCAGAGCTCTTTTTTGGCCAATTTTGCGGTCCGTTGATCCTGGATGAAGCTACTTTAACCCCTAAAATTTTTCCGGAAATCAAGAAATGGGTGGATGAACAACAACGTTTATCGAGCGCCCAGAATACACACATTACCGCGGATTTGTGGATTACTGGTTCTAATCAAACCTTGCCTTACCGATCGGTGCGAGAGTCGCTGGTGGGGCAGATCTCATTATTTTACTTTAAATACCTTATCGCTTCACGAAATTGGCTAGCAATTGAAAGATCTCTTTCATTAATCTTCATTTTCCTGCATTTTCATGTGAGGAGGTTGGCCTTAATTATGTGTCACGCCGGAAATAAACCCAGTAAATTATCTTAATAATTTTATTGTGATTTTTATTGAAAAAGATATTGTTTCTGCGGCGTAGATCGAAAAAAGCAGCGTTTGCTAGGGCGTTACAATTAGCGGCGGGCAGAGTGGGGCAATTGCTTAATTATTTTGATATCGCAAAAAATATTGGTGTCGACGTTACCACGTTGCAATCGTGGATAGCCTTATTAGAAGAAAACGGAATTTTGCGCATAATCCATCCTTTTTTAATAATTTAAATCAAAGACTGATTAAGACACCCAAATTATATTTTGAAGGCGTTGCTTTGGCTGTTCGCCTTCAAGGATGGACGCAAGTAGAACCACTGGTGCTAAGTCCTTATTTCGGAGGGCTACTAGAAAACCTTGGATTAACGAAAATAACACGGTTTTTCACTAATCGTGCGCAATTACCGCAGATTTATTTTATCCGATCCGAGGAAAAAGAAGAAATCGATTTTCTCATTCGTCCTTTTAATGATCGGTGCATTGCCATTGAAGTCAAAGCTACCCCTATATGAGTCCTCGTCAACTACGATTATTAGCGTCTTTGGAGCTGAATGTGATTGATCGATGGATTGTTTCACCCACACGTTCTGTTGATTTTCCCAATGCGCATACGATTCGTATAGATACCCTGTTTGAGAATTTAGCCGCCGTCTTTCAGCTGCCTGTTATTAGCTGAAAAATCCGAGAATAAATATCAGTCAGTTTTTCTAAATCCTCGATTTGGGTATTTTCATTGACGTGGTGGACCGTTTTATTAACGGGGCCGAGCTCGATGACTTCACAGCCGGTGGTAGCGATAAAGCGGCCGTCAGAGGTTCCACCGTAGGTGTTGGGTTTGGTATCGAGGTGGCAGATTTCTTGAATGGCTTGACGAGCGAGTGCGGCTAACTGGCCATTGCCGCTAAAAAACGGTTGGCTTAAGACGTCCCATTGGATGTCATAGTTTAATTGGTGGTGATTTAAAATGTGTTCGGCTTTTTGTTGTAATTGTTGAGGCGTGTGAATGGGGGCAAAGCGAAAATTAAATTTTGCCTTTAATGTCGCAGGAATAACATTGGCAGCCCCCGCGCCTGCTTCGACATTGTAAAATTGAAATGAAGTAGGGGTAAAATACTCATTGCCTTCATCCCATTTTGTTTTTGCTAACGCCTCGAAGGCTTGGAAACTGCGGTGAATAGGATTATCTGCCAGATGGGGATAAGCAATGTGCCCTTGTTTGCCGATGACGGTTAGTTCCCCGTGCATCGAACCGCGCCGCCCAATTTTGATGGCGTCGCCCAATTTTTCGTTGCTGCTGGCTTCGCCCATGATGCAATAATCTAATTTAATGTTTTTTTGTTGTAAATATTCCAGGACTTTTTTCGTACCATTTTCGGCGGGGCCCTCTTCATCACTAGTAACGATAAATCCGATTGTGCCATTGTGGTTGGGATTCTGTTTAATGAAATTTTCCGCCGCGATGACCATGGCGGCTAACCCGCTTTTCATATCAGCAGCGCCGCGGCCATAAATATAGCCATTTTTTTCTGTGGGAGTGAAAGGGGGTGACTGCCATTTTGTTTCATCACCGGGCGGAACTACATCTGTGTGTCCTGCAAAAATAATAAAGGGCGATTGATGGCCATGCCAGGCCCAAAAATTATGAACATCGCCGAAAGGTAAATGTTCGCATTGAAAGCCTACGGATTTTAAATGATCGATTAAAATCGTTTGGCAACCTGCGTCGTTAGGTGTAATGGAAGGGCGCTCGATTAATTGTTTAAGAAGATTCAGCGTTTCCCTCATGATTTTTATCCTTCGCGTAATAATTCATTGAGAGAGACCTTGTTTCGTGTTTTTTCGTCTACTTGTTTAACGATGATTGCGCTGTAACTATTGTAGTGGCCGTCTTTAGACGGGAGGCTGCCTGGAATGACGACGGAGCCTGCTGGAATGCGACCGTAAGTAATTTCTTGGGTTTGGCGATTGTAAATCGGCGTGCTTTGACTGATGAAAACGCCCATTGAAATCACAGAACCTTTTTCAACAATAACGCCTTCGACAATTTCCGAGCGTGCGCCAATAAAGCAGTCATCTTCAATAATCGTCGGGTGCGCTTGTAATGGTTCGAGCACGCCGCCGATACCAGCACCGCCAGAAAGGTGAACGTTTTTTCCAATTTGCGCGCAGGAGCCGACAGTTGCCCAAGTATCAATTAGAGTTCCTGAATCGACATACGTACCGATGTTAATGTAGCTCGGCATCAAGACAGTATTTGGAGCTAAGTAAGCTCCCTTACGAACGATAGCATTGGGAACGACGCGAACGCCGGATTGAGGTTGTGAAGTGTTATTGGTATATTTTAAAGGTATTTTATCGTAAAAAAAGGTGTAACCTGCGTCAAACGTTTTGAGAGACTCTGTTTTAAAGTACAGCAGGATAGCCATTTTCGCCCATTCATTGGTGTTCCACTGACCGTTTTGTTTTTCGGCGATGCGGAGTTCTCCATTATCAAGGAGTTCGATGGTTTGGTGAATGGCTTGATGTATTTTTTTAGGCACCGTCTCAGTAGTAAAATTACCTTTGTTTTGGTAAGCCTCTTCAATGATGGTCTTAAGATCTGTCATGAATTACCTCGTTTGTCCAGGGGAAATTTCTCCAGTAAATAGAGAGGATAATTGCGTAACTTGCCATCTTGTTTTAGATTTATCAAGTTTGCGCAGTTTGAAAATTTCGGATTATATTTACCGACGTATACCGATAAACTTTTATTTCTGCTTGAGAGAACTGCCTTAACTTCCAATGGCTGAACGGTTCCTTCAATGAGTATTCATAGAGGGAATATACCCAAAGATTGTTTTAATGTCCAAATAGTTATATTAAAAACCTAATTTTTATCACATTTTCTATATGAAAAATGTGATTTATTTCACAATTTTTAGAGGAATCTCTGACGTTTACGGCCGAGATTTTTAAAGTTGACGCATTCAGATACCGGCAGTATGATGCCTTTCTATGCTAGGCACGGGGTATAGCGCAGTCTGGTAGCGCGCCTGCTTTGGGAGCAGGATGTCGGGGGTTCAAATCCCTCTACCCCGATATTTTCGCTTTTTAGTTCTTTTTCTGTTATGATCTAATCACGCTTTTGCACCATCGATCAGTCGTTAGCCTACAATTCTGTTTTTAGTCTTATTTTCCAGCCTAGATCGACTCAACACTTGTGGTTTGTGTGGCCGGGTTTAGGGGTTATTTTATGTCATTTGAAGTTCTTGGCTTATCGGCTGAGTTATTACGTGCTATTCGTGAAAAAGGTTACGTTGAACCCACACCTGTTCAGCGACAGGCGATTCCGGTTATCTTGCAAGCGCGGGATGTTATGCTTACTGCTCAGACAGGCACTGGCAAAACCGCGGCATTTACTTTGCCTTTGTTGCAGCGGTTATTTGTTTCTCGCATCCCCTTACAGAGCCTTGCTAAACCTGTGATTCGGGCATTGATTTTGACGCCCACGCGGGAATTAGCTGTGCAAGTCTTTGAGTGCGTTCGGGCCTACGGTAAATATCTTCCATTGAAAGCTACCGTAGTTCACGGGGGCGTGTGCATCAAGCCGCAGATGAATCATTTGCGACGAGGCGTCGATATCCTGGTTGCCACGTCGGGCCGTCTTCTTGATTTAGTAAATCAAGGTGTTTTAAATCTATCGCGAGTTGGATTCTTCATTTTAGATGAAGCCGATCGCATGCTTGATATGGGTTTTTTACCTGATATTCGCCGAATTTTGAAGCTGTTGCCGGAATCTTGTCAGAATCTCTTATTTTCAGCGACTTTTTCAAAAGAGATTAAAGAACTTACGGATAAATTATTACGTTCACCGATACTGATTGAAGTGGCGCGCCGTAACACGGCTGCAGCACGCATCACCCACGTTGTTCATCCTGTTGATCGTCAGTGCAAGCGTGAATTGCTTTCGTTTATGATTGGCTCCAAGAACTGGTGTCAAGTATTGGTGTTTACGCGAACCAAGCACGGGGCAAACCGTTTGTCACAACAATTGGAGAGCGATGGATTGTCCTCAGCGGCGATTCATAGCAATAAAAGCCAAGCGGCACGAATGCGCGCGCTCACTCAGTTTAAGCAAGGAAAAATTCGGGTGTTAGTGGCCACCGATGTAGCTGCGCGAGGGCTGGATATCGATAAACTTCCCCATGTAATTAATTTTGAGCTTCCGGATGCGGCGAAGGATTACGTCCATCGTGTGGGGCGAACTGGTCGGGCCAATAATGACGGCGTTGCTATTTCGTTAGTTTCTAGGGATGAAATTAGATTATTGAGAGATATTGAAAAACTGTTGCAATCTAAAATGCCGCAGGAAGTGATTCCTGGGTATGAACCTAGCCCTTTTACAAAGGCAGCCCCTGTTCAAGCGGTGCGGCGTGCTCGGAGTAATCAGCGCGGAAAAAATAATGGGAAAAGGACGCGAGCGCGGTGGGGTTGATGGCGAAGTTTCATGTCTTTTAAGAGATTGACGATCTATAAAGTGCTCAGTATGATTTGATTCGCACTTCAGACACTCAGACGTATTAATAGTAGTAGCAACTTGATCCGGCGACGTGGTTACGTGATTATAGCAATACTGCGCCCGTAGCTCACTCGGATAGAGCATCGGCCTTCTAAGCCGAGGGTAGCAGGTTCGAATCCTGCCGGGCGCGTTTCCAGAGGGCAGAAGGCAGTGGACAGAAGACTGATGACAGAAGGTTGTGCAAGCTTCGCTGCGATATATTATAAATTGTCTCAAAGGCACAAAAGAACTGTCCTCTGTCTTGATGGTGGGCGTAGCTCAGTTGGTAGAGCTCCGGATTGTGATTCCGGTTGTCGTGGGTTCAAGTCCCATCGTCCACCCCATTTAAGTTATTTAGGTAGGAGGATTTGGTGGGAAAACAAATAATACCAGTTTTGTTGGCAGGTGGAATTGGGAGTCGGTTGTGGCCTGTTTCTAGAGAAAGCTATCCCAAACAATTCTGTAAATTATTTGATGTATTCTCCTTATTGCAAAAAACAGCGGAAAGGGCCAAGTTCGTTTCTGAAGATTCCGATTTAATTGTCGTTACCAATGATAATTATTATTTTCTCTGCAAAGATCAGCTAGAAGCAATCAACCTTTATAATGTCCATTACGTTTTGGAATCATGTTCCCGAAATACGGCGCCAGCAATTGCGTTAGCGGCTCAGTACGCTTGCGAATATATCCATCCTGATTCTGTTTTGTTGGTGCTGCCTACTGACCATCATTTAAATGATCATGCTTATTTTAAAAGCACTGTAAGAGCAGCTATGAATTTTGTTGAACGAAATAAATTAGTGGTATTTTGTGTTGAGCCACAGTCTCCTAAGACAGGCTATGGATATATTGAAAAGGGCGATGCAGTTGATGAAGGTTTTGAAGTGAAACGCTTTATTGAAAAGCCATCACTGTCCCTGATAAAAGAGTTTCTTTTGCAGGGAAATTTTTTTTGGAATAGTGGCTTATTTTTATTTAAAGCTAAAGATTATTTAAATGAATTAGAGAAATTAGCGAATGACATTTATATCCAAAGCACAAAGGCTTTTCAAGCGACGGAATCAAACCTTGAGTTTTTTAGAGTGAATAAAATATTCGATTCTTGCCGAGCAGGTTCTATTGATTACGAAGTAATGGAAAAGACAAACAGAGCAGTGATGCTTCCATTAAGAACGAATTGGAGCGATTTAGGTTGTTGGTTATCGGTTGGGGAAATGGTGGAAGGCGACGGAGCCGGTAATGTATGTTATGGCGATGTTATGGTGGATAAGTGCCAGAATTGTTTAATTAGTTCAGAAGGGCGGCGTGTAGTTGCTATCGGTGTTAAAGATCAGGTGATCGTGAGCACCCCGGATGCGCTTTTAGTGATTGATAAGGCCTGCTCGCAAGAAGTCAAAAGGGTGGTCGAACAAATGAAATTGCAGCACGACGTTGCAGCCACGGAGCACCCGAGAATCTATCGCCCCTGGGGATTTTGTGAAAAATTGGCAGCAGGGGCTGATTATCAAGTGAAATGTTTAATGGTGAATCCTGGGTCATCGCTTTCCTTACAATTGCATCGTTATCGTTCGGAGCATTGGGTGGTGGTCAGTGGTGAAGCTGAGGTTGTGAAGGGTGAAAGTGTTTTTCATTTACATTCTAATCAATCGACCTTTATTGAAAAAGGGATGAAACATCGGTTAAGCAACCCAGGCGATGAACCACTTTTGATTATTGAAGTGCAGAGTGGGAGATATTTAGGTGAGGATGATATTGTGCGATTGGATGATGCTTATGGCCGTGTAGTTGAATCAGCGTCGTTGTGAAGGGACGGACGACGGACCCCCCACCGGCTTATCAAAAAATCTTTGTAGGATTCTACAAAACGCTTATAGGAATCTGAATTTATGAATGCTGGCGTGAGAAATTGCTCGTGAAATTCCACCAGCGTTTGAATGGGATTGAACCGCGATTTAAACAAACTGCTGGAAATAATATGACTCATTACTACGTCGCATTCTTCTAATGAGTGATGGCCTCGATAGACCACCGCATAAAAACCCATTAAGTATTGATGCAAATCATGAGCGGTCAGCAAACCGCTTTCTAGAAGGGGAGCGAGCATATATGAAATTGCGTCCCAAGGTTTCACTAAGGCCGCCAATAGTGGGGCCGCCTAACCGCTTTAGTTCTAGTGCGATTTCCTGCTCGAGGGTTAGGCGAAAAGCGTTTTTCGCGGCAAAATGAGGAGGAGCCTGTCGAAGTTCGATTTAACTTCGTCATTATGGAATTCTTTTTTTCTTCTGCTTGATTATTTTTAATTTCATCAATCTGAAAAACAAATGGTTCCAAAGGCTCAGGACCGTAATGCGATTTGAGCCAGATTTCATAATAAAATTCCGAAACCGCTGACATGTCAAAATTTTTTGAAAATAGTTACGCCAATGCTTTTCGTAATTTTTTTGTGTTCGGATTGCTATCAGGTTCAATTAATCCAAATTTCTTAAGGAAATTTTCAATTTTTAAGATATAAGGTTTATTGGACTTTGTTTTTAGACAAAAATCAGCTAAAAATAATTGATTGAGTTTATTATGGTAGCCATTTTACCAATAAGCTCGACCCTCCTCACAAATCAATTTGGCTAATTCAGATTCATAAAGACTTCGTTTTCTTAAATTACCATTTTCATCGCAGTCATCAATAAGGACGGCTTCACCGTTTTGAGAACTCCATTTTACAATGCCTTGACCTTCTATAAACTCGTATAAACTCGGATAAATAGGATTAACATTATCAAAAGCAATCGTTTGCGCAGTTAAAATATTTTCGTTAGCGAGCTTCTCCAGGCAATCTGAAGCGGAAATGTATTTAATTACATGCATGCCAAGTTGTTCAGCCATCCTGATATCATCTTCACGATTGTCAATACAAATACAGTTACTAGGTTTCTTATTTCGTTCATGACATATACGTAAAAATTTTTCAATTGATTTCGTCGTTTTCAGATTAGCTGCACTGTAAATCTCAGTCTCTGAAAATAAGTGAGTATTTTCGGTAATATTCTAATACGTTGGGAATCTAAGCTTGGATGGTTTGTTAATGCGATTATTTGATAAGCAGCCACAAATAAAAGTCGCATTAGTTTGCATACTCTTTCATTTAATTGAATTTCTTTATTGTAAGAGTCGCCAGAATTATCAAGTATAACAATACCAAAGAAATAATAATAAGCTTGCTACGCATTCCCTTCTTTTAGGATGATTTCAATCCCCTGCGAAAGATCTTGACAGATATAATCTGGATTCACAGTAATAGGCTCTTGATAATGGTGATCAATAAAAATGGTTTTTTAAGTTTAATATTCTTACTGCCTCAATGTCACTGGGTTGATCGCCAATCATGAAGCTTTTTTGAATGATGACATTGAATTTTTTAATGAGTTTAATAACATTCCTGCTTTTGGTTTACGGCAATGACAGTTATCTTTTTGAGAGTGATAACAAACTTCAATATGATCGATAGGTAGTTCTTGGCGCATTTTATTATGCATGTTTTCAATAGTGGCTAGGGAAGTAATTCCATTCCCTACATCAGGTTAATTAGTGACGATAATTAGTAAATAACCCGCTGTTTTTAGACGTACTAATGTCCTTTTTGTATCCGGAAAATAAGAAAAATCTTCTAAGGTTTTCGGTGCAAAAGACCGACCATTACAAAATTCAGGAACAACAATAACCCCATCGCGATCAAGAAAAACACAGGGTTTTGAACTGATTACCACTTAGTTGCTTGAATCTGTAGTTGAGGGTGCGATACCAAACAGTGCCAAATGACGGCTTGAGAGGCTTCCGCATGTGGAGTAATATGTTTATTATCAACAGACGGATAATAATGAATTCGTCCGCCATTTTCGCAGTATATCCTCCGTCTCGGCTTACAATACCATAAATTTTAGCATTGCATTCTTTTGCATAATCGAGTGCCTGAATTAAATTGACACTCACATTTTTTTCTTTATTGCCTCCGTCGCCGGATAATACCAAGACAGCATCATTTTCTTTGAGTCTACTCGTTTTTAGCCAACTAGAGAAGACTGTTCCCCGTCTTTCGTCATTGGTACGTGCTATTAATTCGGAAATATTGTCAGCAGGAGAGTATGTTTCGATGCCGCAAAGTTTGCGGAAATCATTCACCGCATGGCTAGCATTTTCGGCGCTTCCGTCGACACCAAGAATAAATAATCGACCATTGCGATTGCGAATATCTGCAAAATGCATTGCGAGATTTTCTATTTTTTGATAATTGATATTTGATTGGCGACTTCTTTAACTTGATCAAAGAACAAATTTAGCGTGACTCATGTACACTTCCTTATAACACGGCCGAACTACAATGAATTGAATAACGAGAGGCTTGCGCATCTCGTGCGAACATTTGAACGGTTTCCAATGAATATTGTGTCAGATCCTTTCCGAACAAAGGTAATTTCGCTAGGATGTTGTGTGCGACTGTTATAATGTGACAACCAATACGATTGGCTTGAATAATGTTAAACAATTCACGCGGACTAGCCCAAAGCGGTTCGAGACTTGGTTTTTGAGCTACTATTTCTAGTGTTTTTCGCATGTGATCTTCTGGTCTGGCCCACTATCCGCAACTCTGCCTGCGAATACAGAAACGATACCAGGGGTATCATCAGCAAAGCTTTGGCAAACCTTTTCGACTTGTGCGTGAGTAGTAAGGGCTGTGATGTTGAGAATAATGCCATCCTCCGATAAACGTCTGATGATAGGGCCTGTGAATTCGCCTTCCTTTAGTATTAGTAACAGGGGATTTTGATATTGACGTTATTTCCCCAGCTAGCTATATGGCGTTCTTGATCTTCCATTTCATCGAGCTCATCGGCGAATACTTCGAAAGAGACAGGAAGTTTGGTGATTTGAGTGAGCGCTTGGTGCGCAAAAGCTTCATAATCGACGATCCCTGCTTGGCGCATAAGCGTGGGGTTGGTTGTAAACCCTTTAATATATGGATGTGTTTAAAATTTATCATCTCTTCTAAGTTTGCACCGTCGGCGAATATTTTGACTTTTAACTCACGTAAGCAGTCATTTTCCATCTTACGTTCTTTCAGTTAAGAATTAAATTTGGGGTAGTATACTGCAGGAATTAATTTGTGCCAACTTAGTGAAGTTCATATTGAGTGCAGGGATGCGATTAAATTGCGTTATTTAATTTAATTGATTTTTTTATGCGGCATAGAATTGCTGCATTTCTTTTAAAGGTTAATAAAGGCTAAAAAGGATTATTTATGAGCAAACGATTTTATCGTATATTAGTTACGGGAGGAGCGGGTTATGTGGGAAGCGCATTAGTTCCTCAGTTACTTGAATTAGGTTATCGAGTGACGGTTTATGATACTTTATTTTTTGGCGACGATTTCTTACCTAAAGAAAATCACTATTTAAACATTGTTGAAGGCGACATCCGGGACACAGAGCGTCTTAAATAATGCTTCAAAGATGCCGACGCCGTAATTTCATTAGCTTGCATATCCAATGATGCTAGTTTTAAATTAGACGAAACATTAAGTACATCCATTAATTTAGAAGCCTTTGAGCCGATGGTAAAGCGGCTAAGGCTGCGGGCGTTAAACGTTTTATTTATGCTTCCTCCAGTTCTGTTTATGGTATCTCTGAAACAAAAGATGTCACTGAAGAACATCCCTTGGTACCTTTAACGCTTTACAATAAATACAAAGGAATGTGTGAACCGTTATTGTTTAAACATCAAAGCCCTGCATTCGTTTGCGTAACGATTCGCCCTGCAACGCTTTGTGGCTATGCGCCGCGACAACGTTTGGATTTATTAGTTAATATTTTGACAAATCACGCCGTCAATAATAATAAGATTACTGTTTTTGGGGGCAGTCAGTTACGCCCGAATTTACATGTTCAAGATATGTGTGATTTATATAAATTGTTATTGGTTGTTCCTGATGAAAAAATTGCAGGAGAGACTTTTAACGTGGGTTATGAAAACAAATCGATAATGGAAATCGCACATATTGTTAAAAACGTTGTAGAAGAAGAATTTCCTGAAAAAGCGCCCATTGACATTGTAACGGCTCCGACGGACGATATCCGTTCTTATCATATTAATTCTGATAAAATTAAGTGCTGTTTAGGCTTCGCAGCGAAGTGCAGAATAGAAGACGCTATGCGTGATTTATGTAAAGCCTTTCAATCGGGTAAATTGCCTGATAGCATGACCAACAATCGTTATTTCAACGTGCGTTGTATTAAAGCATTGGAAGTGGTTTGATGAGGAAACCTATTGCTATAGTGACCGGAGGAGCCGGTTTTATTGGCAGCCATATGATTGATCTGTTGTTAGATTGTGGTTTTCAGGTGCGCGTGATCGACAATTTAAGGGGCGGTCATCGACGTAACTTAGAACATCGGGCGAATCATCCTGATTTAACTTTCGAAATTAAGGATGTTTGTGAGTTGTCAGCGCCACATCCGCTGTTTGAAAATGTTGATTATGTTTTCCATTTCGCCGGCATTGGTGATATTGTTCCTTCTATTGAAAATCCCATTGATTATTTACAAACTAATGTGATGGGTACCGTGCGCGTCTTAGAATGCGCGCGCGGGGAATGTCAAAAAATTGGTTTACGCAGCTTCTTCGTCTTGTTATGGTTTGGCGGATGTGCCTACACGAGAAGATGATCTCATTGCTCCCCAATATCCTTATGCTTTATCTAAATACCTTGGAGAGGAAGCGGCTTTTCACTGGTTTCAGGTTTACGGTTTGCCTGTGAATTTTATTCGTATTTTTAATGCTTATGGGACTCGTGTGCGAACAACAGGCGTCTATGGTGCTGTATTTGGTGTATTTTTTAAACAAAAATTAACCGATAAACCCTTCATTGTGGTGGGCGATGGGACCCAGCGGCGTGATTTCTTTTATGTCACCGATGTTGCACGAGCCTTTTTAAAAGCAGCAGAAACCAGGAAAGTCGGAGAAATTTGGAATTTAGGTGCTGGTAATCCGCAGTCTATCAATCGGCTGGTGGAGCTGATTGGTGGTGAAGTTGAATATATGCCAAAACGACCCGGGGAACCGGATTGTACATGGGCTGATATCACTAAAATTAAAAGCGATTTAGGTTGGGAACCGACAATAACCTTTTCTGAGGGTGTTAGTCGTATGATGAGTGAAATTAATGTCTGGCATGATGCGCCCCTTTGGGGTAAAGAATCCATTGCTAATGTAACAGTCGCATGGTTTAAATATTTAGGGAAAAATAAAAAGGATAAAGCTGATGTTGCTGAAACAATACCGTCATAAAATAAAAACACTTGAGTAATTATGTGAAATAGTAGGTCAATTCCCGCGAGAGAAAACTGTCGTAATGTGTCATGGCGTATTTGATGTCGTTCATCCGGGGCACTTGCGTCATTTGCTTTATGCTAAAAGCAAAGCGGATATTTTGGTGACTAGTTTAACGTCCGATCGGCACATTGTTAAGGGACATTATCGTCCTCACATTCCGCAAGATTTGCGTGCTGCTAATTTAGTGGATTTTGAAATGGTCGATTATGTGCTTATTGATAAATATCCTACCCCTTTGCAGACCATTCAAGCATTTCAGCCCGATCTTTTTGCAAAAGGTTTTGAATATATTTCGGATGCTCTTCATCCCAAAACAGTTTAGGAAGAGGAATTACTTAAAGCCTACGGCGGGAAAATGTTATTTACGCCTGGCGACATCATTTATTCATCTTCAGCGTTCATTAATATGAACGAGCCCGATGTTCGGTATGAAAAACTAGCTACCTTATTAGAATATCATCAGGTTTCTTTTGCTGATATCGAACGCGCGTTGGGTGAAATGAAAGAAATTCGCGTTCATGTGGTCGGAGATACGATCATTGATGAATTTAACTATACGTCAATGATTGGTGGCCAAACGAAAATACCGACGATCAGCGTACTCATGAATCACAAAAAGATTATGTGGGTGGTGCTGCCATCGTCGCGCAACATTTGCAGTCGGCTGCCGCGCAAGTGACACTTACAACGTTGTTAGGCGCTGATGATCGTAAAGATTTTACCTTGGACGTGTTGTCCAAAAATGAAATCAAAGTTAACGCTATTCTCGATGAGAATCGTCCCACCACTTACAAAAATGCAATTATTACTGATGGTTATCGGTTAATTAAAGTTGATACTTTAGATAATTCCAGCATCAATGACGATTGTTTAGCGCAATTTGAAAAGGCGATTGACAAGACCGATTGTGATGTTGTTATTTGTAGTGATTTTCGTCACGGCATATTTAATCGTCGTACGATCGATCGTCTGTTAAGTGTGATTCCACCTCAAGTGTTCAAAGTGGCGGATAGTCAGGTGGCAAATCGGTAGGGAAGTATAAGCGAATTTAGAAATTTCGATTTAATTACGCCCAATGAGCGGGAAGCGAGATTTGCACTGGCTGATCAAGATTCAGGGATAAGACCATTAGCATCGAAATTGTACGATATTGCCAATTCTAAAACTTTGATCTTAAAGTTGGGTGAAAAGGGTATTTTGACTTATTATAACAGCGATCATGAAGCCCTCGATTCATTTTTTGTGGTTTCCGTTTTGTGGATCGTGTTGTTGACTGTGTGGGTGCTGGTGATGCGCTTTTGGCTTATGTAGCGCTTGCTTTAGTGAAAGGAGCAAGTCCTGTTATTGGAAGCATTCTGGGAGCTGTCGCGGCGGCTTGTGAATGTGAAATGGAAGGCAATCAGCCAGTGACGCCTGATAATGTACGGGAAAAATTATTAAAATTGAAAACGTATTTGGATTCGTCGGATTTCCAATTGATAAAAGAAAATGAGCCGCTGGTAACTTAAAAATGAAAACCCTTGTTGTCGGTTTAGGTGTACAAGGAAAAAACGGCGATTTTTTGCAGGAAATGATTATGTTGGCTCTGTTGATCCTATTAATCACGAAGCTAATTACGCCGGTATCCATGAGGCGTCCCTACCAGATTACGAGGCGGCGTTAGTTTGGTTGCCGGACGAACCTAAATATGAAGTCATTCACTATCTTTTATCACACGATAAGCACGTTTTGGTGGAAAAACCCCTGTGGACGCCAGAACGAAAGCAATTATTTGAATTGAAAACATTAGCACAAGAACATAACGTCGTTCTATACACCGCTTACAATCATTCCTTTGAGCCACATATCAAGAGTATTTCCAAGTTGCTAAAGGAAAATGTATTGGGTGAGGTTTACCGATGCCGTTTGTTTTATGGGAATGGTACAGCTAAATTAGTTCGCGATTCGGGGTGGCGGGATGCCGGTGGTGGTGTGTTAACGGATCTTTGTTGTCATTTGCTTGATTTTGTGGATTATTGGTTTGAATTGCGTGATACTAATTACGTTTGTATCGATGCGCAATGTCATGAGAATAATGCACCGGATCATGTTGTCATATTGAATCGTGTCGCTAAGATTAAAATTGAATTTGAAATGTCGTTGTTGTCTTGGCGTAATTCATTTTATTGCGACATTTTCGGTGAAAAGGGCTCGCTGCATATTGATTCGTTGTGTAAATGGGGCCCCAGCCAGTTGATTTATAGACAGCGTGTTTTGCCGAGCGGAAGGCCGATAGAGAAGACGACTACATTGATTCAAAGCGATCCTAAAAGGAAGTTGATTCGTGCACAGTACAGTAGTTGGTTTTTATGGAATGACCTATTTGGGTTTAGTGTCAGCTGTTGCTGCAGCTAGTAAAGGCTATCAAGTCATCGGTTATGATCCGAATGAAACGTTGATTGCTGAGCTTAAGTAAAAAAAATACCCCATCGAAGAACCTCAGTTTCCTGAGTTAATGGTGGATAATGTGGATCGTTTGCGTTTTATGGTGGAGTTAGATCAGTTGCTAGCAGCGGAACTTATTTATGTGGCGATCGATGTGCCAACGGATGCTGAAAATCACAGTGACTTACAACCCATTCGTTATGCGTTGGAGCAACTTCAGCGACGGCTATGTTGTGAACAGATTGTGGTTGTCCTGTCTCAGGTTCAGGTTCATCCGGGATTTATTCGGGCGGCGGAGTTTCCGGCGGAACAATTATTTTATCAAGTGGAAACGATTATTTTTAGTCGTGCGATAGAACGTGCGACTAAACCTGAACGATTCATTGTGGGTTGTTCAGATCCTACAAAAAATTTACCTTCTTGTTATCATACCTTTCTGAAAAGTTTTCATTGCCCCGTATTAACAATGCGTTATGAGAGCGCTGAACTGGCTAAAATTTCTATTAATATGTATTTGGTCGCTACCGTAATGACCAGTAATTTGCTGGCTGATTTGGCATCCGCGGTGGGCGCAGATTGGCAAGAGGTAGTATATACTGGCTTTGCGTTTAGATAAACGTATTGGTCAGTATGCGTATTTAGAACCGGGATTGGGAATTTCGGGTGCTAATCTTCAGCGAGACATGGTGGTAATTAAACAATTGGCGCAACAATACAGCACACACGCTGAGCTTGTAAAAAGGTGGTTGGCGGACAGTGATTATTACAAAAATTGGGTTTGGCGTTACTTACAAACTGAAATATTTTCAAAAATAGATGCGTCGATCGTCGCTATTTTGGGATTGGCTTATAAAGCGAATACACATAGCATTAAAAATTCACCGTCAATCGTGTTGATCAATTTATTAAAAACAACAAAATCGCAGATACAGGTTCATGATCCTGCTGTGAAAAAAGAGAACATAGAAGACACCGCCACTCACTGCGATTCCGCTTTGAAAGCGTTGTAGTCGGCCGATGTGCTTGTTATTATGACGCCCTCCTGGTTAGATTACTCGAAATTAACAGCTAGCGATTTTTTAGCGCACATGAGAGGTCGAGTTATTATTGATCCGTATCGAGTTTTAAACCATGAAGCGCTTATCCAGCCAGGATTTTACGTTCATACGTTGGGAGTTAATTTGAATGCCCTAAAGGAAAAAGAGGCTACTTATGCTTGAACATTTACAAGGCGCACGTACCCCATCACGTGTAGCGGTTTTAGGGGCAAATGGTTTTGTGGGACGAGCGTTGTGTCAGCGTTTAAAGCAAGAGGCAGTCAATATGCTTGAACTGATTCGACAGCAAGTTGATTTATTAAATCCAGGTCGACAGAGCAATTATTAAAGCAATTACAAGCGGGCGATACGTTAGTCATAACAGTAGCAGAAGCGCCTTCTAAAAATGCAGCTATCCTTTATCGCAATGTGCGTATGATGAATGTTGTTTGTGAGGTCTTGCAAAAACAAGCTATTCAACAAGTCATTTATATTAGTTCTGATGCGGTGTATGCTGATAGTGATCAACCCTTGACAGAAACCTCGGTGATTGCGCCGACTTCCCTCCATGGTGTCATGCACTTGACGCGTGAAATGATGCTGCAATCTGTTTGTTCTGAAAATAATATTTCATTAGCCATTCTGCGTCCTTCTTTGCTTTATGGTGCTGAGGATCCGCATAATGGTTATCGCCCTTTTGACATCACCGATTGTCAAAAAGCTTTTCCTGATTTTTCTTACACAGGCATTGAGGATGGTTTGCGGTATTCATAGTTGAAAATGAAGGTTTTCAAGAAGGGGACGCTCTAGCCATGCCAGAAATTAATTTGTTAAGCTCACTACCAAAAGTGAAACGCAATGTTCAGGCGCGTTTAAATTCGAAAGATCCAGAAGTAGTTCGCATTTCAAAACAATATGGTGATATGTATTTTGATGGACCACGTTGTTACGGCTATGGTGGTTATCGATATGATGGGCGTTGGGTTCCAGTCGTCAAAGACATGGTGGATTACTTTAGATTAAAAGCAGGTGATCGTGTGTTAGACATTGGTTGTGCAAAAGGATTTTTAGTTAAAGATTTCATGAAGGCCTGTCCGGGTTTGGAAGCTTATGGTATTGATATATCCGAATACGCGCTAATGAACTGCGAGCCAGAGGTCGTCGGTCGTTTACATTTGGGAAACGCGGATCATTTACCTTTTCCCGACAACAGTTTTGATGCGGTTATTTCTTTAAACACGGTACACAATTTGCCGCGTGAAAGGGTAATCATTGCCCTGCGAGAAATTCAGCGTGTTTCTGGTGGTAAGGCGTATATTCAAGTAGATAGTTACCACACACCAGCACAAAAAGCGCTTTTTGAAAATTGGGTTTTAACGACGGAGTTTCATGATTACCTAGAAGGGTGGATTAAGGTGTTTGAGGAAGCGGGTTATACGGGGATTACAATTGGACGCTAGTTTAAAAAGTTAATGGCGCTACTTTAATTTAAAGTATTTTTTAAATGCTCCTTTCAATTTTTCTCGCCAACCTTTTTTCTCTAAATCTTGCGTGCTGGGCTCAGTGATGGGAAAGCTTTTGGTCGCCGTTTAACGACACGTGGCTCAATTCGGCCAGGCCTAGGCTTATTCCCAATTTTATTTTGCACGATTAATTTTAGCATTTCGGCGTATAGTCCTTCATTTTTTTCTTTATTTGTACTTAAAAAATAGCGTGAGAACGAATTGATATGTTGCACCATACCCTTAAAACTTATTTTGGATCAAGTTGATCCATGTGCCTCGCAAGCTTCGGCTATTATAATTCAAATAAAGTTGTAGGCGAGAAAATGAATACCAATTTTTTTCTAATCATTTCGGGTGTTTTACAAGATAAGAAATCCATTTCCATGATTTCTTTGATACTTTTTGATTAATCTCTACTGCGCATCTTCGTTCATATATTTTAGCCATTCTCTCTTGTGATATTTTTTAGCATTTAGCAAGGTTGTTACATAAATGCTGCTGTTTACCTTAAACTCTCGTACCTGAATTTCGGATGGATATAAGTTATATTATCCTTGCGTCATCCACGCTGCTTTATTCGGTTTTTTCGAATTAACAACGTGATCATTTTTACCCATCTTGATGCCAGTTAGAAAATCATAGTGACGTTGTGCATGATCACGAAAAATACCATCACTACCAACGGTTAACGACATGATCATTACAAATCGTATGTTTGGAAAATCCCAAACCCCTTTTTCTGATTTTTAACGTGGATATTCACTTTGATTGGCCGTCGTGTATCGTTTCTTCGCGAACCAATAATAAAATTGGAAACTGATTTCACCTTAAATCAATAGGTTGAAATTGCACGGCGGTTTAAGGTAGCACCATTGAGATCTGACTCTCCTTCTCGACCATAAAAAATTAATAAAATCAATAAGTTAATAGATAGTGTTTTTATTTATAATTTATATTTCGATATTTTTTTAAACCGTTAAAAGCGAGGAGTAAGAATGAAATTTATAATTTTTGCATCTGCTTATTTTAATGGCTTAGGGAACTATTGCTATCAAAACAAGGTTGGTTCGTCTGGTTTTACTTGGAAAATTTATTTAAGGAATTTCGACCCTTCAAAAAATTCAGGGAGCGTGTTGCATAAAGCTGCTATGTGGGGCCAAGGTGTTCGCCCCCCTGTGCCACGGATTGGTTCGGCAACTCATCCGGTACTCTTACCCTAGACATAGATAGAAAGACTCAAAGTATTCACATTTATGTTCGCGGAACCGGTGCTTGTAGCGCTAATTATCACAAAGGATGAGGTGTGAACGTATTAGGGGTCTTTGACCCCTTCTGCTTCCGTAAGGTAGCGCCATTGGTTTAAAAAGTAAGATTTTCATTGACCTCCTTTTTAACTAATTCAAGTTCGTTTGCTAAATCTAGAAAACATTTAGCTTCAAAAAATCTGTTCGTTTTAACCGTTGCCGCGACGTCATAAAGCCCATATCTTTTTAATAGCTCCCCAAGTTGAGAATCCGAACTTTTATGCAGTTCAGTTATTATTGGTAATATATCAGTTATCTGATTTCTAACGGTCTCTTCTATTTCGTCTTTTAGGTTAGTAGTATTTTGTTGCTGATAATATTCTCGGAACATTTTATTTGAAAAGAGTTGGGATATCGAGGGCAATCTATAATTTTTAAATTGTTCGTACAAATCCCATATTTCAATTAAAAATTTTTTATATAATGGTACCGGATTGTGTTCGCGTCCATTCATTTTAATGGCTTTGGTTAAAAATTTAACGCATAAGCCTACCTTTTTGTAAAGGAGACTAAATAAAGCGCCTTTATATAATTCGTCAAGATTTTTATCTTTAACTAAGAGATCAACCTTTTTAAGATACAGTGCTTCTGCGTACAACGGTTGTTCTAATCCCCTAAATCCGAGAGGTAATGAGATTGGAGCGCATCGACCAAAACTTCCTAAATCGATTAGTTCAAAACCCATGCTTTCTAACAAAGAGTGAATGTCAAAAAAGTTTTCTGATCTTGATATAATTTTACAAATTCGACTTCTAACTGTATTCCTATGCAATTATTCAGTAGAAAGTCTTTTGCGCCTTCTAAAATATCATATTTGGTGCCTTGTACGTCTAGTGATAAAAAGTCTAAACCGACATTCTGGGAGCGTTTTAAGGCTTCTTCTAATGAAAGTAAATTAAGTTCAATCGATATCGCTTTGGTTTTAGCGGTAATCGCTGTTTCAATTTTTTCAGGATCAATCATATAACCATTTTCACTGTCAACCAAACAGGAGTAGCGCCTGCTTGGATAATAGCGCCTACGGATGCAATAAAAGTGTTCGCACAAGTGATGACTTCATCACCCGCACCAATATTTAACATCTTAAAAGACATCGCTAATGCGTCAGTGCCTGTGCCAACGCTGATGGCGTGTGGTACGTTGTGCAATGTAGCAAATCGTTTCTCGAATTTTTCTAATTCTGCGCCTAATATAAAGTCAGCAGTTTTGGTGAATTTACGAAGGTCATTGAGATAAGGTTCAATATCGGCAAACTGACGTTCTAAATAAGAATAGGGTACACGCATTAACAATACTCCTTCTTTTTATTATCTGTCACATTCATGAAAGTGAGTGTGACGAGTGATTTTCTTTCTTCTCTACAATGGGTGGAGAAGAAAACATTTTAATTTTGTTGATAATATAATCTTGCTGTTTGAGATTAAGTTCCGGATAAATGGGTAATGATAGAGCGTGTTGGGAGGTGTGCTCCATGTTTGGGAAGTCTTTTGGGCTACATTGTAAAGTTTTTATCGCAATAGGCTGCCTATAGATCGGCACTTGATAGTGAATGCAAGTTTCAATCCCTTGGGTTTGTAGATATTCTTTTAATTCATTCCTTTTTTCTGCCTTTGTAATATAGGTATGAAAAACGGAATGATATTCGTCATTTGAGATAGGTGGCGTTACAATTTTTGGCAGATCCTTTAATTGTTCTGAATAATGAGTAGCAATTTCAATCCGTCGTTTTGTCCATTCTTTGAAGTGCTTAAATTTTATATTCAAAATAGCCGATTGGATAGTATCCAGACGAGAATTGTTGCTCTAATAATAGCAGGAACCGTCGCTAGAGAGTCCATTTTGTCGGAGAGCATGAATACGATCGTTCAGCATTGGGTCATCAGTAATAATGATGTCGCCGTCTCCGCAGGCGTTTAATATTTTGTAAGGGTGTAAGCTAAAACAACCTATCTTACCGAACGTTCCCACTAATTGGCCTTTATATTTTGCTGAAACCGCTTGCGCGCAATCCTCGCTTCTTTTTTTATCATTAAAGCTTCTTCTCGTGAAGCACAAAAATAAAGACTAGCTTGATTAGCCAGCAGCATTGGTGTTGGTAATAGAATGGAATAAATGCGCCGCCAGCGGGCAGCATCGTTGATGATCGTTTGGTATTCGGAGTCTTTTTTTCTTAAGCCTTGTGACAACCCGGGTACGATGATAATTTTAGCTGTGATAGCCGATATTCTTTACGCCTTGCTTCTGCAATTGCCAACGCCCAATAAAAATTGTAAGTAATGGGTTTTACTTCGAGATCGTAAAAAAAGTACAGTGTATCAGCGGGGCTTTTTTTTGAGCGCCGATAATTAATAATATCCATGGGTTTACATAGAAGTAGATAAATAGCGAACTTAAAGGGCTTTAGATACTTCCCTGTTTTCGTCACAGGCTGTAAGATTTCACGCAGCACTTGCTGCATGAGCCATCGTCAACTTTGCGCCTTGATTTTTGCCTTAATGGCGATTATCTTTTTACTTTGACTTACTTAAGTTTATATAAAAAATGTAGATTACTATATTTTAGATTAAACATGCAAGAATTCCTAAACATTGCAGTAAGCATCTATTTGGTTAATTTTATTGAAAATAATTACAACAATAAAATGGAAAACGAAATCTAGGGAGTCATTTAGTGATAAATGATGGTCAAACTCTCTTAGGGCGTACCATAAAATGATTTATGATGAGAAACTTAATAATGAATACACAGGGTCTGGAAAAGAACGTCAAGTCATTTTATGGGGATTCTCTGCACATTTTGCTCAAATAAAAATATTACTTGAAGCAATCAATATAAACAATAATTGCCTGAACTTATGTAGATAGTGGGGTTAGCGTTTTTTGCACCCTGTTTTTGCTATGTCAGAACTCCAAGGTTATTCAACAACAATAAGTAAGATAAAAACCTATGGTACTCGGAGGTCTAGGAATGCGCTATTGCAGGATTTGATATTTGACTGTGCGCAGTTTGCTAAACAGTCACCATCCTTTGATATCCTTTTTAGGCATATTGCGTCGTACTATCGATATTTTGAATTTAATGCTATTAAACGTGTAAAAGGTATTTTTTTAGCGAGGATAATCAGGAGTTTGTTGCACGGAGTCCTATAGATTATATCTATTGTGCATTTGAGATGATTAGTGAAAAAATCAAAAAACGGTTCGTTATTTCTGTTTTTGACTTTTTATTCGCTATAACAAATATCATTACTGATCATACGCGTGTAAATAAAAAATCTGTTAGATTTTATCAGAAGCAAAATTTTAAATGCACTTTTATTGTGCGTAATCCTTTAGATGTTCTTTTTTCAATACTTAATCAAATTGATATTCTTAAATATGATAGAGATCATCGATTTACAGCCTATTGCGCTTATTATGTTAAAAATTATATGCAAGAAGCCCTCAAGAATATAAATGATTTGTATGTAATAAAATATGAGGATCTTTGTTACCGGACTGAGAAAACATTAAGAGAGTTTTGTGATTGTGTTGGGATTATGGTTTCAGACGAGTTTATTAAAAAATCGAAAGAAAAGGCGCTTTTCAAACAACTATCTAATGCTCCAGAGCATCATTTTACGGGAGGTGGAAAACAGAGGTGGAAAGGGTACTTTACAAAGAAAACATTGAAGCTCTTTAAAGAAATGGGTTTAATTACGTTGGAAGAGCAGATGGGTTACGATATTTTGGAAGAGGGTTTTATTGAAACTCTTTCATATCAAGCTGTTAAGCCTTCTTATTCTCTAATGTGTTTGGAGAAAGGTCAATTAAATAAACAGAATTCCTCAGCTTGTCTACTTTAGGTGTTACTCAAGCAAGTAAAAGACAATTTTAGTAACAGACTCCTCGATAGTCAGTTGATTCGTTTCAATTGTAATCTCTGGTCTAATGCCTCTAAAATTTTTAATTATTCCCATTCGAGCTTTTCCGTAAAGTCCTTTGTTCGCAAATTTCAAGAGGTGCAGAAATGTAAACCTTAATAAAAATTCCTTGGCTTTCCACAATTTCTCCTGCCCTTTTCTTGGTGTCTACATAGAGAGTGATTTGAGCACATATTGCGATGCCACCATGTTTTGTTACTTCAAAAGCAGCAAACGCAATACGTGCAATATTAGCGTCGCGATCTTCGCGCGAAAAACCTAAACCATGAGAGAGGTTTTTGCGAACAACGTCTCCATCTAAAGGAGTGATTTTACGCTCATCCATTTCTTGCAATTTGGCAATCAGTGCTTTTGAGATGGTAGATTTTTTGGCTCCCGACAATCCGGTTAGGAACAGAGTTATACCCTGCTTGTTTTTGGGAGGAAAAGATTTGCGCAATTCAGCGATAATTTCAGGATAGGAAAACCATTCTGGAATCTCGAGTCCTTCTCGCAGATGCCGACGAATTTCTGTCTCAGATATTTTTAAAATTGTTTCGTTTTGTTGTATCTGGGTTACCGGAATGTATTTCTGCTTCGCTTGGCTATAACCATCTCGTGAAAAGGAACAATTTGAATACCTGCTTCCTTTTGGTATTTTTGTACCAATTCCTGTGCTGTATATGGCTCATAAAAAGGTTTTCCTCGACGGTCAATATAGAGCTTACATGATCGCGCCAAATGATAAAGTGCGTACATCCGTAGTTTTTGCACGTATTAATATATGCCAGAGCGCTTCACGCGGCCCTCCCATACGCATTGCCAGTGGCAAAAAATTTATAAATGTTGTTCCGGGAGGGATAATAGGAGAGCATTATCTCGTAACAACACGCACGCGTGATATAATCCACATCACCAAGCTTAGTTATTCCAACTACAGTACAGGCTGAATCAGCAAATTTGCATCGCATATTTCTGCAGCGTATCGTCTTAATTCAAAATGGGCACAATGCATGGGATTTCTGGTTTGAAAACCAACTAAATCTCTATGTAATCGTTTCAACTTATCTTTCAGCTGTTGAGGAGAAAGTCGATTTGGAATGAAATCGTAATTTTTAGGGGCGTTAATTTTTGTCAATTTGCCATTCAAATAAAAAGAACCCTTATGACGTAAAAGCTGTTTCACTCCGGGATGGGCTTCATCAAGCGTGCCAAATACACAGTAAGCTTCTTTGTATTTACCCGGTTCCCATATTTCTCCAACTTCCAGAATTTCCAATAAACTACCTTGCTCATCACTTAAAGCAAGTGGTTCAGCAATGATCAACTTTGTTGCAAATTCGCTTTTCACATCCAACGTGATTGGGATAGGTCATAAACTCCCATCAACAATACGAAATAATAGTCCGCTTCTGACAAGAAGTCGTTCAGTGGTACAAAACCACGATTAAAAAGCATTTCGAGATCGCAAAGTTGGCGCGAGCTCAAAATCAATGAACACATGGTGGGCAAACTGTCCTTGTAATCCTTTACTACTATCAGGTAGCCTACAAATGGATATCCTCTACTATCAGAAGCCAAGAATTTCGGATAAAAAATGCAATTTATTGAAATATAATGATTTTCCGGTTTCAATGAGAATTTTTCTTCCCGCTTGTTCTAAAACGCATTGCGCTGCAGGCGTACCCCACTCTTTCGTAGGACCTAATCTAGGATAGATGTGTACTTCCCCTTCTGCTAGCGAGCATATCTTCAAGCTACTGCCCATGCTGATACACTCGCAAGGACCAATTTTATCAATAAATTTTTGTATGCTATCAAGTCCGGTGGCGATTTATTACGACTTTGATAGGTCGATTCAAGTCCTTTGCTTTGCTCTCCGGGGTCAATTATAATTCTTGGGGTGGTTGTTCTCCAACTTACTTGAAGGCGCCAGCTGCTTTACTGCTTTATTTATATAATAACAAGTGTTAGTTACAGGAAGAAACACTACCCCGAGTACTACTTTCGCATCTTTGCTTAAGGTTATTATTAACAGTAAATCCGCCATTGCGTTTAATAAAATCTTTGATTCCGTCAAAGGATCAACCAACCAAAAATAAGAGTTTAGAAGGGTGTTAGAATAAATCTCAAAATCTAACTCTTCGTAAATGATGGGAATCTTCAGGGTTAAATTAGTGAGTTGCTCTGAAATAAAATCATGTGTCAATTGATCAGCGTTTCTTAACGGGGAAGCATCGTTTTTCTTTGTCACTAAGAAGAGGGTTCACTATAGATACTAAGAATCTTTTTTGCAAAAAACTTGATTATTTCAATCACAGATGTCAGCATCTTTTCACTATGAATGAAGGTTTCCATCTTTAATCATTCTCCGGTTGTTTCAATACGATTATTACCAATTTCGATTCGTAAATAAATAGCAATAGAAATTAGCCGGAAAAGGTGCTTGTTGCACGATGAATAAAGAGTTGATACCTTTAGGTCTGTTAAAAAATGGATAACCGTTATGGAAGGTAAGAAAATACTCATTACAGGTGCTGGCTCCGGCTTGGGAAAAGCATTAAGTTTGTGGTTGTCTAAATTGAGAGCAGACTTGTACTTATTATCTCAATCGAAACAAAAACTTGAGGATTTACAAGCGGAGCTCAAGTCCCCTACTAAAATCTACGTAATAGATTTTTCTGATGAAACAGCCTTAGAGCAAGTCTACTTCAATTACTAGAAATAGACTTTATACCGGATGTTATTATCCATTGTGCTGGCGGGGGATTCAAAATACATGATCCGCTTTTAGCTAGACAAGACTTTTGTAAATTAGTTGATATTAATTTGTTGTTAGGCGTTCAAATAAACAACAAACTGATATCTAAAATGGTGGACCTTCAAAGCGGTGTGATTATTCATGTGGGTTCAACGGCCGATTCTGCGGCACACGGATCAGTGGCATATAACACGGCTAAAGCAGCTTTGGCTGCTTATGTCAGAAGTTTAGGGAAAGCGCGATAGCTGCGCTAGTGGGGTTGTGGTAACAGGGATCTCTCCGGGCAGTTTTATAGCAGAGGATAACAATATATTCCGATTTAAAAATGATAAGCCTGTTGAATTTGAGAACTACGTTGCAGCGCTGCCCTCAAAACGAATGACCGACGTCGGAGAATTTTTTCCCATCGTAGAAGCTTATGTAATCAAAAAACTCCATTGTTGAGCAGCTGCATGGTACCCCTCGATGCAGGCGAGGGTATGGGTTATACCCGCTTAGGATAGAAAAATGAATGACGTCACTGATCAGTTAGTACAAGATTTAGCTGAACCGATAATAATTATCGATAAGAAACGCTTATCTATCTTTAATTGGTGTGCAGGATTATTTCAAAGGTTTTAAAAAATAGAATCTCTAGCTTTATATGGCCTATGCGGAAATACGTAGGCGCTACAAACGAACCCTTATAGGGCCCTTTTGGGTGACTTTGAGCATTGCGATTTTTATAGGAAGCATGGGTTTCTTAGAAATCAGCAGTTATTTACCTTTTTTCGCTTCTGGTTATGTGGTATGGATTTTTTTCAACAACACTCTCTGAATCGTGTAGGACATTTATTGCCAGTGAGAGTTACATGAAGCAAATTGCTTTACCTTATGGCTTTTATGCTTTTTTGGTTGTATCACGTAACGTAATGGTTTTTTTCATCACTTTGTCGTTTTCCTTACGGTCGCATTAATTTTTCATCTTCATATTACTCATAATACTTGGTTGGTTATTCCAGGCTTCGCTTTATTGATTTTAAACTGTAGTTGGATTGCAATTGCACTTGGATTAGTTTGTGCACGGATGCGCGATATCCAACAAATTGTGACGAGTATTTTGCAGATTGCAATGTTTATTACGCTAATATTTTGGTCAGAATCTCAATTAGGTCATGGCAAAATCGCTTTATCAATTATTAATCTTAACCCAATTTATCATTTCATTAGTGTGGTTCGCTATCCTTTAATGGGTGAGCCTACAAGTCTCGTTAGCTGGATGGCAAATATTTTAATTCTTGTGGTTGGTTGGAGATTTACGATGATTTATTTAGGACGAAATTATAATAAATTGATTTATTGGTTATAGGCAAAATCGATGCAAAATTATATTGAGTTACAAAACGTATCTATTGAAATTCCTGTTTTTGATGCTAACCGGAGTTTCCGTCGATCTTTAGCAAACCGTTTAGGTGGAGAAATTAATCGTAATGAGAAAAAGAAAGTTTATATAACTGCTTTACATGATATTTCATTTTCTTTAAAGAAAGATGACCGTCTTGGTTTAGTTAGCCATAACGGCGCCGCTAAAACAACCTTGTTGAGATTGTTGGCGCATATTTATCGCCCGACTAAAGGCCAATATATTTGTCGAGGGCGGATAACTTCATTATTCAGTATTAATTTAGCTATGGATATGGATGATACAGGTCTTGAAAATGTTCACACCATTGGCATGTTCTTGGGAATGACAAAGCAGGAGCTTAAAAAAAGCAACATGAAATTATTGAGTTTAGTGAATTAGACGATTTTATTCATTTGCCTTTACGGACTTACTCTTCAGGTATGTTAATTCGACTGAGTTTTGCTCTAGCAACAGCACTTGAGCCGGATATTTTATTAGTGGATGAAGGCATTGGTGCAGGCGATGCAAATTTTGCGGCAAAAGCTAAAAATCGTCTAAACGATTTTTATAAGAACATTAACACTCTTGTTTTGGCATCTCATTCCGATCAACTAATTAAAAAATTGTGTAATAAAGCGATATTATTGGAGCATGTTAGTATCAAAGCTTTCGGCGATGTTGATAAAATTATTTCCGTTTATCAAGGCAAGTTGTCCTTAAAAAAATGAATTCTGTTTCTTTGTCTCATAGGGTTCTTAGTAGGCCTAAAGTATCCAAGAATAAAAACGAGTAATTCGCTGTCACAAATGTTAAATTATTCGGTTTATTTGGCGTTTCCTTTGCGAATGAATCCTGTACTTTTTTCTGGGGGCGGCGGTACATCATCCTTTAACAGAATTTTTATGACATCCGGTGCTTGATAAGCCATAACGGTGCTTGTCTCCAAAGTGTCGATTTGTGTGCTGTCTATTTGGATATAACGGAAGTGAAACAATTGATTGAAGTGTTATTGAGATGCTAATTCGATACAAAACGAATTGTTTTACGCTTTGGTATCGAGGCTTAGAAAAATGAAAATTTGTATTTTTCAAGAATGGGGATGGGTCGATTGAAATGTCATGAGAAAATTTTCGTTTTTATTTGATGAAGCCGGTGTTGAATTATTGAAATGAGTCAAAGCGCATGTTCGCAAAAAACACTTCGCGAAGCCATTGTGCATGAAATCGCTGAAGCAGACAAAGTCTGTAATTGCGGATCTCATTTAATTCACATCGGCGAAGTAATCACCGAACAATTAAAGTATATTCTCGCGTATTTGTCTGTGGTTCAGCACGTGCGACCCAAATATGTTTGTAAGCCTTGCCAGGAAAATGTAAAGATCGTGCTGATGCTGCCGTTATTTTTACCCAAAAGTATCGCGACACCGTCGCGAAATACGTGGATCCCCTTCCTTTGTACCGAGAAGAAGCCATTTGTCAATGTCTGGAGATTGATTTACCGCACAGCAGTTTATGGGGGAACTTGTCCATGAAGCTTTAATATTCTGTCAAAAATTATTTACCATTGAGGCAATGGCGCGAGACAATCATTTATCACCTGAAGCCAGGTAGCAGTTAAGAAATGAAAAGGCACCACCCATTTGGGATACCTTTAAAAAAAGGTCAGATGATCATTTACCCAAAATATCGGAACAAGAAAAAATTGGACGCATTGAAATAGATAATAATTTCATTGAGAAAATGCGATTCGTCCTTTCGCTTAGGATGAAAAAATTGGCTCTTTGCGAGCAGTCCTGCCAGTGTCAACCTCTAGCGGTGCGAGTAACAAAGACTTTGCTGTTCCAGGAATTGTAGTTGGCTTAAAAATGTGGTTTCTCCTTCTTTGGGCAGTCAAGTCGAGGCTGTCAACAAAATTTTTCATGCGTAGGCCCTGTAATATCCTGTAAAATCATGCTTGACCTCGAAGCACAGTTACGTAATTATTAAGCCTTAATCAGGGCCGTTAGCTCAGTCGGTAGAGCAGCTGACTCTTAATCAGCGGGTCCAGAGTTCGAGCCTCTGACGGCCCATCATAAAATCAATAAATTAAAACTAGAGTTAGCAGTTTAGAAGTCATAATTAAGACCATCGTGTACACGGTGTATATATTTTTTGGAGTGAGTGGACAAGGTTCATCGACAGCTTTCAAGGATAAATAAGGACTTCTAATTTTTTTAATGTGTTGCTTTTTTGCTTGCTTTGGAACAAATCTGATAAATTAGATAAATGAACGCCATTGGTTATAGGTCAGAATTACCTATAACCAATCCTGTTATAAATAAGCGAAGAAAAAAGTACCACGTCCCCTTAAAGTGGTAGTAAGCGAAAGCTTTGGAAAATGAGTGGGTTCCATGGAACCCACTCAGATAGTTTTCAAATTATCTGTGGTGCTAACTGCTATGGCATGAAATGGGCTTTCATTTGATAGAGGTATTTTTAACTGAGAAGTCAGTTGTAGATAATTATCCTTCTTCGGAGAATACTTTTCTTATGCTGGCTCTAAATCCAGGAATGAGTTTTAAGATTCTTTAACGAAGCTTTTAGGCGCGCTGTGCTGACTTTTTTGAGTGCTGCCCGTTTCATTTCAAGATTAGCCTTGGCATAAATTTTATGCAAAGCTTTACATAATGTTTATTGTGGTTAGCCGGTGATCCCTGTGTTCTGGTAATAAAATTTTATAGCGTTACCCTATTCGAAGGGTGACCCGGCATAGACCGATGCTATAATGGGGCACTTAGGGTTATTCGGATATTAAATGGATAAAAGACTTATTAATTTACTATTGGAAAATGAAAGGAAATTGCTGAGAACCGTCGACAAGCACCCGATCACGTGCAAGAATTATTAGCCGATGATTTCGTTGAATTTGGTAGTTCAGGACAAATATATAGCAAAAGAAATCTCCTTAAGGCATTGTCGGAAGAAAATAATTCTTCTATTGCGATGTTAAATCCACAGTCCACTCAACTAGATAATTATGTTATTTTGTTAACCTAATAACTAAAAAGGAAAATATTAATGGTTGTAGTTTTTCATTACGAAGTTCGTTATGGAAAAAGGTCGATACTGATTGGAAATTGGTTTTCCATCAAGGGACGCCAACAAAAAGATAACGTTGTAAAATGAGAGGCATTGATGAGAAGGAAAGAAAGCTAAAAAATAGCTTCTCCAGCATGGGGCGGTAGTAATTATAAAAAAGGCTCAAAATTTCAAATGACGTAGGCTACTGCCTTTGTTTGGGAATCTGGCGTTCTGAATGAGTTAAAAAAGGTCAGCCATTAGCTTCTGTTGATCAAGAGGGAAATAGCCAACTGGTGAGTGCTCAAAGTAACGAGCACCCATTTTAAATTACTTTTGTTTTTGAACGATCGTTCAGTAGTTGCTGAATACGCGGCGCGTTTTCAATCTCAAGGGGTCGGATCACTGATCCGCGCCAGTCACCCATCTGGATAGTGCAAGACCCATTGATGCAAAGCATCCCAGAAAACGATTAGTGCTATGCTATGTCCAAGTGTTTTTACAAGGATTATGGCTGCCTAATGGCTCCAGACCCTGGTGTGGCTTATACGAGCATGGGCGTTTCGGTATAAACTCCTTCAAGGATCCTTTAAATTAGGGTGGGGCAATGACTAATCAGGTCTCCTGGTTTTTAACCAACCCCTTTACGAGTTACCTTACCCCAGCCAACGCTTTTTAAATCTATTAAGTAAATGATTTTTTCACATTAAGCTCCACGTTATCCCTTAGAATGTAACAACAAGCGAGCATTAACTTGTGTGCAATAGTTTTAATCGCGACAATCCGATTCGTTTTTTTCATTTTCCGTTGATGATAACATTTAAGATCCTCGTTAAAACGAATAGCAAAATGGGCGG